>DASTJB010000179.1:0-24205 GCA_035717005.1 Candidatus Angelobacter sp.
ACGTGCTGATGAATTATGAGCCGCCGCTGGGCAATCTCGGCGCCCTGCTGCCGCTGGAAGGACATCTGGAGCACTGGATTGAGCGCGGTCTGCGCGAGTTCAAGACTGCATTGGAAGGTGAACGCGTCGCCCGCACCGGAAGCTCACAGGCGCGGCATTAATCCTTGGGCTTTTTGCTCTTGGTCGTGGCCAGATCTGAATCGTCAGGCTGCCCCAGCGACTTCAATTCCACTTCGCGGGCATGGGCCACGGGCTTCTTGTTTTCGTCGAGCATCATTTCCTTCAGTGTGCCGCGCAGGATGTAATATCCATCCTCCGCCTTGGTCTTCGCCGGCCCGCGCTCAAACTTGCCCTTGAACTCGTACCACATGCTGTGCAGCGGCTTGGTGGTGAATGAAACGTCGTGCCCCTGAATCTGTGCCTTGTCGAAGAACTGGTCCAGGAAGACTCCGCGGTCGCTCTCGGTCTCTCCCATGCGCGAGATGTATCCGGAAACCCCGCTCTTTTCCAGATTGATCTGCACGAACTCGCCCTCTTTCAGGAAGCTGTACATCCCGGAGATGTCCTCGGCCGGGCTGCTGGCCGGATTGTTGCGGCTCTCCTGCTCGGCGGCCTTGCTTTGCCCGCGCACGGCAAAGCCATCTTGCGACCGGCACACTCCGGCGCAAGCCATGAAAACAATGACCAAAGTCAGCGAACTAAGGAGTTTTCTCCCTGAAACCATGAATTCCGCCTCAGTGATTTAAAGATATAATCGTTCTACTTGCCCGGAAGTTCAAGTGAAATGCGGTCGCCATGAGACCGGCAACACAACAGTCGACGGCTCCCTTTCGCGGCTTGCAGTTCCTGATCGAGCCCGAGCCTTGGTTGCGTGTCTTTGCGCGCAACCTGCGCGATCTCTTCCGCCCCGCGCCGCCGCCCGTCTGGATCACCGCCAAGCCTGCCGAATACTGGCGTGACGCCCTCGTCCACCGTCCCGTGGCATGGCGCGCAGCCCGGCAGTCGTTCCTCGGACACGTTCTGGTCATCCTCGCTATCTATGCGCTCAATCTCATGTGGCTTGACCAGCCTGCACTCGTCACCACGCTACCTTCGCACTCTTCGCCACTGCGTTATCAACTTTCCGAGTACCTGCCGCCGGTAACGCCGCATGCGGCCAAACCCGCGCCGCCGCGTCGCGCCCGACCGCAGCCGGCCGATCCCGAATATTCCGTGCAGGAAATCGTGGTCACCAACGAAAGCCATATCAGCACGCGGCAGACGATCGTCCAGCCGAACCCGATGCTGCTCAAGCAGGATGTCCCGCTGCCGAACCTGGTCGTGAATGCTCAAATTCCCGGCGCGCCCGTGGTGAGCAACCGCCGTTTACGTGAGCTGCCGCTGGCCGATCCGGAGGTCGCGCCGCCCACGCCAGAGGTTGCAAGCAACCTGCATCCGCTGATCTTTCCTCCCACCGCGACTCCGGTCGTGGCCGCACCTTCAACTCCAGTCGCCGGCAGCCGGCCGGTTCGCGCTTTGCCGCTCGAAGGCCCGCTCGTGGTGCCGCCGGCCCCGGACTCCGTAGCGCGCAATCCGCAGGCGCTTCAGATACCCGCGCAATCACCGCCTCAAGTCGCGGCCCCCGCAGCTGATGTTGCTTCCGGTTCCGGACGCCCTCTTTCAACGCAAACGCTGCCCATGAGTGCGCCACAAGTTGCACCACCGGCCCCGTCAGCCGTTGGGGGGAATATCAGCCGCTTTGGTTTGCCTTCCGCCGACGCCACGGCCGCGCCACCCGCGCAACCGGTGAGCACCGGCGGCAGCGCGCGCGAAAAAGATGTTGGACAGTTGTTGGTCCTGAACGCGCAGCCCGCGGCGCCGGCGGAGCCAATCAAGGTGCCGGAAGGCAATCGTCCCGGTGAATTCGCCGCCGGCCCGCAGGGCCGTCCCGGCGCAAGCGCGCTTCCGGAAATCGCAGCGGGCACGAGCGCGCCTGCCGCAAATCGCCCGGGCAGCGATTCAGGCAACACCTACATCTCCGCGCCTCCCGTGAAGATCACGGCCAACGCTGTGGTCGCTGCTCCGCCGCCCGCAGCACGCCCGCTCACGCCCGACAAGACTGACGGCCGTCCCGCCACCCGCATTGACACGCAGGTCTTCGGCGCGCGCCGGCACTATTCCATGCGGCTCAGCATGCCCAATCTCTCTTCATCCGTGGGAAGCTGGACCGTCCGCTTTGCCGAGCTCAATGCTACCGGCCCCGCCGGCGACGACCTGAGCGCGCCCGAGGCCATCACCAAGGTTGATCCCGCGTATCCTCAGGACCTGATGCAGGACCGCATTGAAGGCGTGGTTGTGCTCTACGCCATTATCCGCAGCGACGGCAGCGTCGATGGTGTTCGCGTGCTCGATGGATTTGACGAGCGGCTGAATGAAAATGCGCGCAAGGCGCTGCAGCAATGGAAATTCCGCCCAGGAACTAAGAACGGCCAACCCGTGGATATTGAAGCCGTGGTGCGCGTGCCTTTCCGTGTGCGGCGCAATAGCTTTTAGCTCTTGCCTCTTGGTTAGCCTCGAGCGCCTGGACCTTTTGTCGCCATCTACTAATGAATCGCTACAGCGCGCCGCTCTTCGGATGTCCCGATGACCCGATGTTCCGATGGACCGATTTCCCTTACTTTCCCGCCATCGCCATGCTGGTTACGCTCTCGATCGCCTGGTAGATCTTCGGATGGGTGCAGACTTCATAGTAATGGCGATCGGTGATCTGCTTCAGCGAGAAGTCGCGCGCGTCCACGTGCGCAACCCGTCCTTCTCGGACCACGATCTGGTGGAACGATCCCTGGCCCAAAGGCACCATGCCGGCATAGATGCGCACGGCCCTCTTGTTCCAGATCATGGGCACAGTAACGTCGAAGGCCTGCAATGAAACTTCGCTGCGCAGCTTGCGGAACGCGGCTTCATTGATGTGTATGCCGCCGATGTTGTAGCGCAGCAGGAATTCATCGGGATTTCCGCCGGTGTTCTCGTCTTCCACCGTTTTGAATGAGAACACGTTGAACAGCAGCTCGCGGTTCTCCAGCAGCCGGCGCATGCCCTTGCTGCACGAAGACAGGCGATCGCTCTCATTCAGCGCCTTGGAGATCATGATCTGCTTGTTGCCGTCCATCAGGTACATGGGCGCGGAGTCCTGGTAGGAAATTCCAATGCCTAACTCCAGGCTGGGCAGCCCGGCAGCGAGCGAGCGCTCGTTGTATGCCGTGACCACCTGGATGATCTCCTTGGCCAGCACGCAGGTCTGGGCCACGCCCAGCGCAGGTTCGCCTTCGCGCTCAAACAGCGCCAGGATGAGCGCATCGCCTTCTATGAAGACCTTCTTCGCTTCGTATTTCGGCAGCAGCTTGTTGATGGGATCGTAAAAATTCAGGCTGAAATAACTGGCCGGGTTCAGTCCTTTTTCCAGCAGCGTGCGCGTCAGCGTGGTCGACTCCCGTATGTCCGCCTTGAGTACCACGTGATGGATGATTTTTTCTTCCGCAGGTTTTTGCTCTTCCGGCAGCAGGAACTCGTAGAGTGTGTTGTTGATGGCGGAAAGCTCGCGGAAGCGCTCGGTGGCGAGCACGTTCACGTTTTCCATGGCGGCCATCACAGTCTCCATGCGCCGCAGGTCGCGATGATAACGGGTGAAGTCGGTGAAGAACCGCGCGGCCAGCTTGGCCTTCTCCGCGGGCCGGCAACCCTCAACTCTTTTCACCGCCGCGTGCAGCCCCGCGGGTGAAAGCTTGCCGTGTTCTTCCAGCAGCGTCTCCACGCGCTTGCGCTCCTCGCGCGAGAAGAGCGCGTTCTTGAGCTGCTGTGGATTGATCGGCGGGCAATACTGCGGCAGCAGCGGCACCGCCTCATAAGAGGCGATCACGTGCGCCATCACGTTTTCCCGTTCCAGCAATTCCACCCAAGCATTGAGCAGCGCTTTCTGCGCTTTGCTCTTCGGGGTTCCCTCGTCCGGCATGCCACCGGCCATCAGTTCGTGCGCGTTTTCCGGGACGTTCAGGATTCCATCCACCTGCGGATCATGCAGGCTTGAAACCGCTTCCAGCGAGTGCAGGAACTGCCCGGCAATTTCCCTCATGGTATGGAAGCGATCGCGGTCGCGATCGTAGGTCCCCAGCATCACGTAGTGCTCGGCGTTCAGGAGATTGTCCTGGCCATCTTCGATGAAAACCAGCCGGTTCAAAAACAAGTCATACATGGCGGCCGCGGTGTCACCGAAGAACGAGCGCCGCGTCCGGCCCAGTGACTCTTTTTCCGCTTCGCGCAGCACCACAAACAGGTCCTGCCCGGCGCGCCGCAGCACCGTCTTTTTATTGACTTGGAACCCGACAAAGCGCTCACGCATCTCCAGCGTGCGATTGGTCCCTGACTGGCGGGGTGCCTCGTAAAATTTCAGCCGGGCGCGGCAGCGCTCCAGCACCTGGCCGTATTGGTTCAGCAGTTCGGCGCGCTGGAATTTGAGCACGGCAAGACGGAACAGCAGATCGAGCGAGACGTTGTTGTCCGCCTTGGCCCGGTTCAGCGCTGCAACATGCAATTCCGTGAGCAGGCGCTTGAACTCCGCCGAATCCGATTGCCGCGCGTGACCGTTGGGCCGCACCGGCGGACGCACTGCCGTGCGGTCTTCGGTCGCCAATTCATCTACATTGCCATGCTTTGCGATCAGCTTGAAGATGTATTGCCGCGCGATTTCGACAAACTTCGGGCTTAGAAAAACATCGTGGCGGACGTTGTCGATCCCCGTGACCAGGCCTTCCAGAGCAAACGAGGGCCACTCACACGCCAGGGTGAGCTGGCGCGCGTGATCGGGCAGACTACCGCGTTGCAGGAATGAGAATGACATTGACAGCCGGCTGCCGGACGGGGGGAAGCATGATTCTAGCCCAGCTTCCCGGAATCACTTAGATTACTATCGGCACTTTCGTAACCAGCTGTTCGCGCCCCAGGTTATTGGCCGCTCTTACGGGCCTTCTCAAATTCATCGCCTGCCTGCCAACCCGCCAAAGCGGGCTGATTTGCGGCTTGCCAGCCCAGGATCAGGCCGAATTTCGCCAGCTTGGCGTCGGCGGTAAAGTCCATGTCGGGCCGATACTCGTCTGAAGGCTGGTGATAACGGTGCGCAACGTAATCGCGCTCCTTTTCCTCGCCCCAAGCCAGATCGTGGCCCTTGAACAGCGCGCCCTGATTCACGCTGAAGGCGGGCACACCCACACGTGCCAGGCTGAAGTGGTCTGAGCGATAGTAGTGCCCGGCTTCCGGACGGTCATCGGGCTGAATTGCAAGCCCGAACTCCTTTGCCACCTTCTCCACCAGGGAATAAACACTGGTGCGCTCCGCTCCCGTGACAACGAGCTGCTGCGGCTCGCCCAGCGGCTGTATGTCGTCATAGTTCAGATCGAGAGAGATGTTTTTGGCCGCGATGGGCGGATGCTGACCCAGATATTTCGATCCCAGCAAGCCCTGCTCTTCCGCCGTGACGGCCGCGAACAGCACGGTGCGCTTCGGCTTCTGTTCGGCGGCGGCGATGGTGCGCGCCAGCTCCAGCAGGATGCCGCAGCCGGTCGCGTTGTCGGCCGCGCCGTTGTAGATATTGTCGCCTTTCTCCTCCGGATGAATGCCCAGGTGATCGTAGTGAGCGGTGTACAGGACCGCCTGTTGCGCCAGCGTTGCATCAGAGCCCTTCACTTCGCCCACAACGTTGCGCGAGGCGAACGAGCGCACATGACTGACCAGCGTTTCTTTGACTTTGACCGGCAATTCCACCGGCTTGAAGCTGCGGGAGTTTGCCTCCTGCATCATCTTCTCCAGGTCCATTCCCGCCGATGCGACGAGCTTGCGCGCAACCTCCAACTGGATCCAGCCTGCTGACTTCAGCTTGGGATCGGTATCTTCCTTCAGCAGCGAGGTCTCGCCGCCCCATGAGTTCCGCACCACCTCCCACGGATAGCTCGCCATCTCCGTCTTATGCACCAGGATCACGCCCACGGCGCCGCGCCGCGCGGCTTCTTCATACTTGTACGTCCAGCGGCCGTAGTAGGTGAGCGCGCGGCCTTTGAAAAAGTTCGGATCGTTTGAGGGCGGCTCATTCACCAGCATGAGCAGGAACTTGCCTTTGACGTCCGTGCCTTTGTAATCGTCCCATTGGTACTCCGGCGCGTTGATGCCATAGCCGACCCAGACGATCGGTGCATCGATCTCTGACTTTTCCGCGTGCGTCAGGCTGGTGGCGACATATTCGTCGGCAAACTTCAGCACCGTCTCCGCGCCGGACTTGGTTACGAATGCGAAATGAGTCTCACTGGGATCGGTGGTCACGCCATAGAACTGGATGTTCTGGAAATACGTGCCGCCATCGCCCGCCGGGATAAGGCCGTAGCTCTTGAACTGCGCAGCAATCCAGTCCGCGGCCAGGTCACCGCCCTTCTGTCCCGTGCCGCGGCCCTCGAGCTTGTCATCAGCAAGGTATTTGACAGTGGCGCGGATCTTCTCCGCGTCAATCGAGTTCATGGCTTTTTGTGCCGCCGCAGGCAGGTTGGATTGCGCCTGCGCCGCACACACACTAATCATCACGAGCAGAAGGGCTCTGAGTGTTTTCATAATTCCTCTTTGGCTGAATGCTGGGTGCTGAGTGCTGATTGCTTTTTCGCCCGACACGCGGACTAATTCTTCGATTCTCAACCCGGTTTATATTCCGCCACCTTTTCGCCGGGCTCGAAGATCGGTTTCACATTCATACCGCTGATCGTCGCCAGTCGGCGGCCCAGCAGCTCCACATCAGCCCTGGACCAGCTCACCGATGAAAATTCAATCTCGCCTTCCGGCGAAACCAGAAAAAAGGTCGGAACATTGGTGAGGCCATAGGCATTAGAGGCCGGATATTTACCTGCAGGATCGAGCAGTACGGGGAAGGTGACGCCGAATTGCCGGTTAAATGCTTTGGTGTCGGCGGCGCTGTCCTGCGAAACGCCGACAAACGTGAACTTGCCGCTATGCGCATATGCCTTGAAAGCGCGCTCAAGATACGGAAACGCCAGCTGGCACACCGGACAGCTGACCTTGAAAAACGCAGCCACTACCGGTCCCTTCTTGCGGGCCTCTTGCAGTGAGAACTTCCGCCCTTCCAGATCTTTCAGTTCAATCTCCGGCGCCTGTACGCCGGCTTCCAATGCAGGCATGGTCCCTCCAACCTGAACTTCTATTCTAATGATTCTGCGGAAGCAGAGGAATGGGTGGCGCGATCGCAGGTTCATCGCGCCGAAGGACGGGCCGGCTTCTTCGTGCAGGGCCCGCTGCCGCTATCCGGCAGATCGCCGCGCGGGCGGCCGCGATCATCGTGATTGCCGAAAAAGCAGCTCTGCGATTTGTCCGACTGGCCCTCAAATGCGATCTTCATCCCGGCGGAGATCAGGTTCGACTGATACATGTTGTTCTGGTTCGCCCCTCCATGCGAGCTGGTGCCATAGTTTCTGATCGCCCGCGACTTGGCGGCGGAAGAATTCTCCGCCAGCACCTGATTTTCCGCCACCAGCGCGCCGCTGACTCCACCTTGAAAAACAAGGGCGGTCACGCCTGAACGATCGATGCGAATGGTGTTGTTTACGATCTTGAAATTGTGGAAGGCCCAGTCGCCGCCGACCACGATCCCGTACTTGCGCGGATGGATGATGTAATTTTTCTCGATCCGCACGCCATCGTTGTTCCAGCTGTCCACATTGAAGCCGTAGCCGGTGTCCTGCGCGGTATTGTCGTGGAAGTAGACCGCGCCCATCTTCCAGCCGCCGTAGCCGATCGGATAGCCGCTCACCATCGTGAAGCGGACCTCAGCCACCGCATTGGCAATGGAAATCGCGCAACCGGTGCCGCCAAACGACTGGCTCATGCGCAGGCTCTCAATCACGTTGCCGCTGTTTTCCCCGGGAGAGGCGTTGTTCATCGAGACAATCCACACCGGGAACGCCTCCCAGCGAATGTGGATGTCGCCAATTTCGCCCGCCATGTTGATGACATTGACGTCGTGAATCCAATGGCCGCCCTGGTCTGCGCGCAGATGGATTGCTTCGATGGTCAGCGCCTTGATCCCGTTCTGCCGCGCGGTCGATTTTAGCTCGGGATAATTGCCGTCAATGGTCAAATCGGATATTTCGACGTTCGACGCATTGTCCCCGTTGGTGGCAAACACCAGGCCGGTGCCGGTGTCGAGCGGATAGTTCAGCGGGTTCTTGCCTTCAACGATAGGTAAATAGGCGGCGAGCTTCACCGTGGTTTTGTCCACACCGGCGCCGTGGATTTTCCAGCCCTTGCCGACTGTGAAGCCGGCGGGATTTCTGTGCGGGACGGCGATGATGTAGTCATAATTGCCAAGCGTGGAAAAGGTGCCAGGGCCCAGGCAAACCACGAGATTTTCGGTCCTGGCAACGGATTTCTTCGGGTTCTTCGCGTCGGAGCACCCCTCAGAGTAGCAGCGGAGGACCGCATCGAAGGCCGCGGGGGTGCTGCCATCACGAGCGTCGCTGGACGAGTTGCCAGACCCATCTTTTCCGTCGCGTAGTGCGATGTAGACGCGGCTGGCGCCCTTCGGTGGCGCTTGAGCGGCGGAGCAATCACGCAAAGAAGGGCTGGATGGTTGCGTCTGCGCCGGCGCCCGCAAGGAGGCGAGCAGAGTGGTTGCGAGCACGGCGGTGTAAAAAAGTCTAAGCATGGAGACTCTCCAGGATCTTCCGCGCCAGGCCGGTCAGCGGCAGGCGCTTTGCGGACGCGAACGTGAGCCACTTGCCTTCATTGGCGTTGCCAGCGTTGGCGGCGTGAACAAAGATTGTGTAGTCCGTGGTGGTGATGGAATGCCGCAACTTCAAGAGCGGCGCTGTCTTTGTCTGGGCTGCCGGCGCGATCAGCGGCAACTCCCACATCCCCGGCATAAGCGAACTGTCCTCAGGCCGCCTGTGCAGCAGCACGCGGCCTGCACGCCGCACCAGAGCGTAACGCTGGACCGCCCGTCGCCGCTCCTGGCGCGTTTTCCTTATCACCGGCCCGCGCGCAACGCACATCTTCGCCACCGGGCACTCCTCGCACCGAGGCTGCGCCGGCAGGCAGATCGTCGCACCCAGCTCCATCATGGCCTGGTTGAAGTCGCCGGGGTTGGGTTCGTAGAGCAAATCAGCCGCGCGCTGCCAGTAAAGCTCTTCGGCAGGCTTCTTGTCCGTTGCGAAATCAGCGGCAAACACGCGCTCCAGCACGCGCTTTACGTTGCCGTCCACCACGGCAACCGGCTCACCAAACGCAATGCTGGCTACGGCGTTGGCCGTGTACCGCCCGATGCCCGGCAGCTCGCGAAGCTCGGCTGCCCGCGTCGGAAAGCTTCCGGCAGCTGCGATCTTCTGCGCTGCTCTGCGGAGATTGCGCGCGCGCCGGTAATAGCCCAGGCCGCTCCAGGCCGCAAGCACGCTCTGCTCGCTGGCCCTGGCCAGTTTCTCCACGGACGGGAACCGCGCAATGAATTTGCGATAACGCTCTTCCACCACGGCAACGCGCGTTTGTTGCAGCATGATTTCTGAAACCAGAATGCGGTAAGGAACGCGCTCGCCGCGCCACGGCAGTTTGCGTTGATGGCGATCAAACCAGACCAGGAGCTTGCGGCGAAACCGGACCATGTTGATCGTACTTGTGCGAGCATTGCCCCTCATGCTGGCACCGATTGTAGCGTATCCGCGCGGCACGCCTCGTCACTGCCGGCTCAACGGAAACGAAAAAGCCGGCCCGCGGGACCGGCTTGTTGCGAGCCCCGCTTACTAACGATTCGATGAAGCTTTCTCTGCTTTGGCCAGGTCGGCTTGCGTCTGATCGATTTTGTCCTGAAAGAGCTGGACGTTCTGCTGATCGCCCTGGAGTGCGTCCTGATACATCTGGCGGCGGAAGTCGCTGGTCTCAGTGGCCAGCAGATCCTGGTATTTCTTGGCCGACTTCTTCCAGCCTTCCTGCTGTTCCTTGTAAGAACTCAGCTTCTGTTTCAGCTCCGCCACTTCCGGAATGTCTTTGCTGGCGGGAGCGTCTTTGGCAGCGCCCGCCATCTGGTCTGCTTTGGCGCTATTGACTGAAGCCGCGGAAGACCCGGTTACCTGAGCAGTTGCTGCGGCGCTCTTCGGGTTCTCGGCTGGCTGCGACGGAGAGCTGGTGGCGACATCGTCATTGCTGAAGACCTTGACCGGCTTCTTCCCGTCACGATGCTGCTTGGCCAGCTCAGCCAATGACGGTTCCTGCTGCGCTTGTGCCAGGCCAGCGCAGGCTGCTGCCAGCAGAAATACCAATAAACTGAGGACCGACTTCTTCATTCCCGTTTCTCCCTAATACATGATCTCGTGCGTGGCCAGCAGGCGCGGCGGCGCTGTTCCGCCCAGGTTCTTGAGCGCGCACACGTCATAATGAAAGTTGATACTGCCACCGAACGTGTCTGTCTGTGCCTGGTCGGTCGCGTTGACGTCCTCGCCGGCCAGGATCGAGCCGTACAGGTTCACGCTCTGTCCGGCGCCGCCGGTGAAGGAAACCTTGCCGCGGACCAGAACCAGCCCATACCAGTTCAGGCCGCCATTCACCTCTAGGTCGCCGTCGACAATCAGGATTCCTGAACCGGTCGCAGCCGATGTTAGCTTCACACTGCCTGGAACGTATTCGGTCACCGAGGTATAGCTGCCCGGCGATGGTTCGGTCGGCAGCCCGGCGGGATAAGTTCCAAACTGCTGGCTGGTCTGCGTTCCGCAGTTCAGATAGGTGGCCGGGATCGAGGTGAAATTTGCCGTGCCGCTGCAGCCGGATGCCCAGCTAGGAGTTGCTGCCCCGGTTTTGTAGTGGTTGATCAGATTATTGATGTTGAGCGATGAGGGCCATGGATTTACCTGCTGCACCGATGGTCCGGGAACGGTCTGCGTGCCCTGAGTGGGATTTGAGCCGTAGCTGGTCAGCGTGGTGCCGGCTCCGCCAGTCACAGAAACGGTGTTTTGGGTAAAGACAGCATGCGCGCTTGTGCAGTGGGTCGCCGCACAAGTGGCCGCAGTTGTGCAGGGACAGGCGCAATTGTCATAGGCATTCAGAATGAAGCTGCCCTGCAAGTTCACCGGCGCTACTGTGGAGATGGGTGCGGGTGGAATTAACGGTGGATTGAGCGCCACTTCCATCTGCACTATGCGCCGCGAACCAGAACTGTTCCCCATTTTCGGGGTGACTGCGAGGGAGGTAATCTCCCAAACCGGCATGGTAATGGGCGTCTGTCCCTGACAGGTTTGCAAAGGGGCAATCACAAACTCTTGGCTGCCGTCCCAGCAAACCTGCTGCCCGCTGGTGGCCGTGCTGCTTATTTTCAGGTTGAGCGGGCCCATCAAGTTCTGCTTGTTCGCGAGCCGCACCCATTTAAATGCCAGAGCATCAGATGCGGCCGTGCCCGGGGCTGACATTGTCGACGTGGTAAACGAGTTATTGTTGGTCAGCAACTGGCCGCTTTGGCTGTTAGAGCCACACGGTCCACTGCCGGAAGTGAGCGTCATGCCGGCATATTTCTCCCAGCAAAGCTGATCGTCCAGGTAAAGATTATTTGCTGTGGCAGTAGTGGGATCAATCGCTTCTGTGCCTGTCGGATTTAGGAGATAAACCATTCCAGTGTTCGACGTCGACGACGGCATGACGCCATCCATGGCCAACACTTTGGCATGCAGGGTGGGATCTGAAGCCAGCAGCAGGCGAGCCTGTTCCGCCCCCGCGCGCGCCGCAAAATACGCTTTTTGCGAATCGCGATAATTGTTGTTGACGCTGTTTTCCGTATCAGCCATGAACATGAGGCCCATGCCGATCGCTGCAAGCAGAAGCAGGGCAAGGAGCGCCACCATCATCGCGATCCCGCGTTGTGATTTCATTCGCTTTATGCTGTTTCGGATCATGTTTGTCACCTCAGTTGTTCACAAGACGCGCAATTCCCGTCATGGTTACCTGAATGCTTTTTTGCACGTCGCTGTCCTGGGTCAGTCCTTGTGTAGTCAGCGTGATTTGCACAGCTTTCGTGCTCGGCAGGTCCGTAGCCACTCCACCGGTGCTGTTCAGCGCAGTAAAAAACGATGTGCCGATTACGTTCTGTACCTGGGTAAAGTTCGTCGCCGGCCCTGCGGACCCCTTGGCCATCGAACTGCGGCGAATGCAGGGACATGGATTCGGGCCGGGACCAGCCCAGCCTGATCCATCAAAGTAGCTGTATTCAACCCGTTCCACGACGCCGTCGCCATCCACGTCGCCTTCCATCACCAGGTCATTGTTTGAGATCGAGATCAGACCCAAGGCAATCTGATTGGCGGTTCCAGCTCCGCCCAGCATGGAAGCAGACGGGAAGCCGGCCTGGTGCAGATCACGGGTGAACTGGTCGATAAACTCACGTTCCTGTTGGGTCATATCAAGTTTTTGGTCTTCCACCTTGTAACGGACCTGTGCCCGGTCAATCTGTGAAAAGACCGCCCCCACAATGATGGACAGCAGGAGCACAACCAGCAACAACTCCATCAAGGTGAAGCCGCGCTGCCGTAACTGTTTTTTGCTTTTTTTCATCGCACCCTCACAGCCCCACGATGGTGCGCAAGGTTACGGGTGGAATGTAAGCCATGGCACGTGTCTTGTTATCGGTTGAAGGGTGCCCGGCGGCAACGATCACCAGTTTGCCCCCACTGGGCAACTTGGTAATGCGCCAGCGCACGTCATAAGTAATCTGCAATCCATTGTTGCCGCACACCGTAAAAGAAGTCTGGTAATTGGCGACCGGAGCGGCGGAAAAATCCACATTCCCGCTGCCATCGCTCATCAAGGTGGCCCCGCTTCCGCCGGTGCTGCCTGTGGTGGTCACCGTCCGCGCCGTTGGTACACAGTCAGTCACGACTACATTGGTGTCCACATTTGCCGGAACAGCGGCGATCTGTTCCATGACCGCCTGGGCTGCGTTCGTCGCGGTGGTGTCCATGCGGTTGGTGTTGTCGCGGGTCATTCCGAGTATGATCATGACCATCCCACCCAGCACTCCGACGGCCAGAACAAACATGGCCACCATCAGTTCCACCAGCGTGAAGCCTTTGCTGTTTGCGCGCGCGAATCTCTTTTTCTGTCTCATAGCTCCGCCTACTGCCACAAATACGTGCCGTTGGATTGACTCGCAAGCCTCCAGCTCTTGATCCTTCCCGCTGGAGTGACTGTAACTGCTTCCCATCCGGCGTTACTTTGCATGAACCATTCGTATCCCGCAGTTGTCGCGGTGCATACGGCGGCATTGGTGACGCTGGCAACGCAAGGCAGGCCGCGGGCATTAAAACCTATGCTTCCATTCAGCGGTGTTCCACCGCCGAGATAGGTATCCAACTGCGAGTGAAAGCCGGATGTCGCCGGCGCTGGCTGAAAAGTGATGCTGGGAGAGAGGGCCACGTCTGGATTGCCCGCCGTGTAAGCCGCGTTTGGAGTACTGGCCACGAATGCGATGTTCGGTGAACCGGTGGTGGTGTTCGCGTATGCAGGCAGGTTCGTCTGCACCGCCTGCATTCTTGCCTGCTGCAGCAGGCTGGCTACCGAATGGCCTGCCGCATCGAGCTTGTAATTGTTGTTCATCTGGACAATGTTGGGGATCGCGATCAAAGAGATGATCACGAGGACCACGCAAACAATCATCAGCTCAACCATGGAGAACCCCAGCTCTTGTTTGTCTGAGGGAGCCCTACCGATTTTTTGGGTCAATTGATTCAATCGCATTTTTTCCTACTTCAAACAGATGGCTCAATAATGCAGAACACCGGAGATCTGAGGGGGAGGGTCGATCAGGGTGATTGTAACCCGCTGTGCTGAGGGCTATAGATGACTTTAGTACTAAGAGACGCCTCGCTTTCGTTCCGGCTCGACAGGAGCCTAACGAAACCCTTTAGAGCCAGCCTAGACAACGCTGTGCAAGTCTTTTCACAAATTTCAAGATTGACAATTGGCGGCTGTGTTTTCTACTTGTTCTGGATCGGGGTAAGCGAAGTAGCCGTAAGCGTCCAGCGGGTCTTTACCTGCTGCCAGATCGATATCACGCGAAGACTGGCCGCCGTCCTGCCGCCTTGCAACTGAAGAATGCCGCTGACTTTCATGTCCGCGCCTTCCGGCTGGACATTGATTTCGCCCAGCAAGAGCTCCGCAGGTAGAACGCTTTTCCAGTACGCGATCCAGGCTGGGCGATCCAACATCTGACCTTCCGCATTGACTCCGATGAATGTAGGCGAAAGATGACGCTCAACGTTGTCCCAGTCTTTATCGTGAATGGCTTTCCACATCAGCCGTTCATACTGTTCGCCGCCCGTGGCGGTGTTCCAGGTGGCATGTTTGGATGTTCCCATGCAGCCGCAAAAGCAAACCACAAAGGACACGAAGAACCACAAAGAGAACGGAACCATTTTCCTGGCGGCGAAAGGATTCATCAGCAGATCTCGTTCAAAAGCATAAAACAAAAGGGCACAAAGATCAGCTCTTTGTGCCCTTCGTGTCCTTTGTGGTGAAATTGATCCTTAATCTCCGAAAACCTCTTCCTTCTTTTCCGCGTGCTGGCCGTTGCCGTTGCCGTTGGCCGGCGTGATCGAGGTCAGCGGCACGAACCCACCTTGCGGCTTGGGCTCCTTCAGGATGTGCTCGCGATAGAGCGCTTCCATGCGGGCCTCGTCAGCTGACTTCTTGAGCTTGGCGTCGCGCGCGCGCAGCTTCTCTTCCCGCGCGGTCCTGGCGATGCCAAGATCGTCCAGCGTGTGGTTGCGCTCAGCGTGGACGTGGTCTTCATTCAGCTTCAGCTTGTGCTGTGCCTCGTTCAGCCCCACGGCCTTGCCGCCGGCAAAGATCTCATGGCGTCCATGCTCCTCATACCACTTGGTGAGCGTGGCCGTCATATGCATCTTCTCGATGATGTTGCGCCAGCCCACGCCCGTGTTGTAAGCGCAGAAGCTGATCTCGCCTTCCTGCGTGGCGTAGGGAATGATGCACTGCTCGGTGCGGCGGAAATCGTAATTGTAAAGGTCCTGGAACCACATTCCGGCGATGAAGAGGAAGTTCCAGCGGTCAGTGCGGCGTTTCTTGATGTCTTCAATCGTGCGATCGCCGGAGACGCTGCCATACTTGGTGTCCGCTTTCTTGGTTGCGCCGAACGTCTTGTCGAACTTCTTCAGCAGATCGGCCAGCTTGAAGTGCTTGGGCGCTTTGAAGGGATCGTAATTACGCGCCAGCGCCAGGGCCATGCCAAATACTGAGAGGAAACGCCCGCGACCGGCATCGTTCACTTTAGCCACGTCCTTGGCGATGCGGTCGCCATTCAGGAACGCCGTGACCGGAACTGCTTCCTTGGTTTCCTTGTCGATCATCACCGCCATGCCGACGCCGCAGTTCGGATGGCATCCGCAGCTAAGCTGTCCCCAATCAGCGCTGGGTCCGTGGATCAGGTCCGCCCAGTCAGAGAAGGTGGACATAAAGGAGATCGGGAACCAGTCACGCTTGGGCTCGCCCAGGCCGGTCTGGTTTTTCACGTCGTGCGCCAGATGGCTGAGCGTGTAACGCTGCGCCTGGCGGCGGTCGTCAGTGATTTCTTCGTCGCGGCCGGTAAACGAAACCGGCTGGAAGCTGAGGAAGCTGATGGTCTTAGGATTATCCAAAGCGAACTGGATGATGCGGCCCACCTGCTCATTGTTGATCCCGTTGATGATGGTGGTGACCGGAACAATGTCCACGCCGTTTTCATGCAGGTTGTGGATGGCGCGCAGCTTCACGTCAAACAGGTTGCCGACCTGGCGGTGCGAGTTGGCAGCGTTCCCGATGCCGTCGAACTGCAGATACGCGTAACGCAGGCCGGCTTCAGCCGCCTGGCGGCAGAACTCAGGCGACTTGGCAAACTCGATTCCGTTCGTCGCTGCCTGCACGGAGTTGTATCCAACCTGGCGCGCGTAGCGCACTGCATCCAGGAAGTAGGGCGAGAGCGTTGGCTCGCCGCCGGAAAACTGGACCGACATCTGGCGCCGCGGCTTGATCGAGATCGCGTTGTCCAGCATGGTCTTGATTTCCTCCCACGTCAGCTCATGCACAAAGCCGACCTGGTTGGCGTCCATGAAGCAGGGATCGCACATCATGTTGCAGCGGTTGGTCAGGTCGATGGTCAATACCGATCCGCGCCCGTGCTTCACCGTGCTGGTGCCGTGGTTGTGCAGCTTTTCGTCGTTGTGGGCGCGGATGTCGCGGCCAGGGAAGACCTCTTCCAGGTGCTTGAAGAACTCGGTATCGATCGCCATGGTGTCTTCGAAGTGGCCGTGGACGGGACAGTCCTTCACCATCAGGATCTTGCCATCGCGCTCAATGATCGTCGCTTTGATCTCGCCGGCCTTTTCGTTGAGCAGAATTTCGTGCGGCAGTTTGCCGTCGACGATCTGCTGCCGGATTTCCGGAACGCACTTGGGGCAGAGCGAGTCAGTGGAGCGGGGCCAGCCGAGCGGCGGCTTGGTCTTTTCCCACGACTTCAGCATCGGCTTGTCTGACCACTTCGGCGTGAATGAAGGCCGTGGCTTGATGCTGTTGGCTTTCTCAAAGACCGCCCATGCGCCTTTCGCGGCGTAGGTCAAAACTTTTTCCGCGTACTTCACCGGCTTGTGCATTAGTTGTGCCTCTCCTTGCGCCGCCTTGCAGCGCCCTCTTCCAAGCTATGACACAGAATCAAAACAGGATATTGGTTCGAGATTATAGTAGATGCCCGCGCTCTCCGGGATTAAGAAGGTTTCTCTGAACGGGTATAAATCATGGTTCAGCGGTGCTCTCCAGCATTAAGCGGTGGGAAGAAAAGCATCTAAGTCATTGGTTTAAAAGCCGCTATTATTCTTACCCCGGCTTTACAATTCGCGGTTTTCAGGCTATTTTTATTGCCGGTGCAGCTTCTCTCCTTTCGACCCTGAATACTTCCGGAACTAAACCAATTCCTGGCGCAGCCAGGAATGAATATGAGGAGTGCGAATGAAGCGTTCGCTACTGTGGTTGATTCGATTCGCTGGTTTTGTGATTTTTCTTGCCCTGGTCTCCGCCAACGCATTTGCCGACAATCGCGCCGAGTGGTCTAAAGGCGACCACGCCAAGACCATTCCTTTGCGCGATATGAAGCCCATCCTTCCCGAAAAAGAAGGACATCGCGACAAACCCATTCGTCTGCTCGTTCCGGCCGCGTCAACTGGCGCGCCGGATACGGCCCTGCAGACCGCAGCGGTTACGGCGCCAACAGTCGGCAACGTCACCAGTTTTGACGGCGTAGGCCAGGGCGCTTTTGGTTTCTCGCCCAATGCGGCGCCGCCCGATACCAACGGCGCGGTTGGCGCCACGCAGTACGTGCAGTGGGTCAATGAGTCATTCGCCGTGTTCTCCAAGGCGGGCGTACTGCTGGCCGGTCCCACCGCGGGCAATACGCTTTTTCAGGCTCTGGGCGCAACCCATCCCTGCGCTGTAAACAATGACGGCGATCCCATTGCGCAATATGACAAGCTGGCCAACCGCTGGGTGCTGACCCAGTTCTCCGTCACCAACGGCGCTTCAGTGGGCTTCTGGCAGTGCGTAGCTGTTTCCCAGACCTCTGACGCTACGGGCGCTTATAACGTTTACGCCTTCAATTACGGAAACGTGCAGTTCAACGACTATCCCAAGCTCGGCGTTGGTCCTGCGGCGTATTACGTTACCTACAACATCTTCAATAACGGCCAGACGTTTGCCGGTTCCAAGCTCTGCGCCATGGACCGCTCCTCAATGCTTGCCGGACAGCCGGCCACACAGGTCTGCTTCCAGCTTTCGAATGCTTTCGGCGGCGTGCTCCCCGCCGACGTTGACGGCACTACTCCACCGCCCGCGGGCTCACCGGAATACTTCCTCAACTTCGGCACGAACTCGCTGAACCTGTGGAAGGTCTCAGGCCTGAATTTCACCAATGGCACTGGCACTATCGCCGGCCCGACGAACATTCCGGTCGCGGCATTTGCCGCCGCCTGCAATGGTGGAACGTGCGTTCCACAGCTCGGCACCAACCAGAAGCTCGACTCACTTGCCGACCGCCTGATGTACCGGCTGGCTTATCGCAACTTCGGCGACCATGAAGCGCTGGTGGTGAACCACTCCGTGACCGTGGGAACCAGTGTAGGCGTTCGCTGGTATGAAATCCGCAGTCCAGCAACGGCTCCCACAGTTTTCCAGCAGGGCACTTTCGCTCCTGACGCCACCTTCCGCTGGATGGGCAGCGCTGCCATGGACCACGTTGGCAACATCGCTGTCGGTTACAGCGTCTCTTCAACGGCCATCAACCCCGGCATTCGCTTTACCGGTCGCGCGCCCGCTGATCCTCTGGGGACGCTGGGCACCGAACTGACCATCCAGGACGGCACCGGCTCGCAGTTGGCCAACTTAAACCGCTGGGGGGACTATTCCTCCATCAGCGTCGATCCCGTCGACGACTGCACCTTCTGGTACACCACGGAATATCTGAAGACGAGCGGAACATTCAACTGGAGCACGCGCATTGCGAACTTCAAGTTCGCGGGCTGCACGCTGGCGCCGGACTTTGCGCTCACGGCAACGCCGGCGTCGCAATCGGTTGTTGCCGGCAACAGCACCAGCTATACCGCAACCGTGACTCCGTCGGGGGGATATAGCGGTACGGTTACCTTCAGCGTCTCCGGATTGCCCGCTGGGGCGACCGGCACGTTTACCCCAACGAGCGTAACTGCATCCGGCAGCTCTACTCTCGCGATCACGACGACAACTGCTGTGGCCGCCGGCACTTATCCGCTGACGATCACCGGCAGTGACGGAACCCTCACGCACACTGCTTCAGTTTCTCTGGTAGTGAGCGCGCCGGTTGTAGGTGACTTCGCTGTCAGTGCCACTCCCGCGTCGCAAACCGTCCAGGCGGGCAACGCGACCACATACACTACGACCATTACTCCGAGCGGCGGCTTTACCGGCACAGTCAGCCTGAGCGCGAGCGGGCTTCCGGCAGGCGCCAGCGCCAGCTTTGCTCCGGCGTCGATTACCGGAGGTTCCGGCAACTCCACTCTCACTGTGAGCACCACTGCGGCAACCGCGGCCGGCACTTACACGCTGACAATAACGGGAACATCCGGTACGCTCTCACACTCAACCACGGTAACCCTGGTCGTCACTGCACCGCCTCCGGCGCCCGACTTCACCATTTCCGCGTCGCCGGCGAGCCTCACGGTCAAGCGCGGCACCAGCGGCAGTTACACCGTGACCATCGGCGCTCTGAACGGGTTTACAGGAACTGTGAACCTGACTGTGAGCGGCGTGCCTAATCGGGTCACAGCCACGTTCAACCCGGCGTCGATAGCCACCTCAGGGACCTCAACCCTGACGATTACCGCCGCCAGTAACGCCCCGAAGAACCCGGTTACTCTCACCATCACCGGCACGAGCGGGACAACCACGCACTCAACCACGGTGAATCTCCAGATCAACTGAACGAACTGAGCTGAGAGCTGAAGCCGCCCTTCAAGGCGGCTTCAGTTTTTTGGGCGCGGAGTGCAACTTTGTTCGGACTCATTCGCCGGATCTCTCTCCGCGTTTGATTTTTTTGAGTGCTAAAATCAAGGTTCATCGGAGTCAATCATGGAACACGCGCGCACCGGGCTGCGCCAGATCATGGGCGACCTTCTGCGCCGTCAGCCCGTGGAAGAAGCCGTGCCTCTCGCCTGGCCGCTGGTCTGCGGGAAGGAAGTCGCCGCACGATCGCACGCGCTGGCGTTCAGCGAAGGGAAGCTGACCGTGGAGGTACCCGATGCGACGTGGCGGAGCCAGTTGCAAACATTTGTAACGCGATATCTGCGCGAGTTTGAAGGCCTGCTGGGACCAGTGGTGCGGAGTGTTGAGTTTAAACTGAAGCACTCAGCAGTCAGCACTCAGCAATCAGCCAAACCCGTGCGCTCCGCTTCGACCAAAGGCTCTACTCCGACAATCAAGAGACGCTTTCCCTCGAGGAAAATGAAGAAGGGCTGAATGCTCCCAATGAAAGTCACCGAAAAAGACGTCGCCTACGTGGCCGAGCTGGCCAACCTGGAGCTTACCGACCAGGAGCGCGAGCGCATGCTCAAGGACCTGAACTCCATTCTCGACTATATCGACCATCTTAATGAGCTGGATACAACCGACGTCCCGCCGATGGCGCAGATCTCAGAGGTTGGGGGCGTGGAGAAGTCCGCCGGCCAGAAATTCATCTATGCCTGGCGCGAAGATGTGCTGGCTGCCTGCCTGCCCCGCCAGGAAGCGCTCCATAACGCTCCCGTAACCGACGGCGAGTTCTTCAAAGTCCCGAAGGTAATTGAGAAGTAGGATGGAATCTTTCAGCGTCCCGATGCGGTTTTGCGGCCCACCCACATCCGGCAACGGCGGCTACACCTGCGGCATGGTGGCGAAGCAGTTGAGCGGACTGGTCGAATGCACGCTGCGCAACCCCGTTCCCCTGGAAACACGTCTTGAGATCGGAACGTTGCCTGCAGGCGCTGTCACTGTCTTGCGCAGCGGAGGAAAGATCATTATTGAGGCAAATGCCGCAAACATCGACGTGACACCGCCTCCTCCAGTGAGCCTGAAGGCCGCTACCGAAGCAAGCTCAAAGTCGCCCGCGCTCGATCCCAGGCATCCATTTCCGACCTGTTTCGTTTGTGGTCCCAAACGAAAAGCAGCCGACGGATTGCGGATCTTTCCGGCTCCGCTGAACGGCTTTCATGCCGCCGCGTGGCTGCCTGCGGCTGAATTCGGCGACGCTGCAGGCCGGCTCAAGGCCGAATTCTTGTGGGCGGCCATGGATTGCCCCACTGGATTTGCCGCCGGGTTTCCGCTGGTGGGCACGCTGGTAACAGGGCGTCTCGCCGTAAAACAGCTCCAGCCTGTTCGTGTCGGCGAGACTTGCGTCCTGCTGAGCTGGCCGCTCGCCGCCGAAGGCCGCAAGCACTTCAGCGCGGCTTGCCTCTATCAGAATGGCGAGCCGCGAGCCGTCGCGCGCGCAACCTGGATTCGGCTGGAAGGCTGATGGAACTCAATCCTCTCACTATCGACTCGGTCCGCACCGCGATCGCGGCGAGGCAATTCACCGCCTTGAGTCTTGTGGAGGAGTTCTATAAGAAGATCAAATCGGACGATCACGAAATCCACGCGTATTTGACTCTCTGTGAAGACCGCGCCCGGCAGCAGGCTGAGCGTATCGATCGCATGGCGGCCGCGGGTGAAGGGCTGCCGCCGCTGGCCGGCGTGCCCGTCGGAATCAAAGACGTCATGGTCACCAAAGGCGTGCGCACCACCGCAGGGTCAAAGATCCTGGAAAATTTTATTCCGCCTTACGACTGCACAGCCGTGATGCGCCTGGAAGCGGCGGGCGCGATTCTTTTGGGCAAGATGAACTGCGATGAGTTCGCCATGGGCTCGTCGAACGAAAACTCCGCTTACGGCCCAGTGCGCAATCCGCGCGACAAATCGCGCGTTCCCGGCGGCTCCAGCGGCGGCTCAGCCGCAGCGGTGGCCGCCGGTATGGCGGTGGCGACTCTAGGCTCTGACACCGGTGGCTCAATTCGTCAGCCGGCTTCTTTTTGCGGCGTGGTTGGACTCATGCCGACCTACGGCCGCGTCTCGCGTTATGGCTTGATCGCGTTCGCCTCGTCGCTTGACCACATTGGCCCGCTGACCAGGACGGTAAAAGACGCGGCTACCATGCTGAGCGTGATAGCCGGCCGCGATCCTTTGGATTCAACTTCCGCCGATGTTCCCGTGCCCGATTACGAAGCCGAGTTGACCAAGCCGGTCGGCGGAATGAAGATCGGCGTACCACAGGAGTATTTTGGCGATGGCTTGGATGCGGAAGTCCGCGGCGCTGTTGAATCGGGCATCGCAAAATTGCACGAGGCGGGCTGCGAGATTGTGCAGATGTCTTTGCCGCACACCAAATACGCCATCCCCACATACTACGTGATCGCCACGGCAGAGGCCTCAGCCAACCTGGCGCGCTTTGATGGCGTACGCTACGGTTATCGCGCAAAAGATGCACGCACTCTCTCCGAGATGTACCGCCGCAGCCGCGACGAAGGCTTTGGCGCCGAAGTGAAGCGCCGCATCATGCTCGGCACTTACGCGCTCAGCTCAGGCTACTACGATGCCTACTACCTTAAAGCCCAGCGCGTCCGCACATTGCTGACGCGCGATTTTGAGCAGGCGTTCCAGAAAGTCGATGCCATCGTGACCCCCACGGCGCCCACGCCGGCATTCAAGCTGGGCGAAAAGGCCGACGATCCCCTGGCCATGTACCTGGCGGACATCTATACGGTCACCGCCGACCTGGCCGGCGTCCCCGGAATCAGCGTCCCGTGCGGCCGGAGCTCATCCGGCCTGCCGATTGGGCTACAGGTGCTGGGCAGGCACTTTGATGAGAGCACGGTTCTCCGCCTTGCCGCCGCAGTTGAAGAAAGCTAACCACAAAGGACACGTAGGTACACCGAGAGTCGGCTGTTTCAGTCTGCGCCTCTTCGTGTTCCTTTGTGTCCTTTGTGGTTCAGCTCTTTTATTGCGGCAGGAACGTTCTTGTCAGGTAGTCGCTCAGGCTCATGGTGATCATGATCATCAGCCAGAAAAATCCCGCCGCGATCGTAACCTTGGTGAGTTTGCTGCTATAGAAAACGTGCATGAAGAAAAGGATCACCAGCGTGGCCTTGGTCACGGCGATGGTGAGCGCCACCACAGGATTGAAGATCCCGAGATCGACGAAGGCGATGGCCCAGGTAGCGCACGTGCCAATGACCAGCGCGGTCAGGATGACCAGGTAAAGTCCGGGCGTGGGATGCTTGTGCTCTTGTTCAGAATGTTCTGCCATGTTCTCTTCTCAAGTCCCCCATTCGCGCGCGCTCTGTTGCGCGTGAATCGGCTGAAGTCCTCATATCCCGTGCGCGTGCCGGCTGATCAGGTAGAGCAGCGGGAACAGGAAAATCCACACAATATCGACAAAGTGCCAGTAGAGCCCGCCCAGTTCGACGGGCGTGTAGTAGGCAGAGCTGAACTCGCCTCGTCGTGCGCGCAAGAGCAGCCATGTGAGCAGCCCCAGCCCGATGATCATGTGAAAGGCGTGCAGGCCGGTCATGGCGAAATAGAAGGAGAAGAAGATCTCCGTCTGCTGCGCCGTCTGCTGGGCCGCCACCGGCGCCATCTCTTCATGGTCTTTCTCCGCCCGTTCGATGACCTCCTGCGCGATGTTGCCTAATTTCGGATCTTTCGCGCTGCAACCGCCCCAGGTATTAAAGCCCTTTCCGATGATGTGGCCGGGAATGTGGCACTCGTCCCATTTGTCGTAATACTCTTTGGCTTTTACGCCCAGGAAGGCCGCGCCCAGGATCATGGTACCGATCAGGAACCAGATCTGGCCCTTGCGCCTGCCGGTTTGCGCCGACCACACGGCCATCGCCATGGTGAAGCTGGAGCCGATCAGCACCAGCGTGTTGGCGAATCCCCAGCTCACGCTGATGCTGGTGCTGCCGGCGACGAACGCCGGGTAGTATTTGATGCGGTAGATCAGGTAGGCGGTGAAGAGGCCGCCGAACATCATGATTTCCGTGAGCAGGAAGACCCACATGCCGAACGTAGAGGCGTCCTGCTGCTGCTCCATCGAATCAAACTGGTGCGCCAGCGCCGGATGATGTTCGGTGGTGGTTGTCTGGCTAGTGGACAACGGGGACCTCCTCCTCTTCTCCGTAGGCGTAAGGTTCCTTGGTCACGATCGGAATCTCATGGAAGTTGTGCGTAGGCGGCGGCGAAGTGGTTTCCCACTCCAGGCCGGTGGCTTTCCACGGATTGTCGCCGGCGATCTCGCCGTACTTCAACGACCACAGGAAGTAGAGCAGCGGCAATATGAATCCGACGGCCAGAACCGACGCGCCCGCGCTCGAAAGCACGTTCAGCACCTGGAACTCCGGCGGGTATGCCCAGTAGCGGCGCGGCATTCCCATATAGCCCAGGATGAATTGCGGGAAGAACGTGAGGTTGAAGCCGATGAAGGTAATCAGCGCCGCCAGTTTGGCCGGGGCTTCCGGATACATTCTCCCGGTCATTTTGGGCCACCAGAAGTGCAACCCGCCTATATACGCGG
>DASTJB010000180.1:0-6109 GCA_035717005.1 Candidatus Angelobacter sp.
AACGTCCGGCGAATCTCCGCTCTCAGGATCAGCGCTCAGCCAATCAACGATAGGCAATGCAAAGCTCACTGAAGTCGTCGGCCCACTAAAGGTCGATGAACTGGCCGCCAGCGAACCAACTACCGAACAGCCAGCGCTCCCGCGCGCCGATGCCGTCGATGGCCTTGCGCACGGCGCAGTTACTGACGCGGCTGAAACCACGGTCATTGAAATTCCGCGCCTTGCCCGTGCCCTGCGTCACCGCGACTTCCGGCTCTTCTGGACAGGCAACTTCCTCTCCAACATCGGCACCTGGATGCAGAATATCGCCCAGGGCTGGCTTGTGCTTCAGCTTACCAACTCGGCTTTCTGGCTTGGCGTCGTCGGCTTTGCCGCGTCCATTCCAATTCTGCTCTTTGCGCTTATCGGCGGCGTCATAGCGGACCATGTCAACAAGCGCAAAATGCTCATGGTCACGCAGTCCGCCATGATGGTCTTCGCTTTCATCATGGCCGCACTGGCCTGGTTCAAAGTCATCAACGTGCATGAGATTGTTTTTCTCGCGCTCGGAACCGGCATCGCCATGTCGCTCAATACGCCCACCTACCAGGCGCTGGTGCCGCAACTCGTCCCGCGTGAAGATCTCACGAACGCTATCGCGCTCAACTCCGCGCAGTTCAATATGTCTCGCGTGCTGGGACCAACGCTGGGCGGATTTGCGATGGCTCTTCTCGGCGTGGCCGGAAATTTCTTTCTCAATGGACTCAGCTTCCTCGCCGTGCTCATCGCGCTCACTCGCATCCGCTATACAGAGCCTGCCGCTCCGCCAGAAGGCCATCTCTGGGAAAAGTTGAAACAGGGTTTTACTTACGTCTTCCGCCATTCGGCCATGTCGTCGCTGGTGCTGCTGGTCGCCATCGGCAGCCTGCTGGCCATTCCTTATCTCACCTTTGTTCCTTACTTCGCCCGAGACGTCCTTGGCACCGGCGAGCCCGGCCTCGGCATCCTGATGGCCTGCTCCGGCGCGGGCGCGTTTCTCGGCGCTATCACCATCGCGTGGCTCATGCATCTTCGCCGTCGAGGTCTCTTCGTCGTCCGCGCTTCCGTCGGGTTCTATACCGCCATCATCGCCTTCACCTTCTCGCGCAACTTCTATCTTTCCGGATTGCTGCTCGCCGTGGCCGGCTATTGCATGATCATCTCCGTGGCCACCATTAATTCCCTGCTGCAACACCTTGCTGAAGACCACATGCGCGGACGCGTGATGAGCATCTATTCCACCGCGTTTCTTGGCTTGCCCCCGATCGGCTGCCTCGTCGCCGGTTCCGTCGCTCACGGCATCGGCGCTCCGCACGCCATCGCCGGCATGTCAGCCCTGGCGCTGCTGGCAAGCCTGGGCGTGTACTTGAGAAGAGAAGGGTTGCGGGAGTTGGATTAATTGAAACATCCCGAGCGTAGCAAAGTCTTTCTTGAAGATTGCTCCTGATCTTCTGTGATAACTATCACAGCCTCCTCCCTTACCCAGAGGCTATGTTTCCTCATGAGGCCGAAACCAAAGGATGAAGCTTTCTTCTCGCATTCACGGCCCAGGGCCATCGTCCGCCAATGCGGAGGTTGTGGCGCAGCGGTCAACGCGGACCACGGGCGAAGCTGAATTCCACATGCACTCGGTCTCAAAGATTTACCAGATGGGTGAGGTCCAGGTGCATGCGCTGCGTTCCATTGAACTTGATCTCTATGCCGGTGAGTTCGTGGTTTTTCTCGGGCCCTCAGGAAGCGGCAAATCCACTCTGCTGAACATCATGGGGGCCCTGGACACACCCACCAGCGGCGAAGTATTTTTTCGCGACCACAATCTCACCGTCGGTGACGACAAGGCACTGACCCGCTTTCGCCGCGAGCATGTCGGCTTTGTCTTTCAGTTTTACAACCTCATCCCCAGCCTGACCGCGCTGGAAAACGTGACTCTGGTCACGGAGATCGCGGAGCGGCCCATGCCGGCGGAAGAAGCGCTGCGCATGGTTGGGTTGAGTGATCGTATGCATCATTTTCCCGCGCAGCTTTCCGGAGGCGAGCAGCAGCGGGTAGCTATTGCCCGGGCCATCGCCAAGAGCCCTGACGTGCTGCTGTGCGATGAGCCCACCGGCGCGCTGGATTTTTCTACCGGCAAGCTGGTTCTGGAGGTGCTGGAACACGTCAACCAGGAAATGGGTACAACGGTCGCGGTAATTACCCACAATGCATCCATCGCGGGAATGGCGGACCGCATTGTTCGCATGCGCAGCGGTGAGATCGTGGAAATCCACCGCAACGCGACAAAAGTTGCGCCGTCACAACTGGAATGGTGAGCGGAATGGGAACGTTACACCGCAAACTCTTTCGCGACCTGCTTCACCTGCGTGGGCAGGTGATAGCCGTTGCTCTGGTTGTGGCATGCGGCGTGGCCTCTTACGTCTCCATGCGTAGCGTTTACATTTCGTTGCTCAGCACGCAACAGAGTTACTACCGCGAATATCGTTTCGCTGACGTTTTTGCCCAGCTCAAGCGCGCGCCTGACTCGCTGGCCGTGCGGCTGGAAAATATCCCCGGCGTCGCCGCCGTGCAGACGCGCGTTGTCATGGATGTGATCCTCGACGTGCCCGGGCTTGCCGAGCCCGCGGTTGGCCGGCTGGTTTCGATCCCCAGCCGCCGCGCTCCCATGCTGAATGATCTCTACTTGCCTCGTGGACGATACATCGAGCCGGGGAACGATGATGAGGTCATTGCCAGCGAAGCTTTTGTTGTCGCCAATAAGCTGGATGTCGGCAGCTCAGTGCAGGCGGTGATGAATGGCCGCTGGAAGAGGCTCAGGATTGTCGGCATCGCCATCTCGCCGGAATACATTTATGAAATTCGCGGAGGGGGTTCTGTTTTCCCAGACAATCGCCGCTTTGGCGTCTTGTGGATGGACCATGAGGTTCTGGGCTACGCCTTCAACATGGATGGCGCATTCAACGACGTGGCTCTGGCTACGGCTCCGGGCGCCAACCTGGACGATGTGATTGGCCGCGTTGATCAGTTGCTGGATACGTACGGCGGCCTGGGAGCTTACTCTCGTGAAGACCAACTTTCGCACAGCTTTATTTCCGATGAGATCGCCCAGAACCGCGTCAGCTCAAATATTATCCCGGCAATCTTCCTTGGCGTCGCCGCCCTGCTGGTTCACATTGTGCTTTCGCGTCTGGTAAAAACGCAGCGAATGCAGGTTGCCATTATCAAGGCATTTGGCTATTCCAATCTGGAAGTCGGCCTTCACTATCTTGAGCTGGCGTTTATTTCTGTTTTAGGCGGGATCGCGCTTGGGACCGGCGTGGGCTGGTACTTTGGCGCCAAGTTGACGGCAATCTATGCCGACTTCTATCGCTTTCCCGTCCTTCAGTTCAGGATCGGCCCCGTCATCATGATTCAGGCCGCGCTCATCACGCTTGCGGGCGCAGCCCTGGGCGCTATCGATTCCGTGCGTATGGCCGTATCGCTGCCGCCCGCAGAAGCCATGCGTCCTGAGCCGCCGGCGCGTTATCGTCTGGGCTTGCTGGAAAAGCTCCGCGTCTTCCGGGGACTCTCTCCGGCGGTGCGCATGATCATCCGTAACCTGGAGCGCAGGCCGGTAAGGGCCATGCTCTCCGTTTTTGCCATCTGCTGCTCGGTGGCGATCCTGGTCATCGACTTTGGCTTGTTTGATTCCATGAGCCGCATGATTGAGATCCAGTTCCGCAGCGTGCAGCGCGAAGATGTAATGGTCATCTTGAACGAACCTCGTGGCAGCAGCGTTCAATTCGATCTGGCGCGTCTCCCCGGCGTGATGGTTTCTGAGCCCTTCCGCGCGGTTGCAGCGCGTTTGCGTTTTGAGCATCACACGCACCGTACGCTCATCCTGGGTCTGGAAAAAGAACATGAACTGCGCCGCGTGCTCGACCTAAAGCTGAACGATGTTCCCGTACCGGAAAAAGGAATCCTGCTCACCTCAAAGCTTGCCGGTCTTCTGGGAGTGAAACCCGGCCAGGTAATTACCGTGGAGGTACTGGAAGGAAAGCGTCCTGTTCGGCAGTTGGTGGTCTCCGGCCTTGCCGATGAGATGCTGGGACTCTCCGCTTACATGCAACGCGATGCGCTCAACCAGCTCATGCAGGAAGGCAGCACGATTTCCGGATCATTTCTCCAGGTTGACGGCAAGAGAGAATCCGAACTCTACACGCTGTTGAAGCGCACGCCGGGCGTGGGTGCTGTGGCAATCCGGCAGGCCGCGCTCGATAGTTTTAATGAAACCATCAACCGCAGCCTGGCACTCTCCCTGACTACGTTGATTATTTTTGCTTCAATCATCGCAATCGGAATGATCTATAACGGAGCTCGCATTGCTCTTTCTGAGCGGGCCAATGAACTTGCCAGCCTGCGGATTCTCGGTTTTACGCGGCGTGAAATTTCTGTTCTCCTGTTGGGCGAACAAGCCGCATTGACGCTTATGGCTATCCCGTTCGGATTTCTGCTTGGGTACGCCGCCTGCGCGCTGCTGGCACGGAACCTGCAAACGGAACTGTACCGCCTGCCGCTGTGGATCAAAGCGACCACGTATGCCTGGTCGTTCATCATTGTTGTCTTATCCGCTTTTTTCTCGGCGCTACTGGTGCGGAGGAAATTGGACCGTTTGGATCTGGTCGCGGTCCTGAAATCGAGAGAGTAGCCGTCTCATGAAGAAAAACATGCGCAAGCTCGTCCTGGTGGCTGCAATGGCCGGAACCGCTGTGCTCCTGGCGCTGGCCTTCAGGCCTTCATCACTGGATGTGGATGTTGCCGCCGTCCGGCGCGGCCCTCTGCAGGAAACACTGGAGCAGGAAGGCAAGACCCGCATGCATGATAGCTTTGTGCTTGCCTCGCCCGTTGCCGGCAGATTGAAAAGAATAGAAATCCATGCCGGCGATCCGGTGAAAGCCGGCGAGATCGTAGCGACTATTGACCCTGTCCCCCTGGAGCCGCAGCAGCGCGCGGCTCTGGAAGCACGGCTGCGGACGGCGCAAGAACTCGAACGTGAAGCGACGGCCAGAGTGCAACGCGCTGAGGCGGACAGCTCGCAAGCCAAATCAGATTTGGAAAGGGCCACCAAACTCGCAGCCGAGGGAGTGATCGCGCGTGAGGCCATGGAAAAAGCGCAAACCACCGACAAAACTGCCAATAAGGAGCTTGATGCCGCGCTCTTCAAGTCGAAGGCAGCCGAGTCTCAGGTGGAGGAAGCCAGGGCAGCCTTGCTGGCAGTGGCACAAGACCCAGCCGGGATCAAGCCGGTTTATCTTCGTTCGCCAGTGCCCGGACGCGTGCTCCGCCTGATTGAACAAAGCGAACGCGTGGTTGCGCCCGGCGCGCCGGTGGTTTCTATTGGATACACGCCCCGGCTCGAAATCATTGCTGATTATCTGACCACCGACGCGGTCAAGATCAGCTCAGGAATGCCTGCCTTGATTGAAGAATGGGGCGGCAGCAATCCTGTCCCTGCCCGGGTTCGTCTGGTAGAGCCTTCGGCGTTTACCAAGATCTCTGCTCTTGGAGTCGAAGAGCAACGGGTCAACGTGGTGCTGGATTTCCTCTCCGCTCCTGAACAACTGGGCGATGCCTATCGCGTTGAAGTCCGCGTTATTACATGGCAGAGCCCAAGCGTCCTCAAGGTACCGCTCAGCGCCCTGTTTCGCCGTGGCGACGATTGGAACGTCTTCATCGCCGCCCAAGGCCGCGCGAATCGTCGCACAGTTAGCATCGGCCATCGTAGTGATCTGGAAGCCGAAGTCCTGGATGGACTGCGTGAAGGGGAAGAGGTCATCGTGCATCCCAGCAATGAACTCAAAGACTCAAGCCGGATTCAGAAGCGCAAGCCCGCGTCGCAATGATGGCTTGGATCATGTTCCTTGGTCTTCCGCCGATCGGCTGCCTAGTGGCCGGCTCCGTTGCCCACAGCATTGACGCTCCTCACGCCATCGCCGGCATGTGCTCGCTCGCCATAGGAGGAAGCATGGCGGTGTATGTGAATAAGGAAGGGTTGAGGGAGTTGGATTGAGGCACTTATACCCCTAGATTTCCGGTGGTGCGTGCGAAAACGCTCTCT
>DASTJB010000181.1:0-25890 GCA_035717005.1 Candidatus Angelobacter sp.
ACCCGCAAAGGACGCGGGTGAGGGATTTCAGAAAACCATGCGTGACTTCCAGATCCTCTTCGACGACTCGGAACCCTCAGCCCTCGATCATCCGGCTTACGCGCCCTACGGCAACCTGGGCTTTCCCGCTCCGCACGCGGACCGCCCCTGGACTTACGCCAACTTCGTGCAATCCATTGACGGCGTAGCTTCGTTCAAAGGCAAGCACGCCGCCGGCTCTGATATTTCGCAATCGGACGAAGACCGCTGGCTGATGGACCTGCTGCGCGCCCATGCCGACGCAATCCTGATGGGCGTGAACACGCTGATGGAAGAGACGCTGAGCGCTCCTCAGCTCAACGGCGGCCGCGGACCGGTCTATCGGATTGAAGAAGAGGCGCTACGCGATCTGCGAACGAAGCTCGGCCGCGCGGCCGAGAAGGTGATCTTCGTGACTGCTTCGGCCGTCATCGATCCGCGCGGCTACCGCGTTTTCGATGGCGATGCCATGCAGGCCTTTGTTCTCACCACGGCCGCCGGCGCTGCGCGCCTCAAGGCGAGAGACCCGCGCACGCCGGTCATCGTCTCCGGCGACGACAAGACGATTGACCTGCCGAAAGCCATGCAGATACTGCGCGCCGAAATGGGCATTCGCTACCTGCTGTGCGAGGGCGGGCCTACACTCTATGGCAGCATGGCCCGTGCCGGGCTCATCGATGAGAAGTTTGTCACCGTTTCTCCGGTCGAAGTGGGCCTGATGGCGCCGGAGCAGGAGGTTCTGCCTACTGCCAAAGCCGGCGGCATGATGAATTTACGTCCGACCACCTTCATGTTTCCGGGCTTCAGCAAAGAGAATGCGCCCTGGTACCGCTGGATGAGCTGCCGCCGTGTGGGCGACCACCAGTTCAACCGCTATCGCAGGACTTGAATCCCCTGCAACCACCTGATCTCCGGCGCAATCCAATAAATGCGCTACATCGGCTGACAGGGCAGGGTTTTCCCTGGATCTTGCGTCTAATGTACTGAGGGCTTTATGGAGCAGTTGGTAAACAAGCCGGGTTTTGGGGCCGTGATTTTTGCCATCATATTTATCGCGTCGCTCTTCATGCTGCTGGGCGATCACGCGATGGCGCGATAGCGTCTTTCCAGCCGCGATTCACGAGCGAATCGCTGGCGCTACTTTCTTCCCGCCGCTTCCACGCTGCGCGTGGGATCGGCGCCCTTCCAGGTCACATCCGCCGTCGGGCCATAGCTTGAGGGCACCGGCTTGCCCAGCAATCGCAAATAAACACTGAGCTGCGTGCGATGGTGCGCCGTGTGCAGCACCCGCCGCCAGAAAATCCAGATGCGCTGGCGCTCGACGTCAAAGAAGGGAACAACTTCCAGCCACCATGCCTGCTCGCGGCCGGCCATGCGCTCCAGGCGCGGCCGGCACAGTTCTTCCATGCGCCGGCAGAAGGCCGCGGGCGAGAGCTCCTGCGGCATCAGCGCAGCGGCTTCGGGCTCGCCGCCCAGGGCAATGAACTCGGCGAAGAAGCGCCGCTCAGAGAGCAGCTGGTGCTTCATGATGTCGAGCACCGAAGTGGAGCGGTCGACGGGCTTGAACGCCATGTCGGCAGGGCCGAACTGCCGCCACAGGCTGACGACTTTGCTGGTTTCGCTCGCGTAGGTATCGAGCAGGTGCTGGAAAAGCGGATTGGCCGCTCGCGGCACCTGCTCAGGTGGAATCGCGGTGTATTCGTACTGCATGGGCATGGCGGGCCCCCACGGTGATCAGCGGTATTTTACGCCGAATGCGACAGTGCTTCCTGCACCGGCTTGACGATCGCCGCCACCACCAGCCCCGCAAAGACAAACCCCACCGCAATGGTTGCGATGGTAGCCATCGTGTAGTTCCCCGGGAAACCAAACCAGTTCCAGTAAGAGATGTTGGTGCTGATCGCGGCAAGGAAGCCGGCAATTGTGATGAAGCGCCAGCGTCCCACGAAGTTGACGATCCTAGTTTGCCCCAGCAGCAGGATCGCCAGCAAAACCTGAATGATGTTGGTAACGAGTTCGATGATCAGCCGCTTGGGAGTGATCCCTTCGCCCGGACCGGCATGGAAAACCAAGAGTCCCGTCGGGCCTGCTTTGATCTTAGCTTGGACAGCCTCACTGCCCATCGCCTTCATCCTTTCCGAATTGCTGGCGCTGGATGGCAGCCCGGGTCCCGGGAACAAGTAAAGCCCGGATGACGGTATGTTGGCTTTAGCGGCCGCCACTACGGCCTGTTCGTTCGGCAATTCTTGCACGCCCGTCGCTGCGAGTCCCGTCAGCATGTGGGCCACGAATGACCATAAGAAGAACGCAATCCCTCCCAATACTGCTGCCAAAAGCTTCTTTCCCATGACCTTCCCTCCTGTTTGGGCTAATGCTCCTACTAGACCGCGCTCAAGTCAAATCGCCGTTCACAATAACAAAGAAACCCAAAAAGCCCTAGCGGATACGATTACGCCACAAACAAAATCCGCATCGGAACGGGACAAAATGTAATCTACTAGGAACAATCTCTGCCTGGAGCGTCTGTGGCCCCTGAAGTCGATCCGAAAAAGAAGAAGAAAACCGCGCAACAGCTGAAATCCGTCTGGCCGATGATCAAGGAACTGGTCCGGCCGCGCCGCAGATTGCTGGCGCTGGGCTTTTTGCTGCTGCTCATTGGACGAGTCTGCGGCCTGGTGCTGCCGGCCTCGACCAAGTTCCTGATTGACGACGTGATCGCTCCGCACCGCCCGGACCGCCTGCTGCCTCTGGTGGGCGCCGTGCTTGCCGCGACTTTCATCCAGGGCCTGACCTCTTTCTCGTTGACGCAGTTGCTCTCGAAAGAAGCGCAGCGGGCCATCGCGGAGTTGCGCCGCCGCGTGCAGATCCACGTCGGCCGCCTGCCACTCAACTACTACGACGCTAACAAGACCGGCGGGCTGGTTTCGCGGATTATGAGCGACGTTGAGGGCGTGCGCAACCTGATCGGCACCGGGCTGGTTGAATTCTGCGGCGGCGTGCTCACCGCGGTGCTGGCGCTCATCGTGCTGCTGAAGTTCAATGCGCAGATGACCGGGATTGCGCTGGGCTTTCTCGTCCTGCTGATGGTCGCGCTGGGAAGGACTTTCAAGACCATCCGGCCGATCTTCCGCGAGCGCTCCAAGATCAACGCCGAGGTCACCGGGCGGCTGACCGAGTCGCTGGGCGGCGTGCGCGTGGTGAAAGGCTACCACGCGGAAGAGCGCGAGGCCGGCGTCTTCAGCAAGGGCGTGCAGCGCCTGCTGGACAACGTGCTCAAGACGCTCACCGCCATGTCGATGATGGGCCTGATTTCGAGCGTGATGCTCGGGGTGGTCGGCGCCATCATCATGTATATGGGCGCGCGCCAGATTTTTGCCTACCACATGACCGTCGGCCAGCTTTTCAGCTACACCATGTTCATGGGCTTTCTGGTGGCGCCGGTGGCGCAGATCGCCAGCATCGGAACGCAGATCACCGAAGCCCTCGCCGGCCTGGACCGCACGCGCGAGGTGCTGGAAGAGAGCCGGGAAGACTTCGATCCGCAGCGCACGCTTGTTTTGAGCCAAATTCGCGGCGAAATCAATTTTGAGCACGTCAACTTCGAATATGAAGCCGGCAAGCCGGTGCTGGACGACGTGAGCTTTGAGTCGCGGCCGGGAACGGTGACGGCCCTGGTGGGATCGTCCGGCTCGGGGAAGTCCACGATGATTGGGCTGGTGGCTGCGTTTTACAAGCCGACCCTCGGCCGAGTGACCGTCGATGGAATCGATTTGAGCAAAGTGCGGCTGGATTCCTACCGCCCTGCGCTGGGCGTGGTCTTGCAGGACTCATTCCTGTTTGATGGCTCCATCCGTGAAAACATCGCATTCTCGCGCCCCGACGCGACGGAAGAACAGATTCTCGAAGCCTGCGGCATTGCCCACGTTGACGAGTTTGCCGAGCGCTTCAAAGACAAGTACGACACCATCATCGGCGAGCGTGGCGTGAAACTCTCCGGCGGACAGCGCCAGCGCGTCTCGATTGCCCGCGCGGTGCTGGCCGATCCTAAAATCCTGATCCTCGACGAAGCTACATCGAGCCTGGACTCCGAGTCCGAGGCCTACATCCAGCAGGGGCTCAAATACCTGATGCAGGGTCGGACCACGTTCGTGATCGCGCACCGTCTTTCCACCATCCGGCAGGCCGACCAGATCCTGGTGGTTGAGGCGGGCAAGATCGTCGAGCGCGGGCGCCACGCCGAGCTTTTAGCGATGCAGGGCCGCTATCACGAGCTATATACGCGCCAGCATGGCCTGGAAGAGAACCTGTTTCTCGCGCCCGGCGAAGGCGACAAGGTTGAAGAGAAATCTGCCGGCGGCGGGCAAGGCGCTGCGTCGCCGGACGCTATGAGCATCATCCGCGGCCAGGGCTTCTAGATAGTGATAAAGCATTCCCACTCCCGTTCGTCATCCCGACGCCCGTGAAGCGAGCGCGCGCAGTCACCAGCGCGCGAGTAGGCGGGAGGGACCTTGGGCTTCTTTGCGAACGAACCTCCGCTGCTGAGCCGCTTTAGTCTGCCTTTCCCGAACTCGTGGAGTAGAATGCGTCTGCTTATGAGACGCCTCCGCTTTCTCTTTCTTGCCGTTCCGCTCGTTTCCATCGTCAGTTTTGCTCAAAACGCCCCTGCGTTTCGCCCTATCGATCTCCTCAAGCAAAAGCTGGAACAGATTTCCTCCGGAGTGAGCGCGGATTGGGGCATCTACATCAAGTCGCTCGACACCGGCGAGGAGATCGATATCAACGCCGATAAAGCGATGGACACCATGAGCGCGATCAAGATTCCGCTCCTGGTCGATGCCTACCGGCTGGTGGATTCCGGAAAGATCAACACCGCCGACCGCTTCACCATGAAGACCGCCGACAAGCGTTTCGGAACCGGCGTTCTGCGGACGCTCAATGACGGGCTCAGCTTGACTGTCCACGACGCAATCGAGCTGATGATCATCCAGAGCGACAACACGGGCACTGACATGGTGTTCTCCCGCGTCGGCGGCCCGGCGCACGTGAATGAAACCATGAAGCAGCTGGGCTTGAATTCCATCACCGCCACCGGCACCAGCTTTGACTGGTTTCGCGCGCTGGCTGAGGCCGGCGATCCGGCTTACGCGAAATTCACTCCGGAGGAGCTCTTCACCAAGGGGTTTCCGGAGAAGCTGACTGACACCGACGTCGAGCGCTTCCACTTTGAAGGCAAGCATCCGTTCGGGCTCTCCAGCGCGCGCGACATGGGCCGTCTGCTGGAGATGATCGCCACCAACAAGGCAGCGAGCGAGAAATCGTGCCGGGAGATGATGCGCATCATGGGCCAGCAGCAGATGCGGACGCGCATTCCGCGCTTCATGATGGATGACGCCAACACGCCGCACAAGACCGGCGACTTCCCGCCTTACATCGCCAACGACGTTGGATTTATCAACACGCCCTCAGCACGCGTGGTGGTGGTGTTCTTCTCCGCGCATCATCGCGGCTATTACCAGGAGCTGGAAGACGCGATCGGCCGAATGAGTGAGCAGGTGTGGGGATACTTCAACTACCGGGGGAAACCACCAGCAGAGGACACTACGGCAAAATAGCTACGCCTGTTTTTGCTTGTTCCCAGTATTGTTCGCCGGCGATTTCATCTCTATGACCCGTCCCCGCTGCTCGGGCGGAGTCCAGTGTGCTCGCAAGTTTTGGAAATCGGCCGGGATATGGAACTCAAGGACTCGCGCCATGGCGCCCTCCTGTCACTCCTGCTTTCATTCTGAAGTGTCTGCTAGCTCAGACACGCGAAACCGGAGGGAAGAACAGGAATTCGTGGCAGGCAGGGACGGCGATTTGTCAGCGGGAAGATGCCTGCGCCGCGAGGCTTTTGACCAGCCCCATGGCTTCCTCTTTCGTGCTGATGGCACCTTCCAGCTGTGCATCCTCGACGGCGGTAAGTAAGTTTTTGAACATCGGTCCTGGCTTATACCCGGCGGCGATCAGGTCGTCACCGGTGATGAGCGGAACGGGCCGGATCTGCTCCTGGCGCAAGGAATGAAATTTCTCCTTCGCGAATTCATACAAACTCAGGTCGCGATGACTGCTCTGGCAATCCAGCCGGTGCAGCTCAAGCTGTTCTTCAAATCTGGGCAGGCGGAAGAAGCGCTTGAGCGTCGATTCTTTCATGCGCATCACGTCGGCAAAGCGCATATGGTTGGCTACCAGCGCGAGCACCTGCTCGGTCTCTTCATTCGACAGGCGGAAGCGCCGGCAGATCTCCTCCGCCATTTTGGTCCCGACTTCAGCATGCTGGTCAAAGCGGATGCGGTCAGGGGCGATGCGAAAGGTCGGCGGCTTGCCAACATCGTGCAGCAGCGCGCCCAGCGCCAAGGTTTTTGAGCAGCCCGCGGGCAGACCTTCCAGCAACATGAGCGTGTGTATCCAGACGTCGCCTTCCGGATGATATTGCGGCGGCTGCTCCACGCCCTGCATCTTCTTCACTTCGGGGAGCACCTGCTCCAGCAGATCTGTTTTGTCCAGCAACTCAAATGCGCGCCGCGCGTGGCCTTCCGTCAGCATCTTGAGGATCTCATCGCGCACCCGTTCGCGGCTGACCTGGTGAATTTGCGGGGCCAGTTCGCCGATGGCAGCGAACGTCCTGTCGTCGATCGAGTAGCCGAAGCGCGCAGCAAAGCGCACGGCGCGCAGCATACGCAGCTTGTCTTCAGAAAAGCGCAGATGCGGCTCGCCGATGGTGCGGACCACGCCCTGCTGCAAGTCCTCTCTGCCGTGAACGTAGTCCAGGACTTCGGCTGTATCGGGGTCGAGCAGCAGGCCGTTGATCGTGAAATCGCGGCGCTGCACGTCCAGCCGCGCGTCTTTGGAAAACCGGACCTCATCCGGGTGGCGGCCATCGGAGTAGGCGCCGTCACTGCGGAAGGTAGCTACTTCAATGGAGTAATTGTCGCGAGCTCCATCAGTGTCACGCCGGACCGGGACGAGCACCACGCCGAACTGCGCGCCCACGGCGTATGTCTGCGGGAAGATCTCCATCACCTGCTGCGGCGTGGCTGAGGTGGCCACATCAAAATCCGCGGGCTCGCGGCCCAGGACCAGGTCGCGCACGCACCCGCCCACCAGGTAGGCAGAGTGCCCCTGCGACCGCAGCGTGCGCGCGATACGTGTGGCTTCCTGGGCCTTTTCCGACGAAAGATTCATTCGTTTTTCGATTTACCGCAGAGACCGCAGAGCACGCAGAGAACAAGAAATTATTTTCTCTGCGATCTCCGCGTTCTCTGCGGCGAGAACACAGTTTTTATAATATTAGATGTATGTCTGAAAGCTACATCCTTGGCATCGAGACCTCCTGTGACGAGACCGCGGCCGCGGTGGTGCGGGACGGCGAGCGCCTGCTCTCGAACGTGGTCTCCTCGCAGATCGCCACGCACCAGCCCTACGGGGGCGTGGTGCCGGAGCTGGCCTCGCGCGAGCACCTGCGCGCCATTGTGCCGGTAGTGCGCCAGGCGCTTAACGAAGCGCAGCAGAACTATGAGTCGATCAATGCCATCGCCGTCACGCAGGGGCCCGGCCTGGCCGGCGCGTTGCTGGTTGGCATCAGCTACGCCAAAGCCCTGGCTTTCGCGCTGAATAAGCCCTTGATCACGGTGAATCATCTGGAAGGGCACATCCACGCGGTGCTGCTGGAAGAAAAGCAAAAAGGGAATTTCGAACTTCAATTTCCGCTGCTGGCGCTGGTGGTATCCGGAGGGCACACACATCTGTTTCTTTCGGAGCAACGCCAGAGCGGCTGGAGGTACGCGAACATCGGCCGCACGCGCGACGATGCCGCCGGCGAAGCCTATGACAAAGTGGCCAAGCTGCTGGGTCTGGGATATCCCGGCGGGCCGGTCATTGACGCGCTGGCCCGGCACGGCAATCCACGCGCGGTAAGGTTTGGGCCGGCGCAGATCAAGCACTCCAACCGCGGCACTCCGAAATCAGAGCAGACTCCGCACGATTTTTCCTTCAGCGGGATCAAGACCGCCGTGCTGCGCTACGTGGAACTGGAAGGCATGCGGGAGTCCGTGGCGGCGCGGCAGCAGGCGCTGGCCGGGATTGCCAAGCCCACCGCAAACGACGTTCTGCCGCTGTGCGACAAGAAGACGCTCGACCTGGTCGCCTCGTTTCAGCGTGCCGTGGTGGAAGACCTGGTGGAGAAGACGTTGCAGGCCGCGCGCGAACGCGAGGCACGCACGCTGTTCGTGACCGGCGGCGTGGCCGCCAATAGCGAACTGCGTGAGACTTTCACCCGCGAAGCGGCCAGGGATGGCTTGCCGGTGTACTTTCCGTCGCGAAAGCTTTCAACCGACAATGCAGCCATGATTGCCGCGGCGGCCTATCCCAAATGGCTGGCGCAGGAGTTTGCTTCAGCGGACTTTTCTGCGGAAGCATCACTAGCTTTGCGTTGAACCGGACGGCAGAAGCGGCTGCAGCTCGTCAAGAATCTGCTTGAGCTGCGTTTCAATATTCATGTCTTTGGCGATCAAGAACTGCGTGCCGCTTACGGCGTCTGCGCCGGGGAGCGGCTTGGCGGCAAGGACCACCAGCGGGATTTCGGAAAACTTCGGATTGTCTTTCAGAATTTTGATGAAACGGTGGCCATCGAGCCGGGGCATCTGCAGGTCAGTGAAAATGAGGTGGGGGCGGACAGTTTCCAGAAGTTTCAACGCCTCCGCGCCATCGCTCACCGTCTCCACCGTGAATCCACGCTGCTCCAGAAAGCGGCGCAGAACGTGGCGGATCACGAGCGAATCATCGACAACCAGCGCTAAATAAGACATTGCTGTGGACACCACCTCAACGAAACCAAGTTTATCAATTGTGGTTAACAACAGCGAACGCCGGAAGACGTCCAGGGACAAAGACAAACACGGACAAGAATCGCCTGACCGGGCACAAATGGAGTTGGCCGCCGACGCTCGGGAGAGCTTAAGCTTCTTCCGGCCTGATATTTTCTTCTATGGCCATGTCTTTGAACTCGCTGGATTCAAAGACATCGCCACATTCCTGGCATTCAACGAACTCAGCGTCTTCATCGCGAGCGACGACACGCACGCGTGGATGCCTGCAGATTTTCTCCATAGGGACATTTTCGGGGAGCCGGTTTACGAAAGGTGGATTCTGACTCGGGTTCATATTCGCATCAAGGCGCACTGCCGCGGTGCCTGTGCACGAATTGGCCGTATTTTAAGCCCGTCTTATGGCTTGTCAAGTGCCTAGCGGGCATAGGGGCAGCGCGTACAGGACACAATGGATGAAAAAACAGCAACGGAGGTTGCTGAAAATCAAGGCATTGGATAAATGCCGGCGGAACGGGCCTGCTCCACCATTACCCGGGTAACGGTGGAAGACGCATGCCGGGCCATGCCGGCCTCAGCGGAGGCCACGGCAGTTTCGAAGGTGCTGCGGCCGGTAAGGGCCACGTCGATCATCAGGAATTTTGATGAACCCTGCGCCACCCGCACGCCGGCGTAAGCGTGTCCGGGAACGATCACGATCACCGAATCCATTCCCAGGTTTTCAAAGATTGAGGCGTACATGACCGCGGCGTCGATGCAGTTTGCGCTGTTCTGGCTCAGGCTTTCATGCGGCATACGCACGCGCTCGCTGACGCCTTTGTGATCGCCCAGCGTGAACGAACTCTTTACGTAAGAGAGCCCCGAGCGCTGCAGGGCGGTGAAAATGGCCCTGGCCTGGCGATAAGTGGCAAGCTCCTGCTGGCGGGCATCCTTCCACTCTTCATAGCCAGGCAGGCGGCGGTCGGAAGTAAATTGCTTGGCGCGCGCCAGCACCGACTCCACCAGCCGGTCATGCGGAGTGATCCAGGAGGCGATAAAGGGGGCGTACTTGAAATCATGGCCCCAAAAGATGTCCTCAGCCGACCGCAGCCGCACCGGCACGGTGGCCTCGTAAAGCGTGGAGGCAGCACCATCAGTGATTGTCACATGCGCCGCCGCGGCCACAATCTCATGGTTCTGATAGAGACGCGGCAGAAACGCGGGCGCGAAGACCAGGGTGCGAACCGCTCCGGCCGGTAAATCGATGGTCTGAATCTCTTCTTCGCTCCAGCCGGTGATCCTGACGCTGACCCGGCGGCGAATCGTCGCCTGCGTGGTGTTGGAGACGGTAATGGAAACCACGCCGAAAGTGCGCTCGCCCTGGCGCTGCAAAGATGCGTAGTTGGCGAATACGGGATAGATCTCGCCGTCAATTCCGGCCTGGATCTTGTAGCTCGGCTCCAGGCGCACGGTGGCAGGCGAGCGAACGTCGCCACGGTCAGAAGACTCATCACCGCCGAAAGCGGATGCGGTCAAGCCCAGGACCAGCAAAAGGCCTGTGACAGCGTGCAATTTTCCCTGAAGTGGCATGTATTCGGGAATGATAAGAGCGCGATTGTAAAAGGCAATCCAGCGTATGCCTTAAAATCCGGGGAAGGCGGCGCGATGCGCTTGCTTCTGTTGGGGTTGCCTGCCAATTCCAAATTTGGAACTTCTCAAATTGTAAAATCCGTAAATAAGTATTTAATACTGTTAAGTTAGGGCTAAGTGATTAAGTATAAATAGTTTATTTGTGGAACTCTGATTGCGAGTAGATCGTCCCAGCAGACAAGTGGGGGCACCGCAGTCTGTATAGGGGCATCTCGCCTTCCAGCTTGTCATTTTCACCAACCAAATGGAGAGAAGAGGAATGAATAGAAAACTGCGTTACATCGCGGCTCTATTCGCAGTTACGCTGGCATTAGTTTGGTGCATTCCGTCCGTGGGACAGGTCGTCAAGGGCTCGATTTCCGGGTCCGTGGTAGATCCCCAGGGCGCGGTTGTATCCGGTGCACAGATAGCTGCGAAGAACGTAGAAACCGGAGTGAGCTTTACCACGACATCAGACAGTTCCGGCCTATACCGCCTGAACCTGCTGCCGGTTGGAACCTACAACGTCGAAGTCAAGGCCCAGGGCTTTAAAACAGCGACATCGAACGGGGTGATCGTTGCCGCCGGACGCGACTCCGGTCTGGGCGCCATCCATATGTCTGTGGGTGAAACTTCCACTACCGTCGAAGTGACGGCGGAAGCCCCGCTCATCGAAACGACGCAATCACAAATCAGCAGCACGTTCTCCGGTACCACGCTGAGCACTTTTGCCGGCATTCAGGAGAACCAGGGTCTGGATCGGCTGGCGTTGTTTGTCCCTGGCGTGGTGGCCACCCGCAGCGACAACTTCTCCAACACCAACGGCGGCGGCTTCTCCTCCAACGGACTCCGTGGCCGCAACAATGACCAGGAAGTCGACGGGCAGAACAACAATGACAACAGCGTCGGCGGCCCTGGACTGTTCGTCAGCGACACGAACTTCGTGCAGCAGTACGTCATCGTGACCAACAACTTTGGTCCGGAGTACGGGCGCAACGCCGGGTCCGTGGTGAACATCATCACCAAGTCCGGAACGAATGCGTGGCACGGTTCGGTGTTCGGAACCGAATACAGCAACTTCCTGAATGCCCTGAGCAACACGCAGCGGCACATCAACAAGCCGGGCACCAACAGCGGCTTGCCGGGAACGGTCACCTGCCCGACCACCAACCCGCAGTGCAATCCTCTGACTGGTCCTCTCCGCAGCAATGAAGAGTTCAGCGGCGGCACCATCGGCGGACCGATCCTGAAGAACAAATGGTTCCTGTTCGGAGGCTTCGACAGCGACCTGTTCTCGGGCACCAGCATTTTCACATCCTCATCTCTCACGCCCACTCCGGCTGGTCTGGCGACCCTGGCGGCTTGCTTCCCGACTGGAACCTCAGCGGCGCAGATCCAGTTGTTACAGAAGTTTGGTCCCTACGCCATCAGCGGCGGCAATCCGCAACCCAACGGTACGCCTCAGAACCTCAACATTTTTAACCCGGCGGGAACTATAGTGACCTGCCCTGGCGTGCAGTCCGCGGGTTTGATTCGCGCTCTCCCGACCCCGTTCCACGGGTTTAACTTCATCAACCGTGTGGATGGCCAGTTTGGTGCTGACACGATTATGGGACGGTACGTCTTCAATCGTGGCAATAACTTTAACGGCAGCGACACCCCGATTACCGGCTATGCCGCGAACGTGACCGCTCTGAGCCAGGCAATTCTTGTGAGCGAGACCCATAATTTCACCTCGCACATGGTCAATGAACTGCGCGGGGGGTTTGACCGTCTGAACGTCAACTTTGGTGGCAACGGGATCGGCAACCCGTTTGAACCTGCTCAGGACGGCATCCTGAACGCACTGACCAACGTTGCGATTCAGGGTGGATTCCTGGGCTTCGGTCCGGCAACGAACTTCCCGCAGGGGCGTCTGGTGAACACCTATCAGATCCAGGACAACTTCAACTACGTGATGGGCAAGCATCAGCTGAAGGCCGGTGTGAACTGGACCTACCAGCGTTCGCCCAACACCTTCCTGCCGAATGTCAACGGGGCCTATCGCTACAGCAACCTCAGCCAGTTCATCAACGGCATTCCCAACCGCATCCAGATTGCGGCGGGCAACCCGGTGTTGGATTTCCGTGAGTACGACACTTTCCTCTTCGCCGGTGACGACTGGAAGATCAAGAGCAATCTCACCATCAACCTGGGTTTGACCTGGACCTACTATGGCAACCCCGAGCAGCTGTTTACAGACGTCACCAACAAGCGGGAGAGCAATCCTGCGACCGCCCTGTGGTTGCAGACCCTGCCGCTCTCGGTGCGCACCAACCCGGCAGTCCCAACCGTCACCAACAGCTATGGTCCCAGTGTAGGGTTCGCCTATCAGCCACAGTGGGGCGGATTCATCACCGGCCATGGCAAGACCACGTTGCGCGGCGGTTACAGACTCTCTTACGATCCGCCGTTCTACAACATCTTCCTGAACGTTTCGACGGCGTCGCCGTTTGGCTTCCTGCAAACGGTCACGCCTCCCAGCTTCAACCCTCCGGCGCTGCCAACCGGACCGAACGTTCGCGCTCAATTGGCTGGCTCGTTCGCGAAGAACACGTTCGATCCGCGCAACCAGCTGCAGACGATTGTCGATCCCAATTTTGGTCCCGACAAAGTCCACACCTGGAGCTTCGGCTTCGAGCGTGAGCTGAGCAAGAACTCGGTGTTTGAAGCACGTTATGCCGGCAACCACGCCGTCAACCTCTTCCAGACCGTTGACGGGAACCCCTATCTGGGGATAGCGACTGGTACAGCTTCGCAGCGCGGTTTGTTGCAGGATTTCCCGAACCTCGTTCCGAACGCTTCCTCGTTGAGCCCCTGCCTGGCGACCCAGCAGCAAGGACCTCCAGGATTCACCCCCACGGACATCGGCCGCGCGAACTGCGGAACCGGAATTGTTCGCTCGCGCAACAATGGCGGTTTCTCTGACTACCATGCGTTGCAGACGGAGTTCCGCGCCAATAACCTCTTCAAGCAGTTGCAGGTCCGTGGAGGCTATACGTGGAGCAAGAACCTGGACAACGTGACCGAAATTTTTGCTACGGGCACGGCGGGTAACACGCTGTTCGCAGCGCAGAACCCGTTCCAGACCGGCAACGCGGAGCGCTCAGTTTCCGGCCTCAACATCAAGCACGCGGGCTACGTCCAGCTGACGGAAACCATCCCCTTCTTCAAAGAGCAGCATGGATGGGTGGGACACTTCCTGGGCGGATGGGAGCTTTCAACTGCCTGGGTCTACGGCTCAGGTCAGCCTTACACCACGGCGCAAGGGGGCATCTTCGCCGCGATCAACTCTACGAACACGTCAGGTATTCCCGGATTCCTCTCCGGCAACTACTTTGACTCGGCGTTCGTAGGCAACTTCGTAGGCGACTCCGCCCGTCCGTTCTTCGGCAATCCGAATGCCTCGCCGACGTCGGTCGGTATCTTCTGCGGTGACCTGGCCGCGCTCTTCGGCGTCTCTGGTCCAAACCGTCAGACCTTCTGCTCGTCAGTTGGCGGAATCGGCGGTCTGCTGAGCTTCAACGCACTGAATGCTCCTCAGGCGGCTGATCCCCGTGGCTGTCTGCGCGGCATTGCCAGCTGCACTCTGACGCCGGCGAGCGTGAGCAGTGTGAAGTACATCATCAACATGCGCACCGCTGAGACCATTTTCGGAACTCCATTTGGCAACGTTCCACGCAACAGCGAAGTGGATGCTCCCTCAAACCGGCTTGATGCCTCAATCCGTAAGAACCTCAAGCTGGGTGAACGGTCCAACTTTGAAATGCGTATGACCGCCACTAACGCCCTGAATCACTTCAACTTCGTCAACGTCGACCCGAACATGGAAGACGCCGGCCTGACGCAGAGTGATATCAGGTTGTTCGGCGTAGGCTTTGGCTTGCCGTCGCAGACGGGCGCCAACGGCCGCGTGGTGTCGATCAGCGGACGTTTCACCTTCTAACCAGAGATCAGAAAGCGTGATCTGGCCCGCCGGCCGCAAAACCGGCGGGCTTTTTCTTTAGATTCATTCTTTGCCGGCAACTTAGGCGGATTCACCGATGGAAGGTTCGGGGCGGTCTGCTTTTGCCACGAAGGCCAGCCCCGCCAGCGCCAGCACCGCCGGGAAGCACTCCAGCACGTAGCGCGGCTCGGGATTTTCAATGCTGGAGAGAAAAATTGTCCGCATCAAAACAAATCCGATCAGAAACACTCCCGCGACACCCAGTCGATGTTTGATCCAGCCCCATAAACCGGCCAGAACGAAAAAGAGATTCAATCCAGCCCACGCCAAGGCAAACCAGCTCTCTTCTGCATGCTGGCTGAACTCCCACCAGCGCGTCTCCACGTTGAACAGCTCGGTACGCGGGCGCAGCCACATATCGGCCATGCGCAGGCCAGGCAGCCAGATGGAATAGCGAAGAGGGTTGTGCTCCACGCGCTCACGCGCAAGCGACTCAAATTCCTGGTCGAGCGCGGGATCGATATCCAGATCGCTGTTGTAGCGCGCGATCAGCTCCTGCGTCTTTTGATATTCAGGCCAGGTATCAAAAGCGCGCTCCGGCAGAGTGTTGGGATCGATCGATTCGCCGGGAACTTTCCAATAGATTTCGTCGGTTGAGACAAAGTCCACCACCCAGGTCTTCATCCAGTGATTGAAGCCCAGGGGTACGAACTCACCGGGATCGTTGGCATAGCGCGAAGCCAGCGGCTGAAAGACGTGGAAGACGCGCCAGTTGCGGACCGTCCAGGGAATGAGCGGCACAAGGCTGGCGACGAGATAGAGAGCGCCGGCGAGGAGCACCCGCTGTTTCTGCGGCGATTGCAGCAAAGCCACCAGCAGCGCCAGGGCCATGGCCGGCAGGATGATGCCATCATCCGGCCGCATATAAATGCCGGCCGAGGCCCACAGTCCGGCCAGCGGCCACAAGAGCAGCGCCGGTTCGGCCCGCCGCAGTGCTTTGAGCCCGCGCGTGCCGTAGTAGAGCGCGTGCGCAGTGCAGCAGATGGCGAGCGTTTCTGAGAGTGGTGCGGCGGCGTACATCGCGGTGAAGGGGCAAAGCGCGGCGAGCAGATAAGCGACTTTGGCGGCCCGGAGATTTTTGAGTTCGAGCGCCAGCACGGAGATGACCAGACAGGTATTCGTGTCAATGAGCGCCTGCGCAATCATCACCGCGCGATAGTGCTCCTGCCCGAAGACGCGGAACATCGCCGCCAGGAACCCGGGATAGCCGGGCAGGCGGATGAGCGTCGGACGAATGGAATCGTGATCGGCCAGGCCGTAGAGGCCGTGGTTGAGCCAGTTTTTGGCGATGTCACCATAGACCCAGGTATCGCCGGCGACGTGGGGAAAGCGGAAGACAAAGAAGAGCCGCAGGGCGAGCGCGGCGGCCGTCACGACGAGGAAGAAAAGCCAGTTTCGCCGCACCATTTCGAAGATTTGCTTCATGGATAAGGAATGGCCAGTGTAAAGGGCATGCACAAAGGTGTTCAACTGCCAATTCGCTTCATTGACCTGCCGCTCTTCCGCCGCTTACGATGATTCTTAACATATCTCCCATGCCAAAATCGGTCTTTTATGATCCTGAACAGAAGCGCTGGGCGCGCTTGCGGGTCCTGTTCAGCGTGATGGGCGCGGTCATCACAGCGCTGGTGCTGTTTTTTATCATCACGGTGTTTGTCCAGGCCGACCCGCTCCCGCGCCTCACCATGCCGGAGCAGAAGCGCAATTTGCGCACGCTCAAGGAGCGCGAGCACCGCAAGCGTCCGCGGACCAAGGGCACGCACCGCAAGACCACCGCACCGCCTTCGCAGGTGGTGCTGAACACTGATGAAGGCATTCGCGCGGCGTATTACGTCACCTGGGACGCCGCCAGCTTTGTTTCGCTTAAGGAATACTACCCGCAGATCGATATTCTTTTTCCCGAATGGCTGCACGTGCTCACGCCGGATGGCCAGCTCCAGGGCTTTGACAGTGGGAACCATGCATTTCGCGCGGTCGAAAATGGTACGGTGCACTCGACCGACGACCGCGTGATGCCGTTCCTGCGCGCGGAAAAGTCCGACATGGAAGTTTTCCCGCTGATCAACAACTTTGAGCCGGTCAGCAAGCAGTGGCTCACCAATATCGGCGATTTTCTGAACGATCCTGCGGCGCGGCAGAATTTTCGTACGCAGCTTCTGCTGTTTCTGGCCAGCGACCGCTTCAAGGGCGCCGCGCTCGACCTGGAGGAGATCCCGCTGAAGGCGCAGCCCGGCTTCAACGCGCTGGTGGAGGAGGTTGGCGCCGATCTGCATGCGCGCGGCCTGCGCCTCTATGTGAATGTTCCGGTTTCTGACAAGGACTACAACTACCAGCGGCTGGCCGCTGCTTCTGACGGCCTGGTCATCATGAACTATGACCAGCACCAGACCACCAGCTCTCCCGGCCCGGTAGCCGCGCAGGACTGGTTTACCGCGAACCTGAAGCAGGCCCTCACGGACATTCCCAAGACGAAAATCATCTGCGCGATCGGCAATTATGGATATGACTGGGCCGTTTCCGCGAAGACGAAGCGAGTGCTAAACGTCGATACCAACAACGTGCAGGAAGCATGGCTGCACGCCAGCGAATCAGGGTCGGACATCGATTTGGATCCGGACTCCCTGAATCCGCACTTTGCCTATGAAGACGAGAATGGCGCGCGGCACCAGGTCTGGTATCTGGATGCGGTGACGGCGCTCAACCAGATGCGCGGGGCGCGGGAAGCCGGCATTCGCACCTTTGCGCTGTGGCGGCTGGGTTCGGAAGACCGCTCGCTGTGGAAGATCTGGGACAACCCTTCTGAAGCCGGCGCGGAAGCGAAGCTGAAGACCGCGCCTTCCGGCGAAGACGTGGACCGTGAAGGTTACGGCGAAATCCTGATCATCCAGCGCCAGCCCAGCGCCGGGGAGCGCGAAATCACGCTCGATCCTGACAGCAAACTGGTCACGGCCGAGAAGATGACCGTCCTCCCCGAGCCTTATGAGATCAAGCAGTACGGGTGGAAGGACAAGGAGGTTGCGCTCACCTTCGATGACGGGCCGGACCCGAATTACACGCCGAAGATCCTGGATATTCTCAAGCAGGAGCAGGCGCAGGCCACGTTTTTCCTGATCGGCCTGCAGACGCAGAAATTTCCCAGCCTGGCGCGGCGCATCTACGACGAGGGCCACGGGATCGGCAATCACACCTTCACCCACCCCGATATCAGCGACGTTTCGCAGTGGTATATGAAGCGCGTGGAGCTGCAGCTCACGGAAAAGTTGTTTGCCAGCAAGCTGGGCGTCAAACCACTCTATTTCCGGCCTCCTTATTCCATTGACCAGGAGCCTGACGTCGCGGACCAGGTGCGGCCGCTGGAGCTGGTGCAGGGCGAGGGCTACATTACCGTGGGGTCCAAGATCGATCCCAACGACTGGCGTAAAGGCGAAAGTGCGGACGCGATTGTTGCCGCGGTGATGGCGCAGACGCAGGCGGCCGCTACGAAAGGTTGTGAAACCCGCGCGCCGCTCTATTGCGGCAACATCGTTCTTTTGCACGATGGCGGAGGGGACCGCACGGCGACCATTAAAGCCCTGCCGGCGATCATTGAAGGGCTGCGCGCGCGAGGGTTCAAGATCGTCAGCGTGGAAGACCTGCTGGGCAAGACCCGCGCCGACGTGATGCCGAAATTGCCGGCGAACCAGGTACTGGCCGCGCGCCTGCAAGGCTATGTGTTTACCGCCATCGCCTGGCTCCGGGAATTCGTGGTGATGGTCTTCTTTATTGGCGACCTGCTGATGAGCGCGCGCCTGTTGGGAATCGGCGCGCTGGCCACCATTGACCGCCTGCGCACGCCCGTGCTGCCCGGCGGCCCGGATTACAAGCCTGCCGTCACGGTGATCATTCCGGCGTATAACGAAGAGAAGGTCATCGAGCACACGGTCAGCTCAGTGCTGGCCTCGGACTATCCGCGGCTGCATATTATCGTCGTCGATGATGGTTCGAAAGACGCCACCTCAGCCGTGGTTGCGGAAAAGTTCAGGCAGGAGATCGCCGATGGCCGCGTGGTCCTGATCACCAAGGCGAATGCGGGAAAGGCGAGCGCGCTGAACGAGGGGCTGAAGCACAGTATCGACGAAATCTACGTCGGTATCGATGCCGACACCATGATTGCCCCAACGGCCGTTTCATTGCTCGTCCCGCATTTTGCCGATCCGACGGTGGGCGCCGTGGCCGGCAACGCCAAAGTCGGCAACCGCGTGAACCTGTGGACGCGCTGGCAGGCGCTGGAGTACATCACCAGCCAGAACTTCGAGCGGCGCGCGCTGAACGTGTTTGGCGCCGTGAGCGTGGTGCCCGGCGCCATCGGCGCGTGGCGGGCAGCGGCGGTGCGCGAAGCCGGCGGCTATCACACCGATACTGTGGCGGAAGACGCGGACCTCACGATGTCACTGCTGGAAAATGGCTGGCGGGTGATCAATGAAGATCGCGCGCTGGCTTTTACTGAAGCGCCGACCACCGCCCGCGGTCTCATGCGCCAGCGCTTCCGCTGGTCATTCGGGATCCTTCAGGCCGTCTGGAAGCACGGCGCGGCCATCCGCAAACGCAGCCGCCTGGGCTGGATCGCGCTGCCCAACATCATCATTTTCCAGATCCTGCTGCCGCTGGTTTCGCCGTTCATCGACATCATGTTTCTGTTCGGCACGCTCGAATACGTGACGACGCGATATTTTCATCCGGAGAGCACCGATCCCAGCAGTTTTGAAAGGCTGGTCTTCTACTTCCTGATCTTCCTGGCCATCGACTTCATTGCCTCAGCGCTGGCGTTTCTGCTGGAACGCCGCGTGGAAGGCGCGGGCGAAGAGCCGCAATTGCTGTTGCACCTGTGGCTGCAGCGGTTCTCATATCGGCAGCTCTTCTCGGCGGTGCTGGTGAAGACCTTGAAGCGCGCCATCGACGGCAAGCCCTTTGCCTGGGACAAGCTGGAGAGGACGGCGGCGGTCTCGAAGAGGCGAGTGGTGCAGGAGAGCAGCTGAGAAAAAGCAAAACAGCAATTAGCACTTAGCAATTAGCCAAGCCAAAACCAAAACCCAGCCGCAGATTCCGCTGATGAACGCAGATCAGAAAAATCAGCCACGAAATCAACGAGAAAAACGCGAATTTGTTTTGATTCGAGTTCATTCGCGAAATTCGCGGGCGCGTTTTTTATCTGCGATTATCTGCGAAATCTGCGGCGAACCGGTTTGGCTAATTACTAGCTGCTAGTTGCTTCCTTGCGCCTTGATGATCTCGTCCAGAATATTTGCCTGCCCCTCAACCCGCACCAGGTGCGGATAGTGCTCGCCTTCGTGATAGTTCACGTCGTAGGTTTTGTAGTACTCACCGTTTTCGGCCAGCAGTGAAATTGGCAGCTGGTTGTGCATGCCGAGACGGAGCGCCGCCCGGATCACGTCCTTTGACCACTTGCGTCCATTTACGGCGATGATTGTCATGCCCGGCCCAAGACCCGCAGCATAAGCCGGCGAGCCGGGAATCACGTCACGCAGCTCGCCTTCCTTGGTGGCGATGAAGCCGAGCGAAAAGCTCAAGTCGATATTGTTGCTGCTCTTTTCACGGGCTTCCATCGTGGTATTCTTCTGGTCCGTGTAGACCAATCTCCAACCGCCATTGGTGATGCCGCCCATGGGAGCATGCGGGGACTTGGCATCCAGGCGTTCGCGCAGCAACCTGGCCCAGTCATTCGCTACCACCTGATTGAGCGCGCCCACGACGTCTTCAAATTTATAGGGGACCACCTGCGGCGGGCCGCTCTGGCCGCCATAAAATGCGCGGCAGAAATCGTTCATCGATTTCTGTCCGTTGGTCTTTTGCCGGATCAGCGAATCCACTTCCAGCCAGATCAGATAGCCCTCAGGGTAGTAGTCGGCAGTGCGGCGCCAGTTCGTCCACTCCGTCGGCGCGGCAAAGAGGCTTTGGACGGATGTCGCGGTGTCCTGCAATGGCCGCCACGCGCGTCCGGCGCGATGGTCGAGCATGGCGGCGGTGTAAGCGAGGTTCTCGCGGAACTGGTCAGGCGAACGAAGGCCGGTGCGCGCTGCCAGGATGTTTCCGAGATAGTCGGTCAGTCCTTCGTAAACCCAAAGCAGGTCGCCGTGCATTGGAGCCTGGTAATCGCGCGTGGCCAGGCCAGCGGGACGCTTGTATTTGCCGTTCCAGGAGTGCACGAATTCATGCGGCAGCAGATCGGCTTCCAGATCGTGCGAGCCGGGATTGTCCCACATGTCCTCCGCGGCGCCGTTGTCGCTGGACTCATGATGCTCCAGGCCGTGATGGGCAGTTTGATCGCCGAGAATCAGCAAGAAGTGATATTTGGTGTAATGCCGTGCGCCGAAGAGCCTGCCGGTTTCAACCACTAGCTGCCTCAGGCTGACGACATCTTTGTCGGTGATTGCGATCGCCTCCTCACTTTCGCCAACCATGTCGATGACGTGCGTGATGGGCTCGCCCGGCGGAGTGAGTTGCACCTGGCGGTAAATGGCTCCGGCAATCAGCGGCGAATCCACCAGCGTTGTAAGAGACACGGTTTGAAATTCCACCGAGCTGCCCGACTGCTGGGCCGCGGTGAGCGCCGTACCGAACTTCCAGCCCTCGGGCAGCCGGACCGAAGCGGTGACGCGAACGTCATTGCTGGCGGCGCCTTGTGGATACAGGATTACCTGGTTCCAGACCAGGTCGAGGACCTTGCTGGAAGCGAGAGAACTCTTTCCGTTGTAGGTGATGGTGTCGTACGTCGCCTCGAGTTCAGTCACGCCGGCAGGTACTTGCAAGTGGAAGGCCCACATGTCTTCCAGATCGCGCTGCCACTCCAGTTCCTTGCCCGCGGCCTTGAAGTGCAGCCCGGTGAAATTCTGGATGGGGCCGGTCGGGCGGTGATTTCCCGGAAGCCACTTGGGATAGACCAGCGTGAGCGGGCCGGGTGCAACGGGAATGGCCAGCGTGGCATGGAGGATGTTGCGCGGCGCGTCAGTGGCGTCGACGCGCAGACGCTCTGTGGTTTGGGCGCTCGCAGCAACGGTGGAAATGATAAGTGCAGCAATGGCGGCGAAGGTCTGCTTCATGGTCCAGTGCTCCTGCCGAATGAATAACTGCATGTTGCGAAAACCTGCTATCGTACCTTTTTGCATTGAGGTTGGCGAGAGGCAATCGCCCTCTCTATACCGCCATTCAGGAGCCTGGTTTTGCCCACGTTGATCGAGCGCGCAACCCGTATAACCGCCGCTGGAAACATGCCCAAGCTCATCGACGAGTACATTGGCCGCGTAAATTCCAGGGAGAGCAGGATCAGTGTCGCGCATATGCGCAGCCCCGCGGGATGGACGGAGCCTGGGCAAACTCCGGAGTTCCAGGAATACACGCTGGTGTTGCGCGGCAGGTTGCAGGTGCGGCACAAGGGCGGGACCCTGGAGGTTGGAGCGGGGCAGGCCGTCATCGCGCACCCGGGAGAGTGGGTGCAGTATTCAACCCCGGACGAGGCCACGGAATACATCGCGATCTGCCTGCCGGCATTCTCGCCGGATACGGTGCATCGCGAGGACACAAGATGAAAAAGGCGGCCCTTGCAGGCCGCCCTCTCTGTTTGATAGTTGCCGTTTACTTTTTCGGATTGCTCATGTCCGGCTTCGGGGCCGTCTGATCTTTATCATGATCATTCGAAGCCACCTTCAGGTGGTTTTTCACCTTCAAGCCGCCGGCGTTCTCTTTGGCGATCCGCTCAGCCGCTTCTTTCGCATCCTTGCTCGCGACGGTCCCCTTCAGGTCGACTTCCTTGCCGTTTTTCACGTCAACGGTAATGTTGGCGCTGGCGAGCGTCGGGTCTTTCTGGATAGCGGACTGAATCGTGCTCTGAACATCGCCCGTGGCTGCGGGAGCCGCGTCACTCTGGGGCAGTTTCTGGTCCTGGTCCTTCTTTACGCCCTGATCGTCGGACTTTTTCTGATCGGTGTTGGGAAGGGTCTCAGGAGCGTTCGCGGGTTTCTGGCTCTGGTCTGGAGCCGTGGAAGGCTGCTGCTGGTCAGTGCTGCTCGGCTGTTGCGTCGAGGGCGCAGAACCCGGCGCCGACGACGGCTGCTGCGGCATGGATTGCGCAAGCGCGAAACCGCTGCCCAGTAACACGATCATTGCAAGCTTATACAGATGTTGTCTCACTAGTTCCTCCGTTGTTGTTCGCTGTTCGGCCCCTCGGCAACAGATACGCGTATTACCAAGGTTAGTTAGACGAAGCTCGCGTAATCGGGGCCATCAAGATCAATACAGTTGGATTAGATGCCATGCCTCAGGGCGAGTTGGCCCCGCCACGGGGCAATCGAGAGTAGCTGGGACGACGTGAAAATTGCGCGCAGCCTGTTATATTTATCGGCGCGTGGAACCCCTGGCATCGACGATCGACCGTAATTCGTGCCTTTTTCAGGCCAATTACGCGGCCATGCAGGCTGCGGTTGAGCGCCTGTGCGCGGAACTGAAGCGGACCACCGAAGGCGGCGGCGAGAAATATGTAAAACGCCATCTGGACCGCGGCAAATTGCTGCCCCGTGACCGCGTGGAGCTGTTGCTGGATGAAGGGTCGTACTTTCTTGAGATAGCGCCGCTGGCCGGATACGGCATGGAGAGCGAAACTCCCGGTGCGGGCGTTGTGGGCGGCGTGGGCCTGGTATGCGGGCGCGAATGCCTGATCACCGCCAATGAAGCCACGGTGAAGGGCGGCGCCACCGGTGAAGCCGGCCTGTGGAAGAACGCGCGGCTGGCTGATATCGCGCGGGAAAATCATTTACCCAGCGTTCTTCTGGTCGAGTCGGCGGGCGCCGATCTGCCGGTGCAGAGCAAAATCTTTGTCGCTGGAGGGCGCGGGTTCCGCGAGATCACGCGCCGCTCGAAAGAGCGCATTCCGACCATCGCCGTGGTGTTTGGCAGTTCCACGGCCGGCGGCGCTTACCTGCCCGGTATGTCCGATTACGTGATCATGGTGAAGAAGCAGGCGCAGGTCTTCCTGGCCGGACCGCCGCTGGTGAAGATGGCCACGGGCGAGGTGTGCGATGAAGAGTCGCTGGGCGGGGCGGAGATGCATTCGCGTACTTCGGGGCTTTCCGATTACCTGGCCGAGGATGAAATGGACGCGATCCGCCAGGCGCGGGAGATCGTGGGCCATTTCAATCGTAAGAAGCCGGACCTGCCGGAGCTGCGTGAAGTGAGAGAGCCGGTGCATGATCCGGGCGAGCTTTTTGGCATCGCCTCGGCCGATGTGCGCGTTCCGTTTGAGATTCGCGACGTGATCGCTCGCATTGTGGATGGGAGCGAGTTTTCTGAGTTCAAACCGGAGTACGGCCAGACGCTGGTCACCGGCTTCGCGCACATTCATGGTTTTCCGGTCGGAATTCTGGGGAACAACGGCGTGCTGATGTCGGAGTCGTCGGGGAAGGGCGCGCAGTTCATACAGCTCTGCAACCAGCAGTCGATCCCGCTGCTGTTTCTGCAGAACATCACCGGCTTCATGGTCGGGCGCAGCTATGAAGAAGATGGGATTATCCGCAACGGAGCCAAGTTGATCAATGCGGTTTCAAATTCCACGGTCCCGGCAATCACCATCATGGTGGGCGGATCCTACGGCGCGGGGAACTATGCCATGTGCGGCCGCGCCTACGCGCCCCGCTTTTTGTTTACCTGGCCGAATCACCGCATTGCTGTCATGGGTGAAAAGCAGCTTTCCGGCGTGATGGACATCATCAAGCGCGAGGCGGCGGCCAAGACCGGGCAGCGCATTGACGAAGCGCAGATGGAGATGGGACGCAAAATGCTGGAAGCGCAGATCGCGCGCGAATCGGATTGTTACTTTGCCACGGCGCGGCTCTGGGACGACGGGATTATCGATCCGCGCGACACGCGTACCGTGGTGGCGATTGCTTTGTCGGCCGCGTACAACGCGCCGGCCCAGGGAACCATGGAGTGGGGGGTATTCCGCCACTGATGAACGGAAAAGTCCACCAAGGCGGCACGGAGACACGGAGGAAATTCTTCCGGAAAATTCTGATCGCCAACCGCGCCGAAATCGCCGTGCGCATTGCGCGCACATGCCGTGAGATGGGGATTAGTTCGGTCGCAGTGTACTCAGACGCTGACCGCGATGCGCTGCACGTTCGCGTGGTCGACCAGGCTGTGCCGATCGGCGCTGCGGCGCCCCGGGAATCGTATCTGAATATCGAAAAGATTATTGCGGCAGCGCGGAAGGCCGGGGCTGATGCCATTCATCCAGGCTATGGCTTCCTGGCAGAGAATGCGGATTTCGCCGCCGCGTGTGAAGCGGCGGGAATTGTCTTCATCGGGCCGCGCGCGGATGTCATCCGGACGATGGGGTCGAAGATCGAAGGCCGAAAGCTGGCGCAGGCGGCAGGCGTGCCGGTGGTTCCTGAGCCTGCGGAAAATGAATTTCCAAAGTTGATCAAAGCTTCTGCCGGCGGGGGCGGGCGCGGCATGCGCGTTGTGCGCAGCGCGGCAGAGTACAAGGACGCTTTGCGCGCGGCTGCGGGCGAGGCCGAGCGAGCGTTCGGCGAGGGCACGCTGCTGGTGGAGAAATACATTGAGGGCGCGCGCCACGTCGAGGTGCAGATCCTGGGCGACCATCATGGCAACGCGATGCATCTTTTCGAGCGCGACTGCTCGGTGCAGCGGCGGCACCAGAAGGTCATCGAAGAGAGCCCGTCGCCGGCGGTGACGCCGGAGCTGCGGCAGCGCATGTGCGAGGCGGCGCTGGCGCTGGCGCGCAAGATCGGCTACACCAATGCCGGGACTTTTGAATTCTTGCTCTCACCTTCAGGGGAGTTTCATTTCATCGAGGCAAACACGCGCATACAGGTGGAACATCCGGTCACGGAGATGGTTACCGGGCTGGATTTGATTCGCCTGCAGATTGAGATAGCCCAGGGCGGGCGACTGCCGAAGGAAACGCCGCAGCAGAGCGGGCACGCGATCGAAGCGCGGCTCTACGCCGAAGACCCGGCGAATGGCTTTTTGCCTTCGGCCGGGAAGCTGCATGTCTGGAATCCGCCCGCAGGCGTGGCCGGGCTGCGCATCGACAGCGGCGTGGAGGAGGGAGCTGAGGTCGGCGTGTATTACGATCCGCTGCTGGCCAAGGTGCTTGCGCATGGTGCGGCCCGCGAAAGCGCGATAAGGAAGCTCACGTATGCGCTAAAGCATTTTGCGGCGCAGGGGGTTGAGACCAATCGCGAGTTCCTCATCCGCGTGCTGGAGCATGAGGAGTTTCGTGCGGGGCGCGCACACACGGCGTTTCGCATTGAGCCGCAAGGGGCCGGCGATGAAAAACTGGAGCAG
>DASTJB010000182.1:0-44587 GCA_035717005.1 Candidatus Angelobacter sp.
GGGTGGGGCGCGGTACCCACCCCGGCATCAACACGCGGTGCCCGGCTTTTGCCGGAAGCCCGATTCCGGCTTCCTCACCGACGCTTACGCGCCGGTGAGAAACTTAAAAACTTCAGTGCTGCAGAGGAGCGCTATGTCAACCGCTCACCTTGTCGCATGGCTTACCTGAAAACAGGCGGTCTTCCGGTTTAATGCGCTAAGGAAAACGGTCAAACGCGCGCGGAGAATTGCCAGCCGCTGGAACAAACAATTACCGGCAAATCAGCGCAGAGAATGGGAATTAGCGCCTGAGAGGTATGGATAACTGAGGAGAATCGTGCGCGAAAATGGGATTGGTGGCGGCTTCAGAGGCTGGAAGCAGCGCTGCGGAGCCGTACCGGGCAGCACTCTGGAGCGCAACTCGCGCGGATTCAACCTGCATCCTTGTCCCGCGAACCTTGACCAGGTTGGGTTGACTAGGTACTACATAGTTGAATTCAACGCTGACGACCGGCGGAATATCATCGTAGGGATCAGGATCGTAGGAGTTTGTCGAGCAGGGGGCAGTCACGGCCAGAAAGAACATCAAGCCGAGTACCATCGCTCGCAACAGCCTGTGACTCTTGAGAAACATTCCCTATTCCTGCCGGCCAACTTCAGAATACACCAGCCGATGGAACCACAATCACAGATGAATATTAGCAGAAATTTGGGAACAAATTAAAATTTCTAATGTTCAATCGATGCTCCGCTCCTGATTCTGGGGTATATTGTCGGAGCTTTTTTATCTATGTGAGGTTTGAGATGTCGCGAATTGTCCGTGCCGGGCTGATCCAGGCCAGCAATGTGCTGGGCACAGATCAGCCGCTGGAAAAAATCAAGAAAGCCATGATCGACAAGCACTTGAAGCTGATTGACCAAGCGGCAAAACAGAAAGTCCAGGTGCTCTGCCTTCAGGAAATCTTCTATGGCCCTTATTTCTGCGCCGAGCAAAGCACGCGCTGGTATGAGCTGACGGAGCCGGTGCCCGACGGTCCCACGGTCAAGCTGATGCAGAAGGTCGCGGCCAAATATCGCATGGTGATCGTGGTGCCGATCTATGAAAAGGAGATGACCGGTCTTTACTACAACACCGCGGCCGTGATCGACTCCGACGGCAAATACCTGGGCAAATATCGTAAACACCACATCCCTCAGGTGGCGCCGGGCTTCTGGGAGAAGTTTTACTTCACTCCGGGCGATACCGGCTACCTGACGTTCCAGACCAGGTATGCGCGCATCGGCGTATACATCTGTTATGACCGCCATTTCCCTGAGGGCGCGCGCATCCTGGGCATGAACGGCGCCGAAATTGTTTTCAATCCTTCGGCGACCGTCGCCGGCCTCTCAGAATATCTCTGGGAACTGGAGCAGCCCGCGCATGCCGTGGCCAACGGGTATTTTGTTGGCGCGATCAATCGCGTGGGCCGTGAAGCGCCATGGAACATCGGCGAATTTTACGGCAAGAGTTATTTCTGCAATCCACGGGGGAAGATCATCGCACAGGCCAGCCGCGATAAAGACGAGCTGGTGGTCGCCGATCTTGATCTCGACGTGATTGCCGAGGTGCGCAACGTGTGGCAGTTCTTCCGCGACCGGCGTCCGGAGAGTTACCAGCCGATCGTCGCGCAGACGGGAAAGGCGGCAGGAGTTTAAAACCTTACCGCTGATGAGCAACTGATGACGCTGATCGGAAGAGGAGCGAATCGGCGTCGTTTTGTAACTCGATGAATGTCTATGTCCACCACAGGGTCAACGGCCGCAGTTAACAGGAATATCCAGTCCAGCTCACTCTATAACCCTGACCTGGCGCCCGTGGCGCCGGAGCGCCGCACCTGGGGCACTTACAATTACGCCGCGCTCTGGATCTCGATGTCGGTCAACATTCTTACGTACATGCTGGCCGCCAGCCTGATCCAGGGCGGCATGAACTGGAAGCAGGCGGTGCTTACCGTCTTTCTGGGCAACACCATCGTGCTTGCGCCTATGCTCTTGAACTCGCATCCCGGCGCTCGATACGGAATTCCCTTCCCGGTGCTGGCACGCGCGTCGTTTGGCGTTCTGGGCGCGAACGTTGCTGCGGTGCTGCGCGCCATGGTGGCCTGCGGCTGGTTTGGCATACAGAGCTGGATTGGCGGCGAAGCGATCCACATCCTGCTGAAGACCGTGTGGCCGGCCTGGGGCACTAATCCTTACGGACCAGCCATCTGCTTCATGGGCTTCTGGCTGATCAACCTGCTGGTGATCCTGCGCGGCATCGAGTACATACGCTTTCTCCAGGGCTTCAGCGCGCCCATTCTGCTTGGCGTGGGCTTGCTGCTTCTGGGCTGGGCGTGGAAGAGTGCCGGCGGCTTTGGACCGATGCTGGCTGCGCCCTCGCAGTTCCGCTCGACCGGCGACTTCATGAAATTCCTCATTCCCGCCCTGAACGGGACGGTCGGCTTCTGGTCGACCGTCTCGCTCAACATTCCCGATTTCACCCGCTTCGCCAAAGACGAGCGTGGACAGGCCATCGGGCAGGCGGTCGGACTTCCCCCAACCATGACGCTCTACTCGTTCATCGGCGTCGCTGTGACCTCGGCGACGGTCGTCATTTACGGCACATCCATCTGGGACCCGGTCCAACTGCTCAGCCGCTTCCACTCTCCGATCGCGGTGGTGATCGCGCTGCTCGCCATCCTGCTGGCCACGCTCAATGTGAACATCGGCGCCAACGTTGTTTCTCCGGCGAATGATTTCTCCAACCTGTGGCCGCGCAAGATTTCCTTCAAGACCGGCGGCGTGATCACCTGCTTCATGGGCATCGCGATGATGCCGTGGAAGCTCCTGGCAAACCATAAGACATTCATCTTCGGCTGGCTTGGTGGATACGCGGCCGTGCTTGGGCCGGTCGCCGGAATCATGATCTGCGACTACTTTCTGATTCGCCGCAAGCGCCTGCTGACGGACGATCTCTACCTGCGCGGCGGGGCGTACGAGTACTCCGGCGGCTTCAACTGGCGCGCCATTGGCGCTCTGGTGCTGGGATCGGCCGTGGCTCTGATGGGTTTGGTGGTTCCCGCAGTTCGGTTCTTGTATGACTACTCGTGGTTTGTCGGATTTGTGGTGGCGTTTGTTGCTTATTGGATGACAATGAACATTTCGGACAGCGGAGCCGGGCGGGTTATTAGTCGTTAGATCTTGCGGTTCGTCTAGCTCCGGCCAGCAACTGTTCGGCGCTGCACTGCGGGCTCTTGCCTCTCGCTTCCTGAAGCTGCTTCCAGCTCATGGGTGAACGTCCTGTGTCTACCTGCGCCATGGTGATACATCCGGGCACCGGGCAGACCAGCGCACAGAGATTGCAGCCCACGCATTCATCTTCCAGAATATGCGGTACATGCTTTAGATCGACGCCGTGGCGCAGATCGCCACGCGGCCGCTCCTCGACGCGAATGCACTGGTGCGCTCCGTCCTCGCAGGCGATATAACAAAGGTTGCAGCCGATACACTTCCCTTCATCGATTTTGGCGACGATCTTGTAATTGAGGTCGAGATTGCCCCAGTCTTCGATGCGAGGAACGGACTTGCCCACCAGATCCATGGCGGAGTTCATGCCCTTTTCTTCCAGGTAATTTTCCAGGCCGTCGATCATGTCCCGCACGATGCGAAAACCGTAGTGCATGGCCGCCGTGCACACCTGGACCGACGTCGCGCCGAGCAGCATGAATTCCACGGCGTCCCGCCAATTGGCGATGCCGCCGATGCCGGAAATGGGAATCTGCACCTTCGGATGCTTGGCCACAGCTGAGACCATGTGCAAGGCAATCGGCTTCACCGCAGGCCCGCAGTATCCGCCGTGGCTGCCCAGGCCGGCCACCGCGGGACGCGGGGCGTAGCTGTCGAGATCGACCCCGACAAGGCTGTTGAAGGTATTCACCAGAGAAATTGCATCAGCGCCGCCGGCGCGGGCCGCAGCCGCCATGTGCGCCACGTCAGTGACGTTTGGAGTAAGTTTTACGATGACTGGAGTGCGCGCCACTTCCTTCACCCAATGAGTAATCATGGTGGTGTACTCCGGCACCTGGCCGACAGCCGCGCCCATTCCGCGTTCGCTCATGCCGTGGGGGCAGCCGAAATTCAGCTCCAGCATGTCCGCGCCGGAATCTTCCGTGCGGCGAACGATCTCATGCCAGGTTTCACGCCTGGACTCCACCATGAGGGAAGCAATCACGGTATGGTTGGGAAAGCGCTTCTTGACTTCGGAGATTTCGCGCAGGTTGACCTCTATGGGCCGGTCACTGATGAGCTCGATATTGTTGAGCCCCATCATGCGTTCGTTCTTGAGATCGATGGAGCCATAGCGCGAGGCAGTATTAACGATAGGCTCGCCAATGGTCTTCCACACAGCGCCGCCCCAACCGGCGTCGAAGGCGCGCATTACCTGGTAGGCGGTGTTGGTCGGTGGGCCGGAGGCCAGCCAGAATGGGTTGGGCGATCGCACTCCGCAGAAATTAATGCTGAGATCCGGCATGGGCCCTCCTTCCCTTTTCGACTTCGAGTGCCTGATGAATACCCGCAGAGGCTTTCTTGCCGTGCGCAACGGCGTCCACCACTTCTCCACCGCCGTTCACGCAGTCACCGCCGGCAAAATATTTCGGATTGCTGGTGCGCATGCTGGCGGCGTCCACGATGATGCAGCCATTCTTCAATTCAAGCCGGGCGATCTGCTGGAGGAAATCCGTCTTGCGCTTCTGGCCGAGCGCCTTCACCACCATGCCGACATTGAGACGAAACTCGGTTCCCGGTACAGCCGCAAAGCTGGCCCGGCCGCGCGCATCAGCCGCCGCGCGCTCCGTGCGGACGCACTCCAGAGCCGCCACGCGCCCGTGGCCATCGTCGACGATGCGCACAGGCATGGCCTGCCACCAGAACAGGACCATGTCTTTCCGGGCCAGTTCGTATTCGTACTCGAAGGCGCTCATCTCCGCCGGGCCGCGGCGATACACCATGTAAACTTCCGCGGCGCCCAGACGGCGCGCCGCGGTCACCACGTCGATGGCCGTATTCCCGCCGCCAATCACAGCAATGCGCTTTGCAATCTGAACATCGGCGAAGTCCCTGCTCTTGGTCTCTTCGATAAACGAAATTGCGTCGCGACAGCCTTCGAGTTCTTCACCGGGAATGTGCAGATCGTCAGTGGCGCCCAGCCCAATGCCGAGGAAGATTGCGTCAAATTCGCGCTCCAGCTGCGCGATAGTCACGTCCCGGCCAACGGAAGTGTTGCTGCGTATTTCCACCCCCATCGCGCGCACCATCGCAATCTCTTTCTGGACGTCAGCGAGGCGCATCTTATAAGCGGCGATTCCGTAGGTGTTCAGCCCGCCCGCGAGCGGGTTAGCATCAAAGATGACCGTCTCGTAGCCACGCTTTCGCAATTCAACCGCGCAGGAGAGGCTTGCCGGCCCGCCGCCGATCAGCGCGACTTTGTATCCGTTGGCCACGGCGGGCCTGAAGAGCTGCGCGCCGCCGGCGATCACCGGATCGACGGCATAGCGCTGGAGCTTTCCGATCTCGACCGGCTTCTTACCCTCCGCATTGAGCACGCATGCGCCTTCACAAAGCACGGAAGTGGGACAGACACGCGCGCAACTGTGGCCAAGAATGTTGGCGGAGAGAATCGTCCTGGCGGAGCCGCGCATGTTGCCCGTCAGGATCTGCCGGATGAACTGCGGCACGTCAATTTCCGTGGGACAAGCCTTCATGCAGGGCGCATCATGGCAAAACAGGCATCGCGACGCTTCTTCCAAGGCTTGCGCCGGCGTGAGCGGTGGATTGATGTCGGCAAAATTCTTTTCGAGTTGTTCCGGCGAAAGCCTGGGAGCAGGGTCTTTGAACATCGCTTATTCCATCGGCGCTGACAGCATGCGCCTGGACCACGCCAGCCTGCGGGGGAACAGGGGTGGAAGTTGTGCGAGTGTAGCATAGAATGTCTGCTCGATATACGGATTTGAAGGGGAGGCCGAATGTCCTTTGAGACCCTCATCGTGAACGGCGCCGTTGTAACGGCGACAGATACCTATGCCGCCGATGTCGCCATTTCCGGCGGAAAAATTGTTGCGCTCGGCCAGGGGCTTCCACGCGAGAACACGACGCGCATTATCGACGCCAAAGGCAAATACGTGATGCCGGGCGGGATCGACGTGCATACTCATCTCGATATGCCATTTGGTGGTACCACCAGCGCCGACGATTTTGAAACCGGCACGCGCGCCGCGGCCTTCGGGGGGACCACTACGCTGATCGACTTTGCCATCCAGTACAAAGGGCAACCGCTGCGCGCAGCCTTCGATGCCTGGATGCAAAAAGCCGCGCCCAAAGCCACGACCGACTACGCCTTCCACTGCATCATCACTGACCTGCCCAACGCGCGTCTGGATGAAATGAGCGAACTGGTGCGCGAAGGCGTGCCTAGCTTCAAGCTGTTCATGGCTTATCCCGGCGTCTTCATGCTCGACGACGCGACGATCTTCAAGGCGATGCGGACGGCGTCGAAGATCGGCGGAATGATCTGCATGCACGCAGAGAACGGCGGGGCCATCGACGTGATCGTGCAGCAGGCCCTGGCTGAGGGCAAGACCGCGCCCAAGTATCACGCGCTCACGCGTCCGACCACGGCTGAGGCGGAAGCAACCGCCCGGGCCATTGCGCTGGCCGAGATGGCCGGTTCGCCGGTTTACATCGTGCACCTGAGCTGCAATGACGCGCTGGAAAAAGTGCGCGAGGCGCGCGATCGCGGCCTGCCCGTTTATGCCGAAACCTGCCCGCAGTATCTTTACCTGTCGCTCGATGACATGGACAAGCCGGGATTTGAATCGGCGAAGTATGTCTTCACGCCGCCGCTGCGGGAAAAATGGCACCAGGAAAAATTGTGGACCGGCCTTAAGCAGGACCACCTTCAAGTCGTTTCTACCGATCACTGTCCCTTCTGCTTCAAAGAGCAAAAAGAGATGGGCAAAGATGACTTCACCAAAATTCCCAACGGCGGGCCGGGCATTGAGCATCGCATGAGCCTGGTTTACTCCGGCGGCGTTGGCAAGGGCCGCTTCAGCGTGAACCGCTTCGTCGAGCTGGTGGCAACCACGCCGGCAAAAATCTTCGGCCTCTATCCGCGCAAAGGGACGATCGCTGTGGGCAGTGATGCCGATATCGTCGTCTTCGATCCCAACCGCGAGCACACCATCAGCGCCAAAACCCACCACATGCGCGTCGATTATTCGATGTTCGAAGGCATCAAGGTCAAAGGCATGCCGGACGTGGTGATGTCGCGTGGAAAAGTTCTGGTCGAAGGCGACCAGTTCCACGGCAAAGCGGGACAGGGCAGCTTCCTGAAGCGTGCGGTTTACAGCGGCGTGTAGCATTCAGGCAAACTCCAGGAAAGCGTAACTTGTTACCGCCGGTTGTCCGTCTGCGGTTCGGGATGGATCAGCACCTTGAACAGCTCGGGGGCAGCCTGTTTGAAGCGGATCTCGAGCTCGGTGGAAACGTCGTGCACGCGCGCGAGCGGCAGATCGTCTGACATCGTACAGTGGCAGGACATGTAGACTTTTCCGCGGACGCGCTTGATCTCGACGTCGTGCATGTCGACGACCTCGGGAAATTGGCTGACGATCGGCTTGAGCTTCTGCTCCAGCACGGCATCGCGCACAATCGTGTTGCCGGGCTCGATGGTGGAGGGCTCGCTCTCAATGTGCGTAAGGATTGAGGAGATCTCCGGCACCTCATCGCAAATCTCCGCTTCCAAGACGGTCACTACGTCATGCGCGTCCTTCAGACTGAGTTTCTCGTCCAGTTCCAGGTGCTGTTCCACATGAAGACGGCCGCCCAGGTCCTGCACGCTGACGTCGTGCACGCTGAAGTTGTTGCGGGCGGCGACGGCGCGAATGCGGTCGAAAATATTCTCATGCGCGGTTTCGCGTGGCACAGAGTGGATCACAACGTCGGCATCTGGAAGGATCTCGCGTACCGCGCGCGTGATTTCAGCCACCACCTGGCCGGAGCGCTGGAACGTGACGTTGCGCGCCAGGCCCACGGTGAGATCGGCAAAGTAGCGATTGCCGGCCCGCCGCGTGCGCGCCCGCTCCACCTCAATGACGCCATCCACATTCAAGGCCGCATCGATGATGCGGTTGCGATAGCCCGCGGGAGCAGCGTCCAGCAGCGCGTCAATGGTGCGTCGCGCCAGCCGTGAGCTCACGTAAACGATCACGCCGGAAACCAGCAGCGCCGCGATGGGATCGGCCTTACCCAGCCAGGAAACATTCCAGTGCGAACCGGCCCATACCAGCGCCAGTCCCAGCGCGACCACGGCGCTGGAGAAGATGTCAGTGCTGAAATGAAGCGCGTCGGCTTCCAGCGCCTGGCTCTCGTATTTGTCGGCGATCTTCTGCAGCTTGCGTGAACGCCACCAGTCCGTCAACATAGAGAGAAACATCACAGCAAAAGCAGCGACCGTAGGCTCGATGTGGACGGAATGATGTCCTGACAACCGCCGAATTGCCTCCCAGACGATCCAGATGCAGGTCAGCAGCAGCAGCCCGGTTTCGATGAAGGCGGAAAAGTTCTCCACCTTGCCGTGCCCGTACTGATGTTCTGCGTCGGCTGGCTTGTCAGAGACGCGCACAGAAAGCAGGGTAACGAACGCCGCGATCAGATCAAGCCCCGAATGCGCCGCCTCAGAGAGAATTCCCAGGCTCTGTGTGGTGATGCCGACCACAAGCTTGAGCAAGGTGATGGCAAAGGCCGCAAGCAGCGAGTTCAGCGCCACGCTGCGTTTCTCAGCCTGCATCCTTTCCAGCACCGGATTTGCTTCAGCGGACACTGCGCTCATTGTCTCAAGTTTTACTTGCTCCATACCAGTAACCAACGTGACGCAGGTAATGGTGACTCGGCTTTCATCCTGGCCGGAGATGAGCATGCACCGCGCCGGCCATTTTCGAACCAGCCATATGCTACGATGATTCCCAACCTCCTCTTTATTCTTTTGCGAAAGGATTCATCATCATGCTCCGCATCCTGACTGCCTGTCTCCTCACCGCGACAATGCTCGGGCAGGCACAGCCGAAGAACAACCAGAAACAGCCCTCTGCTACCCAGAGCAGCCCGGCGCCCGGCGCGCCCAGCCTGAAGAGACCGGACGAAATGCTTGCGCCAGTTGCTCCCACCGACGCCGTCATCACGGTGCGCGGACTCTGTCCAGCCGATACCAACGCAGCCACGAATGCGGCCGTGCCCACGACGCATGATTGCGTGATCAAGGTGACCAAAGAGCAGTTTGATAACCTGCTGAAGGCCTTCAATCCCAGCAACCAGGCGGTGCCCCCGGCGCAGCGTCGCCAGGTGGCGCAGGCGTATGTGGAACTGCTGACCTTTTCTGAGGCCGCCAAGGCGGCCGGCGTGGAAAACACTCCGGCTTTCACTGAGGTCATGCGGGTGCTGCGCCTGAAGACGCTTACTGATATCTACCGCAATCAACTTACGGAACAGTACCGAAATTCCTCGCCCCAGGAGATCGAGGCGTACTACCAGGAAAATGCGTCGAAATATGACAGTGCCAGGGTGACCCGAGTCTACATACCCAAAAATATCCCCGATCCTAAGGCGACCACCGAACAAAAAGACGCATACCAGAAAAAAGTGCAGCAGGTAACGGAAGACATTCAGGCCCGCGCTGGCAAAGGCGAACCGATGGACACGCTGCAAAAAGAAGCCTATACCTCCCTGGCGATCGGCGCTGCGCCGCCGACAACCGACCTGAGCCTGGCGCGGCGTGGTATGTTTCCGCCCAAACTGGAACAGGAAATCTTTGCCCACAAGGCCGGTGAGGTTTTCCGCTCTGACGACGGAAATGGCTACATGGTCTACCGGGTTGAAAGCCGCCAGCCGGTGCCTATTGAGAGCGTGAAAGAGGAGATTGCCCGCGAAGTCGGCCGCCGCAAGCTGGAGGAAAAACTCAAGGAGCTGACCACCCCGGTCCACGCTGACTACAATGAAGGCTACTTCGGACCTCCGGCTCCGGCCAATGCGCCGCAAAGGCCTGTGCCGGCGCCCGCGCGATAAGCGCTCACGTATCCGGCAGCAGAGAAATTCTCGGGGCCTGGAAGCGCTGACTGCATGCAGTATCGCTGCCACGGCACGATTTCTTTGTGTTACGATTGCGGTACTTCCCCCTTTCACTAACAGAGCGGATGCCCCAGAAACCGACAGCGCTGATCACAGGAATCTCAGGCAATCTGGGATTACGCCTGCTTCAGCAACTCTCGGACTTCAACGTGGTGGGCGCCGACATTCGCGAGCCGGAAACGGATGCTGCGCTCGCGCGCTTCGAGAAAATCGATCTGGCCGAAGAGCGCTCCTGTGACCAGTTACTGGAGTTGATGCGCGCTTACCGTCCTGAAGCAACTGTGCATCTGGCCTTCGTGCTCGACCCGCTGCGCACCGGGGTCGTCGATAAGAAGCGCATGTGGCTCATCAATGTCGCGGGGACGAGCCGCGTGACCGAGGCGATAGCCGAGCACAACCGCATGCTTGGCGGCATTGATAAATTCGTCTTTCCTTCAAGCGCGCTGGTTTACGGACCTGAGCTTTCCCGGCCCGTCACTGAGGATGCACCGCTCAAAGCTGAGAGCCTGCCTTACGCGCTGCACCAGCAGGAGGCTGACCGCACGGTGCAGTCGCGCGTCAGCGGCATGAAGTGCAAGACGTATATTCTGCGGCCGCACGTTTACGCCGGCGCCACGGTACAGAATTATCAGCTGGGCGTTCTGCGCGGCGTTCCCGGCGGCAAAGGACGGCTGGGCGAACGCCTTCGCCGCCAGGGCAAGCGGCTGCCCCTGTGGCTCCCCTCGCGCGGCGATTATCTCGAACATAAATTCCAGTTCGTACACATCGACGACATGGCCCGGCTGATCGCGCATATCCTGCGCCGCAAGCTGGTGGATCCCAGGCTCAGCGTGCTCAACGTGGCCGGTCGCGGCGAAGCGCTGGAGTTGCGCCGCTGCATTGAGATCGCAGGAATCGAAGTCCAGCGCGTCCCCGGACGCAGCATCTGCAAGCAGGCGCTCCGCGTCCTCTGGGACCTCGGCGTGTCTGACATTCCGCCCGAAGCGCTTCCCTACCTGCTCGGCTCCAGCACCATGGACACCGCCCGCTTGCGCGTCTTCCTCGGCGAACATTACCGCACGGTGATTGAACATACCTGCGAGCAAGCGCTTGCGGCGAGCTTCAGCAAGGTCGGCGAGCAAGCCTCGGTCGCCCGATCTTGAGCGCTAGCGCATCCTCATTTCGCTCGATTACCGCAATTTCGGCGACTTTGTGACCCTCTGCCTCATCTTGCGTAATTGTTGTCAAACTGGCTCGAATTGCATGCCATTTCGGGGTCGATTTCGACATGAGTGAGATCTAAGTCCTTGCTTTTCAATTCGCCGATCACCCAACCGACCCTGGTACCCCCTCCCCCCTATCTTGACCCAATTCGACCCAAGCCGACCCAATGTGACCCAAGCATCGGCTGAGGGCCACAAGACAGGGTCTCTTCCACGTTTTCTATGAATGATCCGCCGGGGGCCGGTTTTGCACGGGGTGGGAATGGGATTCCGGCGATGGGATGCCCTCCCCTGGTAGCTTTAACCAGGATTCCAGAGGACTTAGCTTTAGTGATCCCAAGAACATCCCAGATTGGCGTAGCTTGAGTCGCTTTTGACTTGGCTAGCAGCCAGAAGCTAGTAGCTCGCAGCTATGTTTTCAAAGACCCGCGCGGTTACCGCCTTTCCTCGCTGGGAGGAAAACAAATATTTTTACCATTTATTCGCCTTTTTGTCAATGAAAAAAATACGCCGTTTCACCAAAAAACGCCGGGCGCAGAACCAACAAAGCGAGCGGCTAGCCCCTCACCGCCACCGCCAGCCCATCTCTTAACGGAATTATCGTCGTGAAGAACTCATTCATCCCATACAGCCTGCGATTGAACTCCTGGATGGCTCGCGTGGATTCTTCCTTCGCGTTCTGCTGGGTCACTCGACCGGACCACAGGACGTTGTCGGTGATGAACAATCCGCCGCGGCGAAGTCGCGGCAGCACGATATCCAGCACCCCCGGATAGCCTTCTTTATCGATGTCGTTGAACACGATGTCGAATTCCTGCTTTTGCTTCGCAAACTGCTCGATTGCATCGCCCACGCCGATGCGAATCCGGCCCGCCAAGCCGGCGCGCTCAAAGTAGCCGCGCGCTTCTTCGGCCTTTTTCGGATCGCCATCGGTGTAGAAAACCTCGCCGTCTTCACCCACGGCCTGCGCCCACCAGAGCGTCGAATATCCAATCGCCGAGCCCAGCTCGAAGACCTTTTTAGCATTGATCAGGCGGGCGTACTGGTAGAGCACACGCCCCACTGCCGGCCCCACAATCGGGATGTCGCGCTTGCGCGCCTGCTCTTCCATCTCTTCCAGCACCGCGCCCCGCGCCGGCAGCAGTGACAGCATGTATTCGTCGACAGCAGCTTCTGTAATTCCAGGCATAGGTGGACCTCACAAAAATCGAGCGCGCCCTCCGCGCTGAGGCCGGGGCCCCCAACGCGCGCCGGTTTTGCGCGTGTTGGGGTGGGACGCCGCCCACGCGCCGAAGCGCGTGGATCAGGAGCACGAAAATGCGAAGCGGTCGAAGATCGCCGGCGGTTTCGGGCGAAGCGACAGAATCAAATGGTCTCCCCCGGCTTCATCGTAATCAGCTCCGTATTCACGCCGCGCGCCTTCAGCTCTTTCTGGAACGCCTCTGGCGTGCCGGTGAGCAGCGGAAAGGTCGCATAGTGCATAGGAATGACGGCTTTCGGTTTCAGCAGGCTGCATGCATAGGCCGCTTCCTTTGGGCCCATCGTAAACAGGTCGCCGATGGGCAGCATGCACAGGTCAGGCGCGTAGAGCTCCCGGATGATTGCCATATCGCCGAAGACGTTGGTGTCGCCGGCGTGGTAGATCTTCAATCCATTTTGAAATTCGATCACGAAGCCGCACGGCTCGCCGCCGGGCACCGACGCGCCGCCATCGTCGATGGTATTGGAGTGGTTGGCGCTCACCATCGTGACCTTAATCTCGCCCACCTGCTGCGTGCCGCCCTTGTTCATCGGCGCGATCTGCTTGGCGCCCTTCTTCTGTACAAAGGTGCACAGCTCGTAAATGCCGATCACCGTCGGATTATGCTTCTTTGCCAGCGCCACCGCGTCGCCAAAATGGTCCGAGTGGCCGTGCGAGATGATCATGTAATCGAGCTTGTCGAATGATTTCTTGCTCGCCGGAGTCGATGGGTTGCCGGTCACCCAGGGATCCAGGATGATGTTCTTTCCGCCGGGCGTGACGACAAGAAATGTCGCATGCCCCAGCCACGTGATTTTGATGCCATTGAGATTCATACGTGCTCCAGTATTTCGTACTTAGAATTTCGTAGTTAGCTTTCGTTCCCCTGGAAGCGCTGTATTCTGAGAACAGCTCGCAGAAAATAAGGATTACGGATTCGGCTGGAAGCTGGCTAAATACCAGGTACTAAATACTAGGTACCGCGAGCGCTTCAGCGCTCGCTGCTCTTCCACCCCTTATACCCTCCCGCCAGGGACATCACCTTCTTGAAACCCATTTTCTTGAGCGACTGTGCCGCCAGCGCAGACCGCCCGCCCCCGCCGCAGTAGCACACGATCGGCTGGTCTTTCGTCGCTGTGATGCCGTCAATCTTGTATTCAAGTTGGCCGCGCGGCAACGCAACTGAGCCGGCGATGGCGCCCTGGGCCACTTCGTCCGGCTCACGAACGTCAATCAGGGTAAAGCTCTGCCCGGATTGCTGCATGTGCTTCAGTTCGGCGGGACCAATCTCTTTGATTTCCCGCTTGGCCTCTTCGACCAGTTGCTTGTATTCGGGCAAAGGCATGAGGTGAACTCCCGGTCTTAGATAAACAGGAAATTTTAAAACACCAGCCATGCTTTGGGATATGAGTGGGGACCGAAATCGCGAGTCGTTAGCGGCTGAAACGCACGCTGACGTGCCCGCCGGGAGGAACTCTAGATCCCGCCGCGGGGTTCTGTTCCTGTCCGGTTCCACTGCCGGTAATCTCGAGTTCGAGTCCGGCTTCTTCGGCCTGCTCAAGCGCCGCACGCAGCGACTTGCCCTTGAAATCAGGCACCAGCACGCCGCCGGCAACGTCCAGCACCACCGTTCCGTGTGGCTGCTCTGGCGTTTTGGCGCTCGCTTGCTGAGTTGCGGTCGCTGCGGAAGGAATTGAGTTCACTGGCGCCGGCGGTGGGGAAACAGGCTTGCTCGCTGCCTCTACCGTCTTCACCTCTGCGTTTTTCAGAGGCAGTGCAGCCGGTGAAGACGCAGGCGCCGTCGCAGAAGCATCGGCGCTTTCCTGCTGGCCGGCAATGTAGTCAGGCGCACCTTCAGAATGATCGGCGTCTTTCGCGTGGGTCCGCGCCCAGAGGTGCTTCGGATCGCGCAGATCGACATCGTGAGGCACGTTCAGATAGGCCAGTACCTGCTGCGCGACGCGGGCGAAGACCGGCGCCGCTACGTCACCGCCCTGATCGTGCGGATAGGTGGCCGGCGTATCCAGCACCACCAGCACTGTTACGGCCGGATTATTCACCGGCGCAAATCCCGCAAAAGAGGCGATGTGCTGGCGATGCGAGTAGTGGCCGGTGGCATCGATCTTCTGAGCTGTGCCGGTCTTGCCGGCGGAGGTATAGCCATCCAGGATTGCCTTGGGCCCGGTTCCTCGCAACACCACTCCTTCCATCATGCGTTTCATCTCCGCCGCCGTAAATGGTGAGATTACTCGGCGGCCCAGCGGCGGGTGGAACTCGATCAGCTGCGGCGTGCTCCGCGGCGGCGTGGTGCCGGCAACAATTCGTGGCGCAACGTAAACACCGTCATTGGCGATCGTTGAAACCATGGAAGCCAGCTGCACCGGCGAGACGCCGATCTCCTGTCCCATGGAGATCGCCCCAATGCTCACCTTGGACCAGCGGCTTACGGGTTTGGTCATGCCGCGCGTCTCGCCCGGCAATTCGATCCTGGTCTGCGAGCCAAAACCGAAGCCGCGAATGTAGCGGTCAAAGCGGTCTTCACCCAGCCGCAAGGCCAGCTTGATGGCGCCCACGTCGCTGGACTTTTCCAGGATCTGCGTCACCGTCAGTCCGCCGTAGGCCTTGTGATCATGAATGCGCAGGCCGTTCACCACGATCGACCCCATCTGGCAGTCGACGACTTCGTCGGGGTTCGTGATCTTCTCTTCCAGCGCCGCGGCCAGCGTGACCACCTTAAAAGTCGAACCGGGCTCGTAGATGTCGCTCACCGCACGGTTCTTGAGCGATTGCGCATTGATTTTGCTGGAAATGTTGGGATTGAAGGTGGGCGAATTCGCCAGAGCGAGAATCTCGCCGGTGTGCGGGTTCTCCACGATCACCGTTCCGGCTTCGGCGTGGGTCTCGTCCATGGCTTGCGCCAGAGCGCGCTCGGCAATGTACTGGATCTTCTCGTCAATGGTGAGGACCACGTTTTCGCCGGGCTCGGGATTTTTCTCCACGCGGCCGAGCCAGCGCCGGCGGTTATCCATGGTGATCAGCATCTTGCCCGGCTTGCCCGTCAATTTGGACTCAAATTCAGTCTCAATCCCGCCGAGACCCTTATCATCCAGACCAACATATCCCAGGACCTGCGCCGCCAGCTCGCCTTTGGGATAGAAGCGCTTGGCCTCCTTCTGGAAATAGATGCCTTTAAGATTCAGGGCGCGAATGCGCGCGGCGGTCGCATTATCGACTTTCCGCGCCACCCAGGCGAAAGCATGCGAGGCGCGCATGCGGTCTTCAAGATCGCCGGGATCGGCTTTCAATATGCGGCCAAGAATCTGCGCGTCGGAATGAATGTCTGGAATTTCGGAAGGAACCGCGAAGACCGAATCGACCTGGACCGTCATGGCCAGTTCGTTGCCGCGGCGGTCGTAAATATTGCCGCGCACCGGGGAGACATCGATGCTGCGCTGCTGCTGGCGCACGGCGCGCTGCGTGTATTCGCCGTAGTCGACCACCTGGAGCCAAACCAGCCGCCCGCAGATCGCGAGAAACCAGAACGCAAAAAAGCCGGCGAGGATGAACAGGCGTTTATTAGTGTTGGCGTTTCTCTGGGCCATGTCAACTATGCAAAGGCAGGCGCGCCCTTCAAAAACGAGGCAACTCCGGCAGTTTTTCCGGAGTCGCCAATCAAGCTCCGGATGCTCCGAAGCAAGGTCCACCAACCAAAACTTATCTCGCCGTGATGACTGCCACCGGCGCTGCGCTCGCCATGACCGGAGCGCCTCCCTCGTCGGGGTTCATCTGGATCACCTGACCCGGTTCCGGCGATTCGAGTCCCATCTGGCGCGCCAGCGCGTCAATGCGGCCTGGGTCGCGCAATGAAGCCGCTTCCAGCTTGAGCGTGCGGTTCATTTCCACCAGACGGTCGCGCTCGGCCTTCTGCGTCTCAATCTTGTAGCCGTACTCAATGGAGCTGAAGTGCTGCCAGGCATAGAACATCACCAGCAGAAAGAGCGCCACCACGCAGGCGGAGAACATGCGGATCTCACGCCGGCGCTGCGGATCGGTCGCCCGGACCAGCCGGGAATTGTCGATGCTTTTCTGGAAGTAGAACTCCGGCGTGATTCCGGCGACGCTGCGCCGCGCGGCGGCGCGCGTCTCCACCGGCGTGATCATTCCCGTAATGTGCATTGCGCCTGCGGCCATTTACGCTACTCCAACCAGTTCCTGTTCGCTCCACTCCATGCGGCGCACCGGATACTCCACGGCTGCCGCCGTCCGCGCAAAACGCGGTGAGGCGGTTACTGTTTCCTGTTGACGCGCGTGCTCTTCCGCGCGCATTACGCTGCTGATCAGATCTTCTATCGTCGTTCCTTGAAACATCGTCATGTCCTCTTTTCTCGAGGGAACTTTTATTCCGGGGCTGACACCGTTATTGTGGAAGTGTGAAGTTTTCGCCCAAGTAGGAGGAAGGCAGTGCCAACCCCGGAAACTTGCTGTCTCGACCGCCTACCACGGCCAGTCGAAACGAAACTTGAGGCGTTTTCGCGGCGTTTGCGCCGCGAGCCGAAATCCCGAGCGTCCTCTGCAAGGGATCTCTAACGCCTAACTTTTTCTTTCCGCGGCCCGCAGCTTCGCGCTGCGTGACCTTGGATTGCGATCGATCTCCTCTTCCGTCGCCGTCACCGGCTTCTTCGTCAGTACCTCATAGATGCCGGCCTTGGCGCCGTCCCGCAAAGCGTCTTTCACGATGCGGTCTTCCAGGGAGTGAAAGCTGATCACCACCAGCCTGCCTCCCGGCTTGAGGACCTGCGGCGCTGCCTTGAGCAGCGCCTTCAGGTCGTCCAGTTCGCGGTTTACGAAGATTCGGATTGCCTGGAAAGTCGTGGTCGCGGGATGAATCCTTTGATGAGCCCCGGTATTCATTGACCGGAGCGCAGCCGATATAACTTGTGCCAGATGAGCGGTTGTTCTTATCGGCCGCGCCCGGACAATGGCTCTGGCGATTCTCCGCGACCTCCTTTCCTCACCGAATTCGTAAATCACATTCGCGAGATCTTCTTCGCGCATGTGGTTTACCACTTGATCGGCGGTGCGCTCGGCATGCGGGTCCATCCGCATGTCGAGCGGCCCTTCCGCCTGAAAGCTGAATCCGCGCGCCGCGTCGCCGAACTGCAGCGAACTTACGCCCAGGTCCGCCAGCAGCCCGTCAGCCTTAGCTGCCGGGACATGCTGGGGGACCTCGGCGTAAGACGCGTGCAGCAGGGTGATCTTCGGATGGTTATCACCTCCGATCCGGGATAACCTCTGCCGCGCCAGTTCGATCGCGTGCGTGTCTTTATCGAAGCCAATCAAATGACCCTGTGGGCCGAGGCGCCTTGCGATTTCTGAACTGTGCCCGCCCAATCCCAGAGTCGCGTCGATATAGGTGCCGCCGCGCCGGATTGCCAAAAAGTCGATCGCTTCTTTTAAAAGAACTGAAACATGGCCAACTTCCCCACCGCCATGCGCCCCCTCGGGAGCTTTGTGCGAACCAAAATCCTCGTCGTCCACCACTAGATGCCCAGTTCGTCGAGAGTCTTCTCATCGTCAGACGTGAACGGGTTCTCTTCGATGTCCTTCTTGTAAGCCTCGATGCTCTGCACTTCGAGGTACGTTAAATTGCCCACTACAGCCACTTCGCCCTTGATGCTCGCGGCGTCCCGGAGCAGCGCCGGTATCAGCAGCCGCCCCTGCCCATCGATCTCCACCTGCTGGCCGTAATAGTTGGTGCGATTCAAAAACTTTTTCTTGGTCGGGTTGAAATTCGACAACCGCGCCAGCTTCTCTTCGATCCGCTGCCACTCCTCGAAGGGATACACTTGAGCAACCTTCCCATCGAGCGAGGTGATGTAAAATTGCGTGCCGTACTTCTCGTCGATCGTGCGCTTGAATTCCGCGGGGACCTTTAAACGTCCCTTCTCGTCGACGCGAGTTGGATGGTTGCCGCGAAACATTGTGCTTGGCTGCTATCCCGGCCAAAACCGGTATTAAGGAGGCGAAAACGGTAAATTCCAGCTGCTTTTCAGGCTCTGTCACCGCAATTTGGGGGTTTTTCTGGTTCATCTGTCCTTCTGTCTACTCTGGACCACTTACCCCTTAAGCGAAGCCTTTCTTTACCACTTTCAACCACTTTAGACCACATCCTACGCCTAACCGGTTGTCTGTCAAGAACTTTTTTCATGGTCTACTGTGGAAATTGCATTCGGCGGGGTGTCCAAGTGCGGATTGTGGAGAGTAGAAGCTGGAAATACTAGATGTGGTGTTTATGAAAGAGGTTCGCGCGGATTGCCGGGCTATGGACGATAGATCGATTCGGGGCGATCAGCAAATAGGTGGACGAAACCGAAAAAAACCTGGATTCGAGTTTTGATAGATCGTTACGCGAACATTGAGGTCAGCTATCTTATGAGACCGGCCGAAGCGGAGCGAGGCATCGTCATCCTGACGACTAACCTGCAAAGCAACATCAATTCGGCTTTTTCGGCAGCTTTCTTGGTTGATCAGGTAAACAAAAACTCCTTGCTCCGCAGGTCCCTCACTGTATCACGCAGCTTGGCCGCCTTTTCGAACTCAAAGCGCTTCGCAGATTCCCGCATATCGCTTTCGAGGCCGGCGATGTAAGTATCGAGCTCTTCCTGCGATTTGAACTCCGGCAGCCCGTCCGATCCCTGGGTCACGTCCACGTAGTCCATCTCGGCAATTCCCGCCAGCGACATCATCAGCGGCCGGCTGATCGACTCCGGCGTGATGCCGTGCTCCTGGTTATAGGCCTGCTGGATGGCGCGGCGGCGGTCGGTCTCATCGATCGCGCGCTTCATCGAGTCGGTCATGCGGTCGGCGTAGAGAATGGCGCGCCCATTCAGGTTGCGGGCGCAGCGGCCAATGGTTTGAATCAGCGAACCGCTGGAGCGCAGGAAGCCTTCCTTATCGGCATCGAGTATCGCCACCAGCGAAACCTCGGGCAGGTCCAGCCCTTCGCGCAGCAGGTTGATGCCGATCAGCACGTCAAACTCGCCCCTGCGCAGATCGCGCAACAGCTTGATGCGCTCCAGCGTCTCGATCTCCGAATGCATGTAGCGGCAACGCACGCCAACTTCGGCGTAATACTCGGCCAGATCTTCCGCCATGCGCTTGGTCAGCGTTGTGACCAGCACGCGCTCGCCTTTGCTGACGCGGTCGCGGATCTCGTGCAGCAGATCGTCGATCTGACCTTTTACCGGCCGCACTTCCGTCGGCGGATCGACCAGCCCGGTAGGCCGGATGATCTGCTCCACCACCACGCCGGAAGATTTTGTCAGCTCATACGGGCCCGGCGTGGCGGAGACATAGATGATCTGGTTGGTTCGCTCCTCGAACTCTTCGAATTTCAGCGGCCGGTTGTCCATGGCCGATGGCAGGCGGAAACCGTACTGGACAAGATTTTCCTTGCGCGAGCGGTCGCCGTGCCACATGCCGTGAAGTTGCGGGACGGTCTGGTGCGACTCGTCTATAAACATGATGAAGTCGCGCGGCACGTAGTCCAGCAGCGTTGGCGGCGGCTCGCCGGGCTGGCGCCCGCTGAAATGGCGCGAGTAGTTCTCAATCCCGTGGCAGTAGCCCACTGACTTGATCATCTCCAGATCAAAGCGCGTGCGCTGGTGTACGCGCTGCGACTCCACCAGCCGGCCTTCTTTCTCCAGCTCTTTTTCCCACCACGCCAGCTCTTCGAGAATGGTCTCGATGGCATGGTTGCGTGTCGTATTCGACATCACGTAATGGCTCTTGGGATAAATCGGCAGCCGCGTATATTTCTGCTTCACGGTGCCGAAGAGCGGGTCAATCTGGGAAAGTGAATCCACTTCATCGCCGAACAGCTCGATGCGGTAGGCATTGTCGTCGTAGGTCGGGAAGACTTCGATCACATCGCCGCGCACCCGGAATGTCCCGCGCTTGAAGTCAACGTCATTGCGCTCGTAGAGGATTTCGACCAGCTTGCTGAAGATGTCCTGCCGGCGGATCTTCTGCCCTTTTTCCAGGAAGAGCAGCATGCCGTAATAGGCTTCCGGCGAGCCCAGACCGTAAATACAGCTTACCGAGGCCACGATGACGCAATCGCGCCGCTCAAAAAGCGACCGCGTGGCGGAGAGGCGGAGCTTGTCCAGTTCGTCATTAATGGTGGCTTCCTTCTCAATATAGACGTCGCCCGCCGGGATGTAGGCCTCGGGCTGGTAGTAGTCGTAATAAGAGACGAAATACTCGACCGCATTATTGGGGAAGAACTGCTTGAACTCGTGATAGAGCTGCGCCGCCAGGGTCTTGTTGTGCGCCAGCACCAGCGCCGGGCGATTGAGCTGTTCAATCACCTTGGCCATGGTGTAGGTCTTCCCTGACCCGGTCACGCCGAGCAGCACCTGGTGCTTTTCCCCGGCGTAAATGCCGCGGGTCAGCTCGTCGATGGCGTTGGCCTGGTCGCCTCTGGGCTTGTAATCACTGGTTAAACGAAAATCCATCCTGATCCCTTATTAAAAGCCTATCTCACCGCGGAGACACGGAGGCGCGGAGAAAATCGGCCTGACACCTCTCTGATTGCAATTTTGAGGAGAGGAAATCTCTTTAGTTTGGCATGAAAAGGTGAGCGGCGGCAAATATCAGACGGCGGCTAATCGCCAACGGCCACTTGCTTCTTTTCCGGAACGGCCACTGACTTAGTCTGCTTTGCTCCCACAGGGTTGGAGAACTCCAGCGCGCCATCATCAAGTCGCGACCACTTGAGCGCCATCGTGTCCTTGATGTAGTTCTGGTGCACGCGCCAGGGCTTTCTGGATCCCTGTTTGGGCCAGCCGGCGATCGCGCGCTGAATGTAGCCCGGAGTGAACTTCTCAACAAAAGGCGCGACCGCGGTTTCACCATGAGGCTGAGGCGTGACCTGGCGCATGCCCTTGCGGTCCATGAGATTCAGGAGCCGGCACACGAAGTTGGCGATCAGGTCGGCCTTGAGCGTCCATGAAGCGTTGATGTAGCCGAAGACCGAAGCGAAGTTCGGCACGCCGGACAACATCACGCCTTTGTATGAGAGAAGTTGAGCGGGATCGATGGGGCGCTTGTCGACCGCCATTTCAATCCCGCCAAAGGCCTGCAGAGTGAGGCCGGTGGCGGTGATAATGATGTCCGCCTCAAGCTCTTTGCCCGATTTCAGCAGCACGCCTTTTTCCGTAAACGTGTCGATCTGGTCGGTGACCACGCTGGCGCGCCCGGAACTGATGGCTGCAAACATGTCGCCATCGGGAACCAGGCACATACGCTGTTCCCAGGGACGGTAGCGCGGCGTGAAATGAGTTTCCACGTCAAAGTCGGCGCCCAGCTGCTTTTGGGCTTTCTTGATCAGCCCTTTTTTCACGAAATTCGGAAAGCGCTGCGAGAGCTGATAGACATACGTCATAAAGCTGACGTTCTTCCAGCGGCTCAGCTTGTAAGCCCACATGGCCGGCATGATGTGGCGGAGGAAGTTGGCGATGCGGTCCTGCTCCGGCATGGAGATGACGTAGGTGGGCGAGCGCTGCAGCATGGTCACATGGCCGGCCGTTTTTGCCATGGCCGGAACCAGCGTGACCGCAGTGGCGCCGCTGCCGATCACCAGAACGCGCTTCCCGGCGTAGTCCAGATCTTCAGGCCAGCCCTGCGGGTGGATCATGCGACCCTGGAAGCGCTGGCTGTTGGGGAATTCCGGCAGGTAGCCCGCTGAATACCGGTAGTAGCCGGCGCAAGAGAACAGGAAATTACAGCTCAGGGTGACAGGCTCTTCGCCGCCTTCGGGCGTGGTGCGCACGGCTTCGACGATCCATTTGGCGTCGGCGGTCGACCACTCCGCGCGCTTGATCCTGTGGCGGAAGCGGATGTGCCGGTCAATGCCTTCATCGCGGGCCGTGGCCGTGATGTACTCGCGAATGTCTTCGCCCGGCGAGATCGCCTTGGCGTTGGTCCACGGGCGAAACGAGTAGCCCATGGTCAGCATGTCCGAGTCAGAGCGAATTCCGGGATAGCGAAACAGGTCCCATGTGCCGCCAATCCGCTCCCGCTGCTCCAGGACCAAATAGCTTTTTCGCGGGCAAAGCGTCTGCAGGTAGTGGCCGGCGCCAACGCCGGAGAGGCCGGCGCCCATGATCAGGACATCGAAATGTTCTGCCGGACTCGACAAAAAAATGGCTCCAATCCAGTGTTACGACACTACCATACACGGTATGCAGGGGACGGGGAATTAGTTTTCCCGTTGAAACTCCAACCGGCACTGATCACGTTCACCAAGTACCGTGGCCAACTCGTGCGGTTTGTCGATCAGAACGTCAGGGGGCGCATCTTCCAGCGTGTGCGGCGCAAGACCGTAGGTCACGCCGATCGAGTAGATTCCGGCATTCCTGGCGGTAATCACGTCAACGTCTGAGTCGCCGATCAGGACCGTCTCTTCAGGCTGCGCCTCGGCTTCTTCAAGAAGCGCTTCAACGCCGGCAGGGTCGGGCTTCTTGGTATGAAAACTGTTGCCGCCGTAAACCTGGAAGAAAAACCCGCCCAGGCCCAGGGCTTCCACAATCGCCCGCGAAGGGCCCACCGGCTTGTTGCTGAGGACCGACATCTTTACCGGCCGGCCGTTGCGGCTGGCGCGGATCGCATGCAGCGACTCCATGATTCCTTCGTAAACGTAAGTGTGATCAAGCTTGTGCTCGCGGTACCAGGCCATGAAGTAAAGGAGCGCGTCCTGGACGAAGTTTTCATCGTCGGGATCGCCCAACGAGCGGCGCACCAGCATGGGAGCGCCGTTGCCTATGTAACTGGCAATTACGTCCGCCGGCAATTCGGGGCGCTGGAAGTGCCGGAGCATGGCATTGACCGAATTGGCCAGGTCCTGGCGCGAGTCGATCAGGGTGCCATCGAGGTCAAAAATCAGCAGTTTGGCGGTGTGGCCGGGGATGGGCCGGTTTTTACGAATCATCCACTTTCAGTATATCCCGGTGAACACCTTAGGATTTAAAATGGAAGGTACACCCGAGCACGCCCCCACCTTTTTCTAGCAGTCTTAGGAGAGCCATGGCCGTAACCAAGATCGACTCCAAGAAGAACTCCGCCGCGGTGGCCGAAATGCCGGCAAAAACCGAGAAGACCTATGAAGGGCTGACACGCCGGCAGCTAATCGACATTTATCGGCTGATGTACCTCTCCCGGCGGCTCGACGATCGCGAGATCCTGCTCAAGCGCCAACAGAAAATCTTCTTCCAGATCTCCGGCGCCGGCCACGAGGGGCTGACGGTGGCGGCGGCCCTCAACCTCAAGCCCGGCCATGACTGGTTCTACCCTTATTATCGCGATCGCGCGCTCTGTCTGGCCCTGGGCATGACGCCGTATGAACAATTGCTGGAGGCAGTGGGAGCGGCAGATGATCCGGCCTCCGGCGGGCGCCAGATGCCTTCGCACTGGGGACACAAGAAGCTCAACATCGTGACCCAATCTTCGCCCACGGGAACACAGTTTCTGCAGGCCGTGGGCTGCGCCGAGGCGGGCCGCTATTTCAGCAGGCATCCGGAAACCGCGCAGAAGCATGAAGGCGATTACCGCCAGTTCAAAGACGTGACTTTCCACGGCGACGAAGTGGTTTACTGCTCGGCCGGCGACGGCACCACCAGCGAAGGCGAGTTCTGGGAAGCGCTGAACTCGGCCAGCAATTTGAAATTGCCCGTGCTCTTCCTGATCGAAGACAACGGCTACGCCATCTCCGTCCCAGTAGAAGTACAGACCGCCGGCGGCAGCGTTTCGAAGCTGGTCAGCAACTTCCCCAACCTGCTGATCGAAGAGTGCGATGGCACTGATCCAATTGCTTCTTACGCGGCGTGCAAGCGCGCGGTGGATTACATTCGCGCGGGCAAAGGCCCGGCGCTGGTGCATGGGCACGTGATCCGGCCGTATTCGCACTCGCTTTCTGACGATGAGAAGCTGTACCGGCCGGAAGCGGAGCGCGAAAAAGACGCCAAGCGCGATCCGGTGACGCGCATGCAGATGTTCCTGGTACGGGAAAACATCCTGGATGAAGCAGGTATCAACAAGCTGGAAAAATCGGTGGATGAAGAGGTCGCCGAAGCTTCCGACCGCGCGCTGGCAGCCGCCTTCCCTGCCACCGATTCCATTTACCGGCACGTTTACTCGGAGGACCTTGATCCGCGCAAGCTGGCGTCAGAGGCGCAATCGCAGGGCGCTGACAAGACGATGGCCGACCTGATCAACGCCTGCCTCAAGGACGAGATGCGGCGCGATGACCGGGTCGTGATCTTCGGCGAAGACGTTGCCGATTGCAGCCGCGAAGAGTATCTGAAACAAAAGCAGATCAAGGGCAAGGGCGGCGTCTTTAAGTTGACTGCGGGCTTGCAAACGGAGTTTGGCTCAGACCGTGTCTTCAACTCGCCTCTCGCCGAGGCCAACATCGTCGGGCGTGCCGTTGGCATGGCGACGCGCGGGTTGAAACCTGTGGTCGAGATTCAATTCTTCGACTACATCTGGCCCGCGTATCACCAGATCAGAAATGAACTGTCGCTGATCCGCTGGCGCTCAGACGGGAATTTTTCCTGCCCGGCGGTGGTGCGTGTGGCCATTGGCGGATATTTGACTGGTGGCGCCGTCTATCACTCGCAGTGCGGCGAGAGCCTGTTTACCCACATTCCCGGACTGCGCGTCTGTTTCCCCTCAAATGCGCTTGACGCCAACGGCCTGCTGCGCACAGCCATCCGCTGCGACGACCCGGTGATGTTTCTGGAGCACAAGCGGCTCTATCGCGAAACGTTCGGACGCGCGCCGTACCCAGGGCCGGACTACATGGTTCCGTTCGGCAAGGCGAAGATCGTGAAGGAAGGCAGGGACCTGACGGTGATCACCTATGGCGCCACGGTTCCGCGCGCGCTCCAGGCGGCGCAGAAGATCGAACGCGAACAGAACGTAAGCGTGGAGCTGATCGATCTGCGCACGCTCAATCCTTACGATTGGGAAGCGATTGCAACGTCGGTACGCAAGACCAGCCGCGTGATCGTCGCGCATGAAGATACGCTGAGCTGGGGATACGGAGCCGAGATTGCTGCGCGCATTGCCGACGAGCTGTTTGAAGATCTGGATGCGCCGGTGAAGCGAGTGGCTGCGACCGACACTTTCGTCGCCTACCAGCCGATTCTGGAAGACGTAATCCTGCCGCAAGCCGACGATCTCTATAAGGCAATGGAGAGTCTGGCGAAGTTCTGAATTTGAGGGTTCCAGCGACGGATGATTGACACGCACAAACTTGCCATCTTTTTGACGGCAGCGGCGGTTCTGGCGGCGACACCTGGACCAGGGATGCTCTACGTGTTGTCGCGTACGCTGGGTGGGGGCAGACGGGAAGGGGTCCTTTCATCACTCGGAACATTTATAGGCGGCATGGTGCACGTTTTGGCGGCTGCTGCGGGACTCTCCGTGGTGCTGGCAACCTCTGCCATTGCGTTCTCAGTGGTGAAATTTGCCGGGGCGGCTTATCTGGTTTTTCTGGGCGCCCGAATGATTGTGCGCGCCAAGAATGAGCTCGGTGAGGCGCCGGAAGCAGCGCAAGGTCAGGGCTCGCCTTTCCTGCAAGGTATTGTCACCGAGGTCCTCAATCCAAAGACCGCGCTCTTTTTCCTGTCGTTCATTCCGCAGTTTGTGGTGCGCGGCGGTCATCATGTGTTTGCCGCATTCCTGCTCCTCGGCTTGATCTCCGTCACGCTGAACACAACTGGAGACCTTATTGCGGTCATGATGGCCGCGCCGTTAAAGCGCCTGTTCACCAGATCGCGACGTGCACAGGTCGCGCAGCGCAGAGTGAGCGGCGCCGGCATGATTACTCTGGGCGCCTACGTGGCGATTTCCGATTCGCGTTAGAATTTCAGACTATTCTGCGCGCGAGCCGACCCGCTCCAGCACAAACCTGTCCAGCGCCAGCAACAACTCTTCGCGATTGGAATAAGGTCCGGGCTGATAGCCTTTGGAACTGATTCCCTGCTGCGCCAGGTCTGAAAGTTCCCAGTCCTGCTTGTTGGTGATGTCCCAGAACTCCACGGCATCGTTCGGATTGAAGCCGGGCTTGCAAATTTCTTCGGGATGGAAGTGCCATTCGCAGATGATGTCGGTCTGGTCGGCCGCGCGCGGCCACATGGTAAACGTCAGCATGTAGTCGGGATGAAGATTGAGCAGGAAGTTGGGAAGCAGGCAATAGTAATAGACGTGCCGCTGATCGCCGGCGCTCAGGCCCGGCAGTGCGCAGCGGCTCGTATTCCCGTCCATGGTCAGGCTCTTCACGCCTTCACGCAGGTCCATGCGTCCGCCGAGATAGGTGGGCTGCGGCGGTTCGTTCTCCCCGCTCATGTAATGCGACTGCTTCTGCAACAGGGGATGCACGATCGGACAATGCAGGCACTCAGAATAATTCTGGATGATCAGCTTCCAGTTCGCTTTCAGGTGATAGACGCGGCGTTCGACCATCTGCAGCTCTTCCATACGCCATGGCCGGAATTTCCGGTCGAGCCCCGCGAGTTGCTGCGCGAGCGGAATGGGTTGGGCTGAGAGATTAATGAAGATGTGGCCATCCCAGACGGCGCTGGCAACGGCATTCAACGGGTAGTCGGCCTCAGAAAACCCCTGGACTTTTTCCATGTGCGGCGCATTGGCCAGCGTGCCGTCGAGCTTATAGGTCCAGGCGTGATACTGGCACTGGATGCGCCCTGCGAATTTGCCTTCTTCATCCTTGCAGAGCAGCGTGCCGCGATGGCGGCAGACGTTATGGAAAGCGCGAATCTCTCCGTGCTCGTCGCGCGTGATGATCACGCTGGCGTTGGCGATGCGGCGGACAAAGTAGTCGCCGGGATTGGGAATCTGCGAGGCTCGGCCGGCGCAGAGCCACATCGCGAAGTGAATCGCTTCCATCTCGCGCTGAAACCATGCCGGATCGGTGTAGTAGCTTTGCGGCAACGTCAGAGATTCGGAGATTGCGAGCCTGGGACGCGTGTTGGAGTAATTCGCCATGTATACAGCCCAGCTTAGCCTCACCGGCGCAGCTGTTTCAATATCTCGCGTGCCGCATTGGCGCCCGAACCGCCGGTCAGCCCCACGCCCGGGTGCGTTCCTGATCCGCATAAATAAAGGTTGCGGATGGGTGTGCGGTAGCGGGCCCAGTCAAGCAGGGGACGCATGGTGAAGAACTGATCGAGCGCCAGCTCGCCGTGGAAGATGTGGCCGCCGGTCAGGCCGTAAGTCTCTTCGAGATCTTTGGGCGTGATGATCTGCGCGTCTTCAACCAAACCGGCGAAGTTGGGCGCATATTCACTGAGCGTCTTGACGACAGCGTTGCCCAGCGCATCGCGCTGCGTGTTCCAATCCCCGGATTTAAGCTTGAACGGCGCGTACTGCATGTAGACCGACATCACGTGCTTGCCCGCCGGCGCGAGCGACGGATCGGTGAGTGAAGGAACCGTTACTTCAAGATAAGGATGCGGCGAGAAGCTCCCGTACTTTGATTCATCGAAGGCGCGCTCGAGATAGTCGATTTCCGGGCCAATGTGGATGCGCCCGCGCAGCGCAGCGTCATTGCCATTGATGGCCGCGAACTTCGGCAGGCCGGAGAGCGCGAAGTTGATCTTAGCCACGGTGCCGGGCATGCGGTAATTTTTCAACTTCTGCACGAAGTCGGGAGCAAGGTGAGTGGGGTCGACCAGTTTGAGCAGCGTACGGCGGGGATCAGCGTTGGAGATCACAGCTTTGGCGGCAATTTCTTCACCGCCAGCGAGAACCACTGCCGTGGCGGCGCCGTCTTTCACGCGCACCTGGCTGATCTCTGCATTCGTCCTGATCTCCGCGCCGGCTTCACGCGCGGCTGCGGCCATTGCCTGAGTAATGGCTCCGGCGCCCCCGACGGCGAAAGAGGCTGAGCCGGCGGGATGCGCGTCGCCGGCGGCGCGCAGCAGCAGCACGAGACTGCTGCCCGCAGACCAAGGCCCAAGAGCAGTGCCGAAGATCCCTCGCGCAGCAACCACAGCGCGAAGCAGTTCGGTTTCGAAGAACTCGGCGACCAGATCGGCAACGGCCATCGGCCCCCACCGCAGCACGCGGTACATGTCTTTCTTGCCCAGCTTGCGCAGGCTGCGGCCGGTCTTGAGCATGCCCCAGAGATCGGAGCTACTGGGATTGTCGATGCTGGGCGGCGGCAGTTTCATTGCATCCGCGATCACCCCGCCGATTTTCCTGAGTGACTCGTGCAGCACAGGATATTGCGCCGCATCTTTCGCGGAAAACTTTGCGATTTCTGCGGCGGCGCGCTTCAGGTCGTTATAAAGCACCAGCGCGCGGCCATCGGGCGAGAGCGCAGTGACGCCGGCTTCAGGCGTGACCAGCTTCAGGCCGTGCCGCTCGATCTGCATATCGCGCACGATCTCCGGCAGTAGCGGGCCAGCCGAATCGGCGAGGGTAGAGCAGCGGAAGCCGGAAGAAAATTCTTCAGTGATGGCCGCGCCGCCAATGAGAGAACGGCGCTCGAGCACCAGGGGGTTGAAGCCGGATTTCGCAAGGTAAAACGCAGTGATAAGGCCGTTGTGGCCACCGCCGATGATGACAACGTCGCGGGTCTCAGCCATTGCCTAGCTCGCCCCCGCGTCTTTGAGAATTTCCAGCGCGGCAAGCCGGCCGGGCGCGCCCATGATGCCGCCGCCGGGATGTGTGGCGGAGCCGCACATGTAGAGGTTCTTGATCGGTGTACGGAACTGCGCGTAACCGGGCACCGGACGGAGGAAGAAAAGCTGTTCGAGTGAGAGTTCGCCCTGGAAGATGTTGCCTTCGCTCAGGCCGAACTCGCGTTCGAGGTCGAGCGGCGTAAGCACCTGCTTGTTGATGATGATGTTTTTGAGGTTGGGTGCGTATTCCGAGATCGTATCGATCACGTTGTTGCCGAACGCCTCGCGCTGGTCGTCCCAGTTCAGCCCGGGCCGCAGCTTGTATGGTGCGTACTGCACAAAGCACGACATCACGTGCTTGCCCGGCGGCGCGACGGACGGATCGGTGAGCGAGGGGATCACCATGTCGATATACGGGCGGCGCGAGAAGTTGCCGTACTTGGCGTCGTCGTAGGCGCGCTCCATGTATTCGACACTGGGCGAAATGGAAATGGCGCCGCGCAGATGCGCGCCGGGGCCGGGCAGGCACTTGAAATCGGGCAACGCGTCCAGCGCGATGTTGACCTTGCCGGAGGAGCCGCGGAACTTGTAGCGGCGCACGTCTTCCAGGAATTCGGCAGGTAGCTGGCCCTCTTCAATGAAACGCAGAAACGTGAGCCGGGGATCGACGCTGGAGGAGATCACGTCGCCATAGATCTCATCGCCGCTGGAAAGCACCACGCCCTGCGCACGGCCATTCTTAACGATGATCTTTGCGATCGGCGCCTGCGTGCGAATTTCAGCGCCTGCTTCGCGGGCGGCGTCGGCAATCGCGTTCGAGATCGCGCCGGTGCCTCCGCGGGCGAATCCCCAGGAGCGGAAGGCGCCGTCGATTTCGCCCATGTAGTGATGAAGCAGAACGTAGGCCGTGCCCGGCGAGCGCACACCGAGAAAAGTACCGATGATGCCGGAGGCAGACATCGTCGCCTTAAGCACGTCGGTTTCAAACCACTGGTCGAGGAAGTCGACGGCGCTCATGGTCATGAGCTGGACCTGGTTGTATTTGTCCTCGCTCGGCATGTCCTGAAAGCGCCTGCCAATAAAGAGAAGCTTCATCAGCTCGCGCGGATTGAGCGTGGTCGGCTCGGGCGGAACCATAGAGAGGATCGGCTTGACGAAGCGGCACATCGCCTGCATGGCCTTGCCGAACTCATCGTAGGCTTCAGCGTCGAGTTTGGAGTGGCGGGCGATCTCCCGCCGCGTCTTGCCGTGGTCGTTCACGCGCCAGAGAAAATCGCCATTGGGCATCGGGGTGAAGGTGCCGTCGAGCGGGAGGATTTCCAGGCCGTGGCGCGGGAGATCGAGATCGCGAATGATCTCCGGCCGCAGCAGCGAGACAACGTAGGAACAGACGGAAAACTTGAATCCAGGAAAGACTTCTTCCGTAACAGCGGCGCCGCCGAGGACGTGCCGGCGCTCCAGCACCAGGACTTTTTTGCCGGCGCGGGCAAGATAGGCGGCGTTGGTCAGGCCGTTGTGGCCGCCGCCGATGACGATGACGTCATATTTGTTCGAAGCCACTGGCTTCCAGCTCCTGGCTTCTGGCTCATTCGCGACAGAAGCAAAATCATTTGAGAAAGAAAATAATCAGCAAGAAAAATCGTGCACGAATGTATCTGCTGCGTGGCTCAGAGGCCACTGAGGAGGACGCTCCATTGGATCAGGCGACGCATTTGGATAAATGATTTTAGCATCCCGTGACGGCCAACGGGTGTGATGCCCAGGCAGGGCAATCAGTGTTTATGAGCGGGGTCGTTTCGTATAATCAGAGGGTCGTATAGCTTAGCGTCAGAGGTTCTTCCTTTGCCCATCGGAACCGCATTTCACGAACGCACCTTTGCCCTGTGCCAGAGCCTGAGTTACCGCGAGTGGTCGGGCTATTACACCGTTTCAAGCTATGAGGTGCATCATGAGCACGAGTACAACGCCATCCGCAATGCAGCGGCTTTGATCGACATTACTCCGCTCTACAAGTACATCGTGCAAGGAAGAGATGCGACGCGGCTGGTGAACCGCGTGATCACACGCGACATCAACAAGGTCAAGCCAGGGCAGGTGATCTACTGCTGCTGGTGCGATGAGCAGGGATATGTGATCGATGACGGCACCATCACGCGCCTGGAGGAAAACAAGTACCGCTGGACCGCCGCCGATCCCAGCCTGCGCTGGTTCCACCAGAACGGGCTGAATATGGAGGTCCAGATCGAGGACATTTCAGAAAAGGTCGCGGCGCTGGCGCTGCAGGGCCCGACCTCGGGAAGGCTGCTGAAGACCGTGGCGGAGGCGGACATCGCCAACCTGAAATATTTCCGGATGACCAGCGGCAAGGTTGCCGGCGTCCCGGTAGACATCTCGCGGACGGGATACACGGGCGATCTGGGTTATGAGATCTGGGTTCCATGGAATGACGCCGTGAAGGTCTGGGACGCGCTGATGGAGCGCGGACGGCAATTTGATATCCATGCAGCGGGCATGCTGGCGCTGGACGTGGCGCGGATCGAGGCGGGGCTGCTGCTGATCGAGGTGGATTACGTCAGCAGCAAAAAAGCGCTGATCGCGCAGCAGAAGTACTCTCCGTTCGAACTGGGCTTCGGGAAGATGGTCCATCTGGAGAAGGAGAACTTCGTCGGCAAGGCGGCACTGGCGCAGCAGCAGAAAAGCGGCGTTGTGCGCCAGTTAGTCGGGCTGGAGCTGGATTGGGTGGAGATTGAAGAGCGCTATGAGAAATTCGGATTGACGCCGGCGGCGCCGGCGCAGGCTTCGCGCGTGCACGTGCCTGTTTATTCAGGCGGCAAACAGGTGGGTAAGGCAACTTCGACGACGTGGTCACCGCTGCTGAAGAAGATGATCGCGCTGGCCAGCGTGGAGACGTCCCATTCGCGTCCGGGGACAAAGTTGCAGATGGAAATCACGATCGAGGCGGTCCGGCAGAAAGTGACAGCGACGGTCGCCAAGCTGCCGTTCTTCAGTCCGGAGCGGAAGACCAAAGTCCCGGTGTAGAGACGTCTCTACGTTGACTGGACGGGTGCTGCCCGCCCAATCGTTAGCCTTACCATTTTTTGAAGATAAAAAATGCTGCCACCACGATGAAAAAGAATCCAACCGCGTGGTTCCACTTGATGTCCTGCTTCAAATACCAGATGGAGAAAAAGGAAAAGACGACCAGGGTGATGATCTCCTGAATGGTCTTAAGCTGGGCGGCATTGAAAATGTGGCTGCCGTAGCGGTTGGCGGGCACCTGAAAGCAGTACTCAAAGAAGGCGATGCCCCAGCTCACCAGCGTGACCTTCCAGAGCGGCACGTCCTGATATTTGAGGTGGCCGTACCAGGCGAAGGTCATGAATATGTTGGAGATGGTGAGGAGAATGATGGTCAGCATAGATGTTTTTTAGTCCTTATCCAATTCCGAGATCGGCGGAGGATTCGAGCGGCGTGCCGCAGACGCGGCAGATGACGGCGGAGCAGTCGCCGCAGGTGAGCGGATCAGTGACTTCGCGGGCGCAGTTGGGACAGTAAAGCGCTTCGGGCTGCGGGTCGAGATTTTTCTGTTCAGACATGGCAGGCGCGGCGCCGCGATCAAACTTCTCAATGTAGCATAGAAGTATGGAAACCAAAGCTGAACTGCTCCCTTCCCAGGCTGATCGCAAACTGCAAGACGAATTCAACCAGTGGGCCGCTGCCGGCCGCGGCGATGAGATGGAGGACCACCACTCCGATATCACCGACCAGACCCTGGCGATGATGGAGCTGCAACCCTCAGACCGCGTGCTCGACCTGGGCTGCGGAACCGGCTGGGCTTCGCGCCGGCTGGCGCGGGTTGCGCAGGAAGTCGTGGGGCTCGATGTGGCCGACGAGATGCTTCGCCGCGCGGAACAAGCGTCTGCGCGATTCAACAATATTCGCTATGTGTGGGGGTCGGCGGAGAAGATCCCCGCGGCCGACAACCACTTCACCAAGGTGCTCTCGGTGGAGTCGTTTTATTACTACGCCGACCAGGGCAAGGCGCTGGACGAGTTGCGCCGCGTGCTCGCGCCCGGCGGCAAGCTGTTTATCCTCATCAATCTCTATAAGGACAATCACTACTCACTGCGCTGGATGAGCGAGCTGAAAGTCCCGGTGCAGGCGCTTTCCGAGGTGGAATATCTGGCTCTGCTTCGCCAGCACGGGTTCACCAACGTCCAGGCGCGCAGGATCCCCGACCGCAGCCCGTCGCCGGAGGTGTATTCGGGAAAATGGTTCAAAAACGCCGAGGAGCTCAAGGATTTCAAAAGGATCGGGGCGCTGCTGCTGATCGCAGAGAAGTAGCCGTTCCGGAGCCGCCAAAAGCGCCCGGCGGCAGCATCACGCACAAAAGTGACGTACGTCACAGCCTGTGGCCCCGTTCAGGCGAATCATAGGCTGCATGGACGAATTCGAACGAACGTTCGATAGCTTGCCTGAGATTCTGGGCGACCTTTCTTTTGCCCGGGTTCGCGACTGGAAGAAACAGCAGGAGGGTCGCAAGGCGGTCGCCTTCTTCCCTGTTTACGCTCCGGCCGAGCTGGTGCACGCGGCGGGCATGCTTCCCGTACTGCTGAGCGGCGCGGGCGACCGGCTGGACATTCAGCACGCCGATTCGCGCTTCGGCTCGTTTATCTGCTCCATCATCAAGACCACGATGGAGATGGCCATGACCGGCCACCTGGAGCCGTTTGACGCGCTCTTGTTTTCTTCCATCTGCGACTCGGCGCGAAACCTGTGCTTCGTGATCAAGCGGAACTTTCCGCAGATCTATACGGACTTCATTCATCTGCCGCACAGCACTTCCGATTCGAGCGTGGATTTTCTCACGCAGGAGTACCGCCGGATCATCCACGAGTTGGAGCGGCTGGGCGGATCTCCGATCCATGATGAAGCGCTGCGACAGAGCATCGCTTTGTATAACGGGCAGCGCGGACTGGTGCGGCAGCTTTACGCCCTGCGAGCGCACAGCCCGCATCTGCTGCGCGCCTGGGAGAGTTATCTACTGGTCCGGAGCGGTTACGTAATGCCGGTAGAAGAGCACATTACGCTGCTGCGGCAGGCGCTCGAGTATCTACCGACAAGGAGCAACAAGAAACGCGATGCCATCCGCGTCGTGATTGAAGGCTCATTCTGCGAGCAGCCGCCACTGGAGCTGATTCGTCTGCTGGAAAACGCCGGGTGCGACGTGGTGGAAGACGACCTGGTGATCGCGCAGCGCTGGTTTACCGAAGACGTGCCCCTGGGCGGGGATCCGGTGCGCGCCCTGGCCGAGAGCTATGTGAAGAGCTCGGTCTATTCCTCAGTCCGCCATGACTCGCAGCGGCCACGCTGGGACGGACTCGCGGAGAAGATCCGCGGCACGCAGGCCGAGGCGGTGATCTTCCTGATCGCGAAATTCTGCGAACCAGCCTACTTCGATTACGTGCTGTTCAAGAAGAAGGTCGACGAAATGGGGCTGCCGCACCTGCTGCTGGAATTCGAGGAAAAGCTTTTTACCTTTGACCGGTTGCGCACTGAGGTGGAGACGTTTGTCGAATCACTGGTGTTCGATTAAAGCGCTTGAAGCGCGGGGCGGTTTTTTATGAGTGCTGTGAGTTCTAAACACAAGGTCCCTCACCCCTACTCCCACCCCAATCCGCGCAAAAGCGGCGCGGTTTGGGGACCCCTACTCGCGCGCTGATTAGAACGCGCGCTCGTTGACGGGGATTCGGGATGACGAGCTAAAGCTTTGACAGAGACCGGACACATGGTGCGAGAAGCGTGAGAGGAGCCGATCTGTGAGCGAGTATCGCGGAAGCATTCATCAACAGCAGAAGGACCTGATGCTGGACTGGTACCAGCGCCTTGACCAGGCAGCGGAGGGCGGCGAACCGCCCACGGTCTCAATGATGATCTCCGGCAATTGCGTGGAATTGCTGGAAGGTTTTGACGCGGTCCCAATTTACCCGGAGGTGAACGCGCTGCAGCTTGCCATCCGCCATCAGTCCCTGGAGCCGATTCTGGCGGCGGAAGAGATGGGCTATGCCGGCGACAACTGCGCCTACGTGAAAGCCGATATCGGCTGCATGGTGAAAGGCATTACGCCCACCGGCGGGCGCCTGCCCAAGCCGACGCTGGTGCTGTGCAACTTTGTCGGCTGCAACACGTACGTGAAATGGTTTGAGCACGTGGCGGCTTTCACCGGAGCGCCTTTGTTCGTTCTGGACGTTCCTTTTCTGCGCGGAGAAGAGCCTTCGCAGGCTGATATCTACTATGTGGTGCAGCAGCTCAAGGAGGTGGTGGAGCGGCTGGAGAAGCTGACCGGCCGCAAATTCGATGAAGACCGCTTCCGCCAGGCGGTGGCCTACTCCCGCGACGTGGAGGAGCTGTGGTCAGAGGTCAAGCACCTGGCCAAGCATTCTCCCTCGCCGTTTGACGCGTACTTTGACGCCATCACGCTGATGGGGCCGCTGTACGTATATCGCGGCAAGCGCGAAGGAGTGGAGTTCTTCCGCTCTGCGCTCGCCGAACTCAAGGAGAAGGTCCGAGCCGGTGAGGGCGTCTACGACCAGGAGAAATTCCGCGTCGTGGTGGAAGGGCCGCCGCCGTATCCCTACTTCCGCAGCTTCCGCGACATGTTTGCCCATTGGAAGGCGGTGGCAGTGGCTTCCACGTACTCCACCGTCGGCGGATTGTGGGAGTTCGGCTTCCGGCACGATCCGGAAAAGCCGTTTGAGTCGGTAGCGATGCACATGCTGGCGCAGAACGTTACCAATCGAAACTACCTGCAGCGTTACGAGCAGATTCGGCGTTACGTGCAGGAATGGAAGGCAGACGGAGTGATCATTCATTTCGTCAAAAGCTGCCGGCTGTTTTCGGCGGGCCAGGGCGATATGCGCGACTACCTGACCCGGCAGGTGGGCGTTCCCACCTTATATATAGAGTCCGATCTGGAAGATCCGCGGTACTTCGCCGAGGCGCAGACCAAAAACCGCATCGACGCTTTCTTTGAATCGCTGGAGCACGCCAAGCACACCGCGGCACACGCGGTGGGCGCGTGAGGTAAGCAAATGAGAATCGCCGCAGGAGTGGACGTAGGTTCAACGCAAACCAAAGCCGTGCTGGCGGGAGCGAATGGCGACGGCATCAGCATTCTGGCGCGGTCGCTGATCGATACCGGCGCCAACGTGCGCAAGGCGGCGGAGCGCGCCTTTGACGAGTGCTGCCGGCAGGCGGGGGTCACGCAGGGCGACGTCGGCTTCGTGGTCGGTACCGGCTATGGCCGCTACAACATTTCCTTCGGGCATACGCAGATGACCGAGATCAGCTGCCACGCGCGCGGCGCGCATTTTCTGTGCCCGGGCACCAGGACCGTGATCGACATGGGCGGGCAGGATGCCAAGGCCATTGGCGTTGGTCCTTCCGGCGAGGTGCTGGACTTTGTGATGAACGACAAATGCGCTGCTGGAACCGGACGCTTTCTTGCCAACGCGGCCGAGGTGATGGGCGTGGGACTGGACGACATTGGGCCGCTCTCATTGCGCGGGACGCGTCCGGTGAAGATCGCGACCGTGTGTACGGTGTTTGTCGAGTCCGACATTCTCTCGTATCTATCGCAGGGAAAGCGGCCGGAAGACATCATGCAGGGCGTTCATCTGGCGATCGCCAAGCGCACGCTCTCGCTGGCGCGCCGGGTCAACATTGAACCGCTAATCACGATGACGGGCGGGGTTGCGCGCAACGTGGGGATGGTGCACGCGCTTGAAACGGTGCTGGGGCAGAAAGTGGTGGTCAGTCCGGACGCGCAATTCATGGGCGCAGTTGGCGCGGCGCTGTTTTCGCTGGAAAAGATGGGCGAAAGTTTTGAATCCAGCGTGTGGAGGGAGCATGCCGTTAGTAGCCGGAATTGATTGCGGATCGGGGTTCACCAAGGCAGTGGTGGCGGCGCAGGACTCGCCCGGAGGGGAACTGCGAATCCTGGGCCGGGGGCGAGCGCGCAGCGGGATCAACGTTGACCAGGCCGCGGAGGATGCGCTGATCCAGGCGCTGGCAGGCAATCCGAAATCGGACCTGAACTATATCGCGGCCACTGGCTTTGGCCGCTACAGTCTGAGCTTTCGCGATATTGCGATCACGGAGATCACCACCGCCGCACGCGGCGCGTACTTCCTTTTTCCGCAGCCGGGAGCGGTGCTCGATATCGGGAGCCAGACCACGCGGGCGATCGCCGTGAAGGAACAAGGCCGCGTGAGCAGCTTCAAGAGTAACGACAAGTGCGCCGCCGGTTCAGGAATGTTCATTGCGCGCGCGGCGAAATATCTGGAAGTCCCGCTGGAGCACGTGGGAGAGCTTTCAATGAACGCTGCTCACCCCCAACCGATCAGCAGCATATGCGCGGTGCTGGCCGAGAGCGAGATCATCAACCACGTGAGCTCGGGCGTTGGCGTGGACGACATCCTGCGCGGGATCCATGATTCGCTCGCCGACCGCGCGGGCGCGCTGCTGAAGCGCGTCGGTTTGCAGAAGGAACTGACGTTTATCGGCGGCGTGGCGCACCAGCAGGGGATGGTGCGGGCGCTGGAGCAGCGACTGCACGTAAAAGTAAAGGTCGCCGAAGATTGCGAATATGTTTGCGCGCTGGGTGCGGCCCTGCTCGGCCTGCGCCGGCTGGCAAGCAGAAATTGAGAGGAAAAATGGCCATTCAAGGGGCATATGGATATCGGCTTTCGACTGTGGGAAAGCCGCTGGACCTGGCGGAGCTCGCGATGCCGGAGCCGAAAGAGGATGAGGTGATCGTCGAGGTGGCCGGATGCGGCGTTTGCCACACCGATGTGGGATTCGCATTTGAAGGCGTGCCCACGCGACACGCGTTTCCACTGGTGCTGGGGCATGAGATTGCCGGGCACGTAGTGGCTGCCGGAGAAAAAGCCCAGCCATGGATGCGCCAGGCCGTGATTGTTCCGGCGGTGATCGCATGTGGCGAATGTGCTTCATGCCGTGCCGGGCGGCCGACCACCTGCCGCAAACAATTCATGCCGGGCAACGACGGCGATGGCGGTTTTGCCACGCACGTCCGCGTTCCCGCTCGCGGGCTCTGCCGCGTGCCGGACAAACTGCCGGCGGGAGTCTCACTCGAGGCGCTCTCCGTTGTTGCCGACGCGGTCACGACGCCCTACGAGGCGATCCGTCGCTCCGGACTGCGCGCGGGCGAGGTCGCAGTGATTGTGGGCTCGGGTGGGATTGGCGGATTTGCCGTGCAGATTGCGAACGCGCTGGGCGCAAAAGCGGTGGCAATCGACATTGATCCAGAACGGCTGGAGTTGGCGCAGCAATTCGGGGCGTCGCTCATTCTGAACTCTGACCGCCTGGAAGAAAAACAGCTGCGGTCGAGCGTGCGAAATTTTGCCGGTGAAAATAGCGCGCCTGGCGCGACGCTGAAGATTTTTGAGATGAGCGGCACGGCTGCGGGGCAGATCACTGCCTTCAGCCTGCTGGATTTTGGCGCATATCTGGCGATCGTCGGCTTCACGCCAAAGAAGGTTGAGGTACGGCTTTCCAACCTGATGGCGTTTGACGCAACCGCGCGCGGGAACTGGGGATGTCCGGCAGAACAATATCCCGCGGCGCTTGGTCTGGTGCTGAGCGGGAAGGTACAGATCGAACCGTTCATTGAGAGACATTCATTAGTGGAGACTCCGGAAGTGCTGGCGGGAGTCGCACGGCATGCATTTCGCCGTCGCGTGGTCCTGGTGCCGGAGAGTCATAACTAGGAGGCATACATGAAAGACCATAATCTTGTAGAAAATTACGCGCCGCACGAGATCCTGGTGGAAGAGAAACGGGTGCGCGATCGCGATGGCCATGCGGTTCCCGGACTGCACAACGTCTGGATCACGCTCAACAATCCCGCAGAGCTGAACAGCTACACCACTTCCACCGTCAAAGAGGTGATTCTGGCGTTGCGCGCCGCCAGCAATGATCGAGCAGCTGTAGCCGTGGTGCTGACCGGCGCCGGCACGCGCTCCTTTTGCAGCGGCGGCAACACGCGCGAATACGCCGAAATTTATGCCGGAGCTCCGGGGGAGTACCGGCAGTACATGCGTTTGTTCAACGACATGGTGAGCGCCGTTCTCCATTGCGATAAGCCGGTCATCTGCCGGGTGAACGGAATGCGTGTGGGCGGTGGACAGGAGATCGGGATGGCGTGCGATTTTTCGATTGCCAGCGATCTCGCGATCTTCAGCCAGGCCGGCCCCAAGCATGGCTCCGTGCCGGACGGCGGCAGCACTGATTTTCTGCCGTTGTACGTTGGCGTGGAACGCGCCATGGCGAGCGCAACGCTGTGCGAGCCCTGGAGCGCGCACCGTTTCTACGCGCTGGGCGGGCTGACGCAGATTGTTCCCGCGCTCAAGGTGGATGGAGATTGGATCGCCAATCCGCTCGTGATCACCGATCGCTTCCTGGATGAGTATGGCCGCATGGCGCTGGGCGAATGGAAGACCGGTGAAGCCAAAGATCGCGGCAAAAAGCTCATTGCAAAGGGAACCGTTGATCTCGAATTGCTGGATGAGGCGGTCGACAGCATGTGCACGAAGCTGCTCTACACCATGCCGGATTGCCTGACCAAGACGATCGAGAGCCTGCGCAAGCACAAGCTCGAGCACTGGGAGCGCAATCGCGAGGGCAGCCGCGCATGGCTGGCGCTCAACATGATGACCGAGGCCAACGCCGGCTTCCGCGCCTTCCACTACGGCACGAAAGAACAGCGCGAGGTCGACTTCGTACGGCTGCGGCAGCGGCTGGCCGAAGGCGCGCGCTGGGATGAACAGCTGATCGAGGAGATCGCGCCCTGGACCGCCGGGGCAGAAGTGGCGAAGGTGTGAAGATGGGGCAAAAGATCAGACTTCAGCTCACGCATGAAGGACAAGTTGCGCGGGTAACGCTGGCTGCGCCGAAAGCCAACATTCTCGATCAGGAGATGATGCACGAGCTGATCGAGACGCTCGATCAACTCTCTGACCATGCGAATCTGAAAGCCATCGTTCTGGCCGGTGAAGGAGCGCATTTCAGCTTCGGGGCCAGCGTCCAGGAGCATTTGCCGGAGCAGATCAGCGCGACGCTGGTGGAACTGAGAAGGCTGCTGCTGAAGATGGGCGCAGCGCACGCGCCGTTGATTGCGGCGGTCCGCGGGCAATGCCTGGGCGGAGCGCTGGAACTGGCGCTGACGTGCGACCTCATCCTTGCGGAAGAGAACGCGAAGTTCGGCCTGCCTGAGATCAAGCTGGCTGTTTTTCCGCCCGCGGGAGCGGCGCTTTTGCCGTTGCGCATCGGATATGGACGCGCGGCTGAGATGGTGCTCACCGGCGAAACATGGAGCGCGGCGCAAGCCTTGTCGATCGGGTTGATCAATCGCGTCTTTCCTGATGGCGAGCTCGACGCGCGGCTCGAGTCGTGGCTGGCGTCGAACTTTCTGCCGCGCTCGGCAGCCGCTTTGCGTTTTGCCGCCGAAGTTGGCCGGCGGCCCTGGATCCAGGTCCTGGAGCGCGAACTGCCGGTGCTCGAAAGCCTGTATCTCGACGACCTGATGGAAAAGGGTGAGGCGGTTGAAGGGCTGCAGGCTTTTCTGGAAAAACGGAAGCCCAGCTGGCAAACCAAAGAGGTTGTGAGCTTGCCGGCAACGGCCAAGTAACGTCTGGAAGTGGCGCGCCCGGAGAGATTCGAACTTGAGGCGCTTAGCAGGCGTGATCCCGCTGAGCGGGAGGGAGCCTGCTGCCGAAATCCTGAGCGAGCGTAGCGAGTCGAAGGATCTCTGATACCAGAATCTAATGGTAAGGTGGCGCGCCCGGAGAGATTCGAACTCCCGACCTAATGCTCCGGAGGCATTCGCTCTATCCAGCTGAGCTACGGGCGCGCAGAGTGGGACTGCTTCTAGGTTATCACTTCCCTGCGGCGGCCTCAAAACCGCAATCCAAACTGCCTGGCAAGCGCAGCGGATCTTTATTTTTTCGCTTCGCGCACCAGTTGCTGCTGACTAAATGCGATATTGGCTTTCGCCGGGTCCTCCTGGCCCGCGATAACCGTCAGCACCGTGGAACCGTCGATCGCCGTCTGGAAATTGATGAAGTGGTACTTCTGCTCGTGATTGCGGCCTTTGAAGATGATGAGGTCCCCGCCCAGTTGCACTGTGCCGGCGTCTTTGTCCTGCACCGGACGGCTGTTCCACAGGCCGCCCATTTCGTAGGTAAACGTCCCGTTGGGGGCCACCTGATAGCGGGAGCTGTAAGCGGTGGTGCTGCTGCCCGCGTATGCGCCGCTGTACCGGTCGTAATAGGTCTTGCTGAAAGCCGAGCCGGCATGCCACTCTCCCACCAGATCAGCCAACGTAATCGTATTGCGGATGGGCGAAGCCTTGAGCGGCGCCAGGCGCACGCTGCCCACCACCGCATCCACAATGTGTTGGAGCGCGTCCAGCACCTGGCGGTTGGGCGCGAGCACCATTACCGGAATCACGCTCTTGCCGGTTTCCAGCGTGAAAAGGCGGATGTACATCTGCCCGTCGTCACTGAACGCGTCATAGTACTTTCCGGGAAAGCCAACGGCCTTGTTGCTGATGTTGTACGGGTCGTAGCCCGGCAACGATCTACTGAACTGGGGCACGCTGGAGACCACGGCCCGCCACGCCGCTTTGAAATCGGCGTTCTGGTCGCCGCTGGTCGGGCGCGGCGTATGCACGGTGAGGATCCAGAAATTCGTGCCCTGCTTCAGCAGCATGAGCCCGCCATCGGCCGAGCCCTGGTAGCTCCAGCCATCCGGGACGGCGAACGATACGTCGCCGAAGCCTTGTACCTGCGCGAAGGCAGGCGCGGCACAAACAAACGCCAACAACAATGCAACGAGAGCCCAACGACGCATAGGTCAGTCCTCCAAACCGGCAGAAACTCGTTGAAGCAGTGGAAACCCTGGGCAAACCGGGAAGTTGCGACGGGAAGTATAGCATTCGGCGGTGAGCGGACCAGCGAAACAAAACTTGCCGACGGCGCAAGCTGGGGCTGAGCGTCGACGACAGCCGGGAGTGGCAGCGCATCAATACGTTTGTGGCGCAACGTTGTGGCGCAACATTGTGGCGCAAGAAGGCGCACGCTTTTTCGAGTGCCGCTTTTGTCCCGTCTGGCCCGAGTGGCCGAATTCGCATGCCGAAATCTCTCATCTCACACCACACTCGGGACACGGTCATACCCAGTATGTGAAGCAACTTTCTCCTTGTCGCACCCTGCCGTGCGAGGGAACGGCAGCGTCACTCAGGTTCAAAGCGGTAGTTGAATTGCTCTCTATCCAGAACACCACCCTGGTATAAGGAGATTTTATGTTTGTAAGTCGCCTCTCAAGGCTGCTGACGATCATCTGTCTGCTGTCCGGCGCGGGCTGGGCGCAACTCACTTATAAAACGACTTCTGAAACGCACTTTTCCGCTAATGCTCAGGGCCTGGCGGTGGCCGATTTCAACCGCGACGGCAGGCCCGACTTCGCCGTCATCTGGGGCTCAACCCTTTCCGTCCAGTTCAACCAAGGTGCGGGCGTTTTTGGCGCGCCCCATAACACGGCGCTGGCTGCGGGATCGACCTCCGTGCAGATGCTGGCGGCCGATATGAATAATGACGGCAGCATCGACCTCGTCATCGCTCAATCATCCCCGATGCAGGTCCTGGTGCTGCCCGGCAACAATAACGGCACTTTTCAGACGCCGCTGGTGCTCTCGCTGGTGAATCCTCCGCACGGGATCGCGCTGGGAGACTTCAACAAAGACGGCAAGCTCGACCTGGCCGTGGAAGAGTGCCAGACCAATACCACCAACTGTGACGTTGCCATATTCCTGGGCAACGGCACGGGAACGTTTACGCCAGGCCCGATTCTGCCCACGCCCGGCGGCGCGGGTGAAACACAAAGCGTGGTGGCCGCCGACCTGAACAAGGACGGCAACATCGACCTGGCCGTCGCCGGCATGGGCGGAGCGAGTACGGCGCCGACCATGCACTTCACCGTCTTCTTCGGCAACGGCAACGGGACATTCCGCACACCGGTGAACGTCCCCGTGCCGTTTACGCTGCCGGCCAACTCCATCGCGGTGCCGCCCAGCATCGTGGCGGGCGATTTCGTCGGCAACGCTGCGCCGAGCATCGGCGTGGAAACCGGCTCCATCTGCGGCGGCTCCGCCTGCGGACAGTCGGCGATGAACATCTTCGTCAACAACGGCGCCGGTGGCTTCACCTTGAAGCAGACCTTCACCACTGCCACGGTTGAGGGCCCTGCGCGCTGGCAGGCCGCCGATCTCAACAACGATCGCAAGATCGATCTCGTCCGTTTCAGCGGCAATATCAAAACCGGCGGCATTGAGACCTGGCTCAATAACGGAAGCGGGTTCTTCACCTCGGTGTCGAATCCGAACGGAGCTGAGGCCAGCTTTGTGGAGGTCCGCGACATGGACCTCGACGGGCGGCATGACCTGGTGATAGATGCCAACGGGCTCGGCGAAAGCGCTTCGCTCGTCGACATCAATTCAAACGGTAGCGTAAATTGTGCGCCACCGCCCTCGGGCGCCATCCACGCCAAGCTCTGCACCCCAGGCAGCACCACCAGCTCGACGACGTTCACCGTCCGCGCGTCCGGCAACTCGCCCGTAGGCGTCCAGCGGCTGGAGCTGTGGGTGGACGGAACCAAACGGGCGCAGATCCTGAACGATCAGCTGCTCAAAACGCTCACGCTGAGCGCGGGCACGCACTCCATAACCATCGTGGCGGTGGACCGCTACCTTGGGATTTCCAAGACTACGCGCTCGGTGACAGTGCCCTAGAGCGAACCAAACCGTGACAGCAGAGGGGCAGTTTAAAACCTGCCTCTCTGTCTCCCTCGCCGGCCCCGGCTAAATTGTCAAAGAACATTTTTCAGGCTGCCTGGGCAGCCCTTCTTTCCGGTCAGCGTTCATCAGCCTCCATCAGCGGTGGATTTACCCGGCCCCCCTACCTCGATATCCCATGTCATCCCACCTCATCCCAGATTGGCGTGACTTTGAGCAATATCGTCCCGTTCCATCTCAGATTGCGGAGGTCTCGATCCGGCATTGGTTTCCGGCTGAACGTTTAACCGGAATCTGGTGAACCTGTAACCTGCTTCTCCCGGCAGCGGCACGAACTCTTCTTCTAGCTCCGGCTGATCAGCGTCATCCGCGTTCATCTGCGGCAAGCTTT
>DASTJB010000183.1:0-35623 GCA_035717005.1 Candidatus Angelobacter sp.
AAACTGCGGCACGAAGAAGGAGACCGTCTCCGGCGCCAGGCCGTAGCGCCGGAACAGGAAATCAGTATCAGGAAAAAGCGGGGCATCGTCTTCGCTCTCGAATGGATCAGGGACCAGAAAGAGGTTTTCCGGCGCAGCGCCGCGCTCAATCGCCGCCTGCTTCATGCCCTGGGAGTGCACAATGACGGCAGCGGCGCGGGAGAGGACGAATTGTTCCGCCACGCGAAATGACCGGCCCATCCAGCTGCCGGGCTCGCACAGTTTGGCGGCGATCGCCATCTCTTCAATGCAGGCGCGCAGGTCGTAAGCGACGCACGAGACGCTGCGCACGGCGGCCATCCCGGCGGCAAAGCAGTGGGCATGCACCACGTCAGACGAAACTTCAGGATCGCAGTCAAGCAGAGACTTGCGCCAGTTGCGTACGTCCTGCCAGGAACGCAGCAGGGAAAGCGACCGCGGCTGCTCCTGTCGCTTGCCGGAAAGATAGAGCTCGGCGGTCCCTGATCCGTATGGAGTCACGATGAAGGGCCGCATGCCGGCCGAGATCTGCCCTTCCACCACCGGCAGCACGTCGCGCGCGTATTCACAGGCATGGATCACCCGCCAGGCGCGGGCACGCCGCGGCTGGGCGAGGGGCTCGGTACGGAGGCTGGCGCTCATACGCGTTCAGGAGACTTCTTTTCTTTCCTTCTTGGCCAGCTCGGAATAGCAGATCACGCGATTGCGGCCTTCATGCTTGGCGGCGTAGAGCGCCGCATCGGCAAACTCAATGAGGTCGCGCTTGAACTGAGCGTCGGTATCATACACCGCCACGCCTATGCTGATGGTGAGGCGCTGCACCGTGTGCGGCGATCCCGCAAAAAATCTGGCCTGCTCCACCGCGCGGCGCAGGCGTTGCGCCACATAAACCGCGCCGGTTTCCGTGGTTTCAGGCAGGATGATCACGAACTCTTCCCCTCCATACCGCGCCACAGTGTCCACTTCGCGCATGTCTTTCATCAGGATGGAAGTCACGTCGCGCAGCAGCTGGTCACCCACGTGGTGGCCGAAGGTATCATTGGCCTGCTTGAAGTGGTCGATATCGATCATCAGCAGGGCGAACTTCTGCTGCCGGCGCTCGGCGCGCTTGAATTCCAGCTCCAGCTGCTGCTCAAAGTAGCCGCGGGTACGCAATCCGGTCAGGTAGTCGGTGAAGGCAAAGCGCAGCAGGCCTTCATTGGCGTACTCGCGCGTGAGCAGGTTCTCCGCCACCAGTGAGAGGATCCACACCAGCTGCGCGTCTTCCCGGCTGAAGCTGTCCGCGCTGGAGTTGAAGAACTGCATTGAGCCCATCACGCGATTGTTGACGAAGAGCGGCACGGCGAGCGATGACGAGCCCTGGAGCACCCGCAGAAGCGCATCCGCTTGCGTATCGTGGCCGCTGCCCACCAGCAGAGGACGGCCATACTTGATGGCCCACACGTTGAGGATATTGCCGTTCGCCAGCTCCTGGACCACATTCTTCTCCACGTTGCGGGTAAGTCTGAGCTGCATGAGCTCCTGGCCTTCGTCCCAGAAGTAGATCAGCGCGCGTTCAAATGTTGCGATCTCCGCCGCCATGTCGCAGAGCATGTTCAGCGTGGCATCCAGCTGCATCTGCAGGCCGGTCAGCATGCTCATGCGCAGGATGACATTCACGTCGTCCCAGCGTTTCTGGATCGTTTCCGCCCGCAGCTCGGAAAAAACCTCCACCACAAACCGCTCCGGCGCTGAAGAGCCGGGATCGGGAGATTCGTAGGAGAGCATAGGAAACGTTTTCCTTGGCGAGCTCAAAGTAAGTGGCTCCTGACGGCCATCTTGTGAGATGCCGTCGCCCGTTTCCGGGAAACTTACGGAAGTCCCCGTGTGCTTTTTACCGGCCTCTGCCCGAATGTACAGGGACACTGGCCGACCGATCAGCGCATTTTCATTGGGAAACTGGCACCGGCCGCCATAACCAGAGAATTCTGATGCCCATTCGATGGCGTTGATTTGCACGGTTTGAGCGCGGAAAAGGAAGTCGCGCAGCGGAAGGCCGGCTTGGCCGGCCGATTGCATCAGGTACTGGCAGGCACGTTGGATCGGAGGTCAAAATCATGCTCTCGACCACGAATGAACTGATTCGCGAAATGAAACACCAGATCAACAGCCCGCTGGCTGCCATCCGCAATGCGCTGTATCTGACTGGCGTGCGTATTTCTGATCCTGAAGCGGAGCGCTACCTGAAGCTGGCGGATGCTGAAGTTTCACGCATCGCCGCGGCGCTAAACACAATTGAGCAATTGAATGAAAATAAAGGGCTTTATCTCTGCTGGTCCAAGGCAGACTCAGCCAGCCCGGCAGCCTGAGGGGCATTTTCGATTTTCCGATTCTAAGGCCGTATCCAATCGAGCAACTCACGATTTCTTCCTCTCCATGCACAGTAGTTGTTGCATTTCTCTTCTTCTCAGCTTAGGATACGCGTAGCGCTGGAAAACCCGCTGGCGCTATGCAAAGCTCTTCGCAGTAAACTTCGCCCGTATAAAACAAAATCACCGCCGGCCCGAACGTTTTTCCGACAGGAGAAGCTCCCCAATGGCATGGTACGCGTACTGCATCGTTGAGCAGCAAGCATTCCAGAATGGCATTCGCGCTCGCCGCCCCGTTCCCATCGAAAATCTAAAAGGCATTGCTGATGCCCAGATTTTTGCTTACCCCAGCGGCGATTTTTCCGTGATGGTGAGCGAATACATTCCCACCGGGGACCTTGGCCAGACCGCTTTGTTACAGCATGCTCACGTGGTCAGCGAGTGCTTCAAACGCACCACGGTGCTGCCATTCCGCTTCGGAACGGTGTTCGATACTGACGATGCTCTGCGCCGCGCGGTGCGCCTCAACCGCAAAGGCTTCCTTGAAAGCGTGGTCAAGCTAAAGGGCAAGGCGGAGATGCATCTGAAGCTGCTGGTGAAAGACGGCTCACTGCGCCAGGCGCTGGAAGAGATTGAGCTGCCGGCCACCGTGGGCAGTGAATATCTCACCAAGCTGCGGGAAAAGGCTTCACGCCAGCGTGAACGCCAGACCAAAGCCCGCGCTCTTTCGGTTCAGGTACACAAGATCTTTTCTCCGCTCGACCAGGACGTCTGCTGCCGCAAGATCGATTCCGGCGGCATGCTGATCGATATCGCCCATCTCATCGACCACAAAAAAGTGCAGAAGTACCAGAACCGCTACCAGATGGCCACGCGTCATCTGCCTGGAATTGAAGTGGTCATGAGCGGCCCCTGGCCGCCGTACCACTTCATTACGGGTAAACGCTCCTCCTGAAGTCGCAAAATCCAGCCTAACCTGAATCCTTACAGGCGGACCGGTGTGCCATTTTAAGCATAAAACCTGCTTTTCCACCGCTTTAATTAGGCATCCCGGTGCCGGAAAATGGAATCAGAGTACAATATTCAGGGCTATTTCAGCCCGGGTGGAACTCCAATTCCCATCCTGACTCTTTGCATGCTTCCTCATTGTGCGCCTGTGGTACCGGCCAGGAGACAGAATGAACCAGAAGACCCGCGTATTGATTGTGGACGATGACGTGGTGATGGCCAAGTACCTTGCTTCTCATCTCTCGCGGCGCAACTTTGACGTCACAGTGGCCTCGAGCGAGCAGGAGGCTTTGCGGGTTTTTCGTGCGTTTGATCCGGTGCTGGTTCTGGTGGAAGTGTCGACCGACGGAGAGGCGGGCACGGAGACACTGCAACGGCTGAAGCAGATCAAGCCCACCGTCTCAGTGATGGTGCTCTCGGCCAGCAAAGACCCGGAATTCATCTTCAAAGCATCGAAGCTTGGCGCGGACGATTACCTGAGCAAGCCGGTCGATCCCAAAGAGCTCGATATGCGCATCAGCAAGGTGCTCGACAACCAGCGGCTCTATCGCGAGGTCACGCAGTTGCGCGAGCAGGTACGCCGGCAAAGCGACTTCACCATGCTCTTCGGCACCAGCCCGAAGATGATGGAAGTGAAAATGACGATCGAGCAGGTGGCCGATACGACGGCAACCGTGCTTGTCCGCGGTGAAAGCGGGACCGGCAAAGAAGTCGTGGCGCGCATGATTTATTCCGAGTCTTCGCGCGGCGACAAGCCGTTCGTCAAAGTGAACTGCGCCGCCATCCCGCATGAATTGCTGGAAAGCGAGCTTTTTGGTTATGAAGCCGGGGCTTTCACCGGCGCGAACCGGCAGAAGCTGGGCAAATTTGAGCAGGCCAACGGCGGCACGATCTTCCTGGATGAAATCAGTGAAATGCATCCCGCGCTGCAGGCCAAGCTGCTGCACGTCCTGCAGGACCACGAATTCTCACGCCTCGGCGGCAAGCGCGACATTCAGGTCGATGTGCGCGTACTGGCCGCGACCAACAAACCTCTGGAGCGAGCGGTGGAAGAGGGCGTGTTTCGCGAGGACCTTTTCTACCGGCTCAACGTGGTCACCATTCACATCCCGCCGTTGCGTGAGCGCCGTGAAGAGGTGCCGGTCTTCCTGAAATATTTTCTCGAAAAATACAGCGAGCACTACGGCAAGAAGCCGGCCATGTTCAGCGAATATGCTGTGGCGCGCATGATGGAATATGCCTGGCCCGGAAACATCCGCGAATTGGAGAACCTGGTCAAGCGGTACGTGATCGTGGGCAATGAAGCGCAGATCATCCGCGAACTTGCCACGCACAAGCCGATCGTCACGTCGACCGACTATGCAGCGCCGGCCCAGTCACGCACGAACCCGGCGCTCGCCTCGGGGCCGCCAGTCCAGGCCGAGGGGAATGGCGAACTGGAGATGCCGTCGCTGTTGGAAATCGGCCGGCGCGCTGCCATGCAAGCCGAACGCGAGGCCATTGAACGCGTGCTGGCGCAGACCCGCTGGAACCGCCGCCAGGCAGCCAAGATCCTCAAAATCAGCTATAAGGCCCTGCTCAATAAGCTCAAAGCGATGGAAGAGCAACCAAAAGCACAGGCTAAGCACGATGATCACTAAAAGTGGTATCTGGATACCACTAACCTTAGAGATTTACGCCTGATCTGCTCCCAAGAAGACGTTCAACAATATCTGTAAAATATTATAAACAATAGTCTTATGTTGGACTACAGTTTCCACAACCATCCGGATGTTGCTTTGGTTTGAGAGTTGCTTAGTTATCAGCAAACAAAAGAGGCCGTAAACTAAAAATGACTTCAACCCTCTTCCAAGCGTTTAGACTTCTTCAATCCGTGTGTCCTGGCGCGAGCCAAGACTTCATCTTGCATCGCCTTCCCTGAGAGATTTTCCTTCCTAACTTCGCCTCTTTGAGTGAAAGCGGCCCAGACGGGCCGCTTTTATGTTGCAGTATCTTTTTTTCTCTCCGCGCAGTGACTGTGACCCCAAGCACAGCATCTAACCCTCGTTCCACTTACATTCGGGGGCACATACATTTGACGGTAAATCATATGCCTACTAAGATGACTAATTTATCGAAACCCATGGACAAGAAGAAGCTGGACACCTTCAAGAAGCGTTTGGAAGAGCGGCAGCAGAGTCTGCGCAAGATGGTAAGCCGCACCGAAGAGGACGGCCGCATTGCCGACCAGGAAGCCGCGCAGGACATCGCGGACCGGGCAGCCAGCTCGTACACCAAGGAGTTTTTGTTCTCACAAAGCAACAACGACCGCCAGCTGCTGCAGATGGTGGAGACAGCGCTGGTACGCATCCGCGAAGGGTCGTTTGGTGAATGCGTCAACTGCGGTAATGAGATCAATCCTAAACGGCTGGAAGCAGTGCCGTGGACGCGGTATTGCATTGCATGCCAGGAGAAACTGGAAAAGGGCCTTCTGGAAGAAGCAAAAGACTAGCCGCAGACAGGACTCAAAAGCAAATAGGAGATGCGTCACGCATCTCCTGTTTGGTTTCAACAATATCGCATCAGTAGAGGTTGAAAGCGACCTCGACGTTCATCTCCACCGCCACCGGGTGGCCGTCTTTCCTGGCGGCATCAAATTTCCAGGTCTTTACGCCTTCAACGGCCTTCTCATCCAGGCCCATGCCAAGCGAGCGCAGAATCCGCGGGCTGTAGACGCGTCCGTCCGTTCCCACGATGATGGTCAAAACCACCACGCCCTGGTATTTGGCTTTGCGCGCCTCTTCTGAGAACTCAGGTTCTGGAGTGTAGATGGCGCGCGGCCGGCTTACGCCATCGCCGACATGATAAATTCCTGGGCCAACGCCCGGGCCGCCGCGCCCGGAGCCCACGCCACCGCCGTTCCCGCTGCCAATCCCGCCGCCCACGCCGGTTCCATTCGAAGCGGTCATGAGCTTGGAAAGCGGATCGCCGATTTGAGCGCTCTGCGGCACACGAAGGTCTGCCACTACGGTGGGTTCGATCATCAACTTGCTCTTTTGCTGCACGATCACGGTTGGCGGAGTGAACTGTTCTTTGGCTGACCGCGGAGGCGTGCCGGCCGAAGCCTTCAATTTGCTGGCATCTCCGCCGCCGCCACCGCTGGGACCGCCTTTACCGACTTTCTGGGGCAGATAGGGCGCCAGCTCCACCGAGTTCGCTGTTGTCGGAGGAATGATCTTCGCCGGCACGGCAACATGAAGCAGCCAGAGCATCAATGCGATTGCTCCGCCATGCGTCACAAACGAAAGCAGGAAATTTTCCGGACGCACCTGATAGGTGCCGTAGCCCACACCCAGCAAAGTCGGCATCACAGACATATCCGCCGTCTTCTCTTTGGCGAACTTCACCACCTCTTGCTGTTCAGCCTGCGGATTGCCCGGGGGTGTTGGGTTTTCAGGATCGAGCGGAGACATAGATATACCTTAGTATAGACGCCTTGTGGCCAGAAAAGTTTCACGAACGTGCATGGGCTACCGGTAGTGTACCTAATTCGTCCACGGGCAACAACTTATCGATGAAAAAGGGGGCCAAAAAAACCCTTCATCCGGCCAAAAAAGCCCTTCTTTTCCTTCTTTGGCGGCGCCGCTGGTTTGGGCGTCTGCGCCTTCGCCTTTGAAGACACTTCTGCCGGCTTTAACGGAAGAACGATTGGGTCGACCTGTTCTTGCACGAAAACTACGTTGGGCAAGGTGGAAAGATGGATCTTGGCAACCGCATACGGCCGGTCACCTGACGGTCTGGCACTGAAAACAAAAGGCGTGTCTACCTCAACATGGACTGGGTTGGCGTGGTCCGAAGCCGCTGCTGAGGAAGCACTTGAAGCCATGGTGACCGGCTTCTCCGGAGCGGGAGTTGGTGTTGGCTGGGGCAGCGCCGGAGTGGGCTGGGGCGCGGCGCGCATCACCGGCGCCGGAGCAGGACAGCCGCACTCTCCCGTGAAGTCACTGTGCTGGTCGAGCTTTCCCGTCAGGAAAAGCACGGCTTCGTCGGCTTTGGACTTGTAGGTCCCCGATCCCAGCAGCTCGGAGAAAGCCAGCTCCGCCGAGTTCCCTTCCATCGGCTTGACGCACGTATTCCCGTTCTTGCTCACTCCCAGAGAAAAATGAAACCTGCCCGGCCCGGGGAGTGTGATGTTGAAGTCGGGGGTGATCAGGACATCCGCCGATTCCTGGGTCAATTCGTAATCGACTTCCAGTGAGCCTTCGCCAGTGGCAAGATTCAGACCGCGTCCGCTGGCGCTGACGTTCAGCCCGCTGTGCGGGCAGATGCGGACTTCACCTCCACGGTAGAGCTTCAGGGTGGCGGCAGCAATGCCGGCCGACAAATCCGAGCCGGAGACAACGCTCATGCCTGAGCCGGCCAGCTGCAGCGTCTTTTGTCCATTCGCGTCCGAGGGGAACAATTCGCCAAGCGGGACCGGCCCCTGCGCCCGGGCATTGGTGCAACACAGCAGCACCGTGAACAGAGCGGGCATTATGTGCTTTCGCAGGCGATGAAATGAAGTGATCAAAAGTGCGAGCTACTCCTGGGTGACAAAATCGTATTTATCGATGGCAACGGCCACGCCCTGCTCATGCCCGGTTTTGTCGATGCGCAAAACCCGTCCGGTGCAACGCACACGAATCGGGTCCGACAACGTAATCTCCGGCGGCAGCGTCATGATGAACTCGATCGCGACGCCGACTTTGATCTCAGTCTCCAGGTACATAAAAACGCCGCGCGAACTGACATCGCGCGTGCGCCCATCCACCTCGCGCCTGCCGTTGTCGAGGAACTTTACCGAGATAGGCAAATCAAGCGAAAATCGGCGGGTCGAACGCTTCTCCGGTCCCGGTTGCGCCATGGGCACCCTCCGATGCAACTATCCGTTGGCAGAGATTCTAGCTTATATGCAAGCGATTTCCAGCGAAAAACCGACACTTATGAAGCGCACAGGTAAGGAGGAAGCGGAAGACTTGTAGAGATACTTGCGAAGGCCAACAAAGCCCAGATTTGCTTCGGATCCTCCTTTCCTCCTCGTTTTAAAGGTGTTCGAAACAGTAGCGCTAATTAAAGGGCCAGGAAATTCTTGAGCAACAAGCGCCCGGACTCGGTCAGCACGCTCTCCGGATGGAATTGAACTCCCTCGATCGGGAAGTGGCGATGGCGCAGGCCCATGATCACGCGCGTGCCGTCGGATTCCGTGGTTTCAGCGCTGATCTCGAGCTCCTTGGGCAACCCCTTTTCGGCGACAATCAGCGAATGGTAGCGCGTGGCGGTCATGGGCGAAGGCGCATCTTTGAAGACGGTCTTGCCATCATGCCGGATCTGGCTGACCTTGCCATGCATGATCTGGCGGGCGCGCACCACTTCGCCGCCAAAGGCCGCACCGATCGCCTGATGCCCCAGACAGACGCCGAGCACCGGCCGCTTACCGGCAAAGTGACGGACCAACTCGATGCTGATGCCCGCATCCTGCGGCGTGCATGGCCCGGGAGAGATGAGAATGTGACTCGGCCGCATGGCTTCGATCTCCGCCGGCGTGATTTGATCGTTGCGGCGCACCTCGACGGTCTCACCCAGTTCGCCCAGATATTGCACCAGGTTGTAGGTGAAGGAATCGTAATTGTCGAGGACGAAGACCATGGCGCGTGTTTTGTTATAGTTTAGCCGAGAAAGGGGGCATCTAGTATTTGGTGAATGGCCGTACGTCCGCGACAGTACGAGTACGGCAATACCTCATGGAGCTTGCACGCTCAGCCAAGTACTAGCTGCTAAATACCAAGTACTGCCTTATGCTCCACATTACCAACGGAGAATCCGTCGTTGGTACCTTCCGGCAGGTCAGATTCCCCGGCACATATCTCTCCTGGCTCGACGTTCTGCATGATGGTCCCGTCCCGCAAACGGCAACTCTGAGTGAACTTTCTGACGTGCGCGCCCAGGCCCTCGCCGGCTTCGGCGCGGGCAGCTACGAGAATATCCGCGCGGGGTTTGCCGCGCGGGATCAGACGCTGCAAAACTTCCGCAAGCATGAAGAGGTGGTGCTCTGGTTTGAGCATGACCTGTTTGACCAGCTCCAGTTGATCCAGCTTCTCGATTGGTTCGCCTCGCAGGAGCTGGGAAAGACCAAGCTGTCGCTGATTCAGATTAATTCTTTTCCCGGCGTGAAGCCCTTCTACGGCCTTGGACAGCTCAGCGGAACGCAACTGGCGCGGCTCTTTCCCACGCGCGTCAGTGTGATCTCGGCGCATCTTAATTCGGCGACGCACGCCTGGCAGGCTTTTCGCGCCGGCGATCCTGCAACGTTGCTTGAATTGGCGCGTCAGAAATCGCCAGCGCTGCCGTTTCTCGGCACGGCCTTGGAGCGCTTTCTCGAGGAATATCCCTGGACGATCGACGGCCTTTCCCGCACGGAGCGCCAGGTCCTCGAAGCAGCTGCCGCGGGTAAGCGCAGGAAGGCGGAGATATACGCGGAATCGCGGAACCAGGAAGAGGTGCCGTGGGGCGACGCGTCAGTCTATTTGCGCATGGAATGGCTGGCATCCGGGCCGCAGCCTGCGCTGGTCAAGTCCGGCAAAGACGAATACATGATCACCGACGCAGGCCAGAAGCTGCTCGAGGGTAAAGCCGACTGGATCGCGTTGCAAGGCGCAATCGACCGCTGGCTCGGCGGAGTTCACCTTGCGGGCGAACAGCCGCAATGGCGCTGGGACGCAGAGAAGAAGACGCTTGTCAGTTCCTAGTTGCTTCTATTTGCTTTGGGTGCTCGACGTGCGACTGGGCAGCGTCTTGGCCACATCGTTATAGATCACCACCGCGGCAAACAATACCAGGAAGACAAACGCGGCCTGGTAGACGCGCTCTTTGATCTCCTGCTTGATATCGCGGCGCATGATCCCCTCCACCAGCAGCATCAGCATCAGCCCGCCGTCGAGGATCGGGATCGGCAAAAGGTTGAAAATCGCGAGGTTGAGGCTGATCAGGCACATGAACTCCAGCAGCACGATCAGGCCCAGTTGGGCCGCGCGGCCGGATTCCCTGGCAATCATGACCGGCCCACCGAACTGTCCAATGGAGCCCCTGGGATCCCTGACTACGTGCCCTAAGAGCCGGAAAATCAAGGTTGAATTTTTCTTGCATTCCGCCGCGGCGGTGCGCAGCGCGGCGGGAAATGGAAGTTTCTCCAGATGGTACTCCGGAGGCAGTGTGACCCCGATCCGCCAGGCCTGGGGCTCGTCGCGGGACGCCATCCACTTCGGGGCGACCGTCACGTCCTGTGTTTTCCCGTTGCGCAGCACAGTAAGCTTGACTGGCTGGTCTTTGGTTTTTTGCAGCACTTCAAAAAGGCCGGGAAGAGAAGCGTTTCTCAAGTCTGAGCCGTTGATACTCAGGATCTCGTCTCCGGGCTTAATTCCTGCACCATCCGCCGGGTCGCCCGGCTTAACATCGCGCACGATGGCCGGTTCCGCGGGAACCAGGCCTAGATCGCCCAGGATGTCTCCCTCTTGCTTTTCTGAGAGACGCACCGGCAAGCTGAAGTGGAGCTGCTCGCCTCCGCGCTGCACATCGAGCTTCATGTCCTGGTTGATGCTGGCGAAGATCTGATAGCGAACATCACTCCAGATGGGATTGCTCTTGCCCTGGACGCCGACAATCTTGTCGCCCGGCTTCAAGCCCGCTTTTTGCGCAGGCGAGGCGTCCTTTACCCAACCCAGCTCCGCCGGACGGTCAAAATACGCCGGATAATCGTGCCGGTACATGTAGATGCCGGTCAGCACCACCACGGCGAGAACGATGTTCATTGCCGGCCCGGCAATGGCGATCAGAAAGCGCTGCCAGCGCGGATGGCTCATGAACTCGCCGGGATCGCCGCTGCGGGCCTCCAGCGGGTTCTCGCCCGCCATCTTGACGTAGCCACCCAGCGGAAGAATGCTGATGCGGTAGTCGGTGTCGCCACGGCGGAAGCCGAAAAGCCTCTTGCCGAAGCCGAGGCTGAAGACCTCCACGCGGACCTTGAACAGCTTGGCCACGGCGTAATGGCCGAACTCGTGGACAAAGACAAGCACGCCAAGAACAAATATGAAGGCTACCAGGGTTATGGGTAAAGACTGCATAAGAGACTGATTTGAATATTGTAACTGCAAACCGCCGGGATAGCGGGTCAGTTTAGCAATTGACCGTTACGAGCGGACCAGTTGATTGCCCAGCTTGTGCCGGGCCCGCTCACGGGCTTCGGCGTCAATGGCCAGCACCTCTTCTATAGATTCAGGATGGCGGTTTTGTGTTTCATCGATTGTGCGCCCCACGACCTTAGGAATATCAGTAAAACCGATCTCACGCTTAAGGAAGGCCGCCACGGCCACCTCGTCGGCCGCATTGAGCGCGATGGACCTGGCCCCGCCCGCCTCGGCGGCTTCATAGGCCAGGCGCAAACAGGGGAACTTTCCCAGATCGGGAGGACAGAAATCCAGCCGCTTCAGGTCGAGCACGTTGAAGCGCAGGTCAGAGGCAATGCGCTCGGGGTAAGTCAGAGCATAGAGGATTGGCAGGCGCATGTCGGTGACCGAAAGCTGCGCCAGAATACTGCCGTCGTTGAACTCGACCAGCGAATGGATGGTCGACTGCGGATGGACTATGACGCTGACGCGGCTCGGAGGCAGGTTGAAGAGCCGGCAGGCCTCGATCACCTCAAAACCTTTGTTCATGAGCGTGGCCGAATCGATGGTGATGCGCTGCCCCATCTTCCACGTGGGATGGTTGAGCGCCTGCTCGACCGTGATCTTCTCGAAGTCGGATTTTGGCGTGTTGAGAAACGGACCGCCGCTGGCGGTGAGCCAGACGCGCTCGACCTCGTTGATACGGCCGCCGCGCATGCACTGGTGGACGGCGTTGTGCTCGCTGTCGATGGGAAGCAGCGGTTTGTTTTGACGGCGCGCTTCGGCGGTGATCAGCTCTCCGGCGGCGACCAGGCATTCCTTGTTGGCGAGACCAACGGCTTTTCCGGCGCGTACAGCCTCGTACGTGGCTTTCAAACCCGCCACGCCTACGATCGCGCTCACTACGAAATCGACGTCCGGATGCGTTGCCACACGCACGGTGCCGGCCTGTCCGTGGACCACTTCAATTTCGCCCAGGCCTTCCGCTTGGAGTTGGCGGCGTGCTTTCTCCGCGTCGTTCTCAGAAGCAAGTGATAGGACTTTTGGTTTCCAGCGCAGCGCGTCTCTGATTGCCGCTTCCACGTTCGAGCCGGCGGCCATGGTGAGCAGCTGAAAGCGCTCAGGATTGCTTTCAATCACGTTGAGCGTGCTACGGCCGATGGAGCCGGTAGAACCCAGGATGGCGATGCGCTTCATTCAGGAACTAGCTTATCAAGGAACTCACACAAGACTTGTATAAACCGCAACTATCGGAATTGCGAAGAGGAGTGCGTCAATGCGGTCAAGCATACCGCCATGGCCGGGAAGGAGTGTTCCAGAATCCTTAACATTGGCTCCGCGCTTTAGCGCGGACTCAAACAGATCGCCGAACTGAGCGGCGACGTTGGTGAGAACACCCAGAACTAACGCGTGAGCCAGACTCAGCGGCCACACAGGCGGAAAGGTGTCTTCCCTGAACATGCCTGGGTAGGAGAACCATTCGTCCAGAACATGTCGAAAATGCAGAACCAGAACTGCTATTCCGACGCTCGCAAGCACGGACGCGATCGCCCCTTCCCAACTCTTGTTGGGGCTCACAACCGGAGCAAGCTTGTGCCGCCCAAGACTCCTCCCCACGTAATAAGCGGCAATATCTCCTGCCCAAACCGAAAATAAGATAAAAATCACAAGAACGGATCTTGTATCGTCCGCGCGCAAGGGGATGAGCAAGGATAAAGATACTCCGATGTAAACAATCCCGAGAATCGAAGCTGCGACCGAACCAAGCCCCCGGCCCATATCATTTCTAAAAATCAGCGGTATGCCAAAGATCGCTGGACTCAGCAGCGCGATTTGCCACCAGGTACGATAGACGGAGACCGCCCAGTAATACCGCGAGTGCGGCGGGAGATGGGCCATCACAATCGAAAGCAGCAAAAGAAAAATCGGAAACACGCTCACCACGTATACGAGCCAACGAAACGGCTTAATCCCCGCAGCTTCGACAATAGCGAGATATTCATGCAGCGCCAGGATGATAATCGCCGCAACTACCAAGGCGAACAACCACAAGGGCGCCCAGAACACAATGGCCAGCACCACCGGGATCAGCACCACAGCGGTGAGTACGCGTTTCATTTCAGTTATTACTGCCGGGAGAAGGTTCGTTCAGGCCGCCGTATCGGCGCTCGCGCTTCTGGAATTCCTGAATCGCTTCAAGCAGGTGGTAGCCGTTGAAGTCGGGCCAATAGAGCTTGGTGACGTAGATCTCAGCATAGGCGGCCTGCCAGAGCAGGAAGTTGCTGAGGCGCATTTCACCGCTGGTGCGGATCACTAGGTCGAGCTCAGGCAGATGGCTGGTGTACATGTGGCGATTGACGGTCTCTTCGTCGATCTTCAGGTGCTCCATTCCGCCGTTATTGGCCGCGGCGTGCACCATCGACTTGAAAGCATCCACGATCTCCGAGCGCGAGCCGTAATTGAGCGCCAGCGTCAGCACCATGCCGGTGTTGTGCGAGGTCTGCTCCTTGGCCCAGGCCATGCGCTCCTGGACTTCCTGCGGCAGCATCTGGCTGCGGCCGATGAACTGCAGCCGGATGTTGTTGCGGTGCATCAGCGGCAGTTCATTGATGAGATAGCGGTGCAGCAGCTTCATGAGGAAGTGGATTTCGGTGGCGGGGCGGCGCACGAAGTTTTCGGCCGAGAACGCGTACAGCGTGAGCGCGGGCAGGTGAATGCGCGCGGCTGTTTCCACTACCAGGCGCACGGCTTCCACGCCTTTGCGATGTCCGGCGATACGGGGCAGGTGGCGGCGCTTGGCCCAGCGGCCGTTGCCGTCCATGATGATGGCGATATGTTTAGGGAGCTGGTGGGGATCGAGCTGGCTGTAAAGTTCAGCTTCCTTTCGGTCCAGCCCCGCAGGAATGGTACGCAAAACTTTCCTCGCAGTATTCAACGCTAGCACAGCAGCTCTGGCCTTGCAATTTGCCCTCCCATGCCGGCGCGGGCAATGGCAAAGACCTTAGTCTGTTAAAATTGGTGTTTCTACCCGGTGACGCCTTGTCCCGGGCTGGAATCCACCTCATGGCTGGGTACCGCCAATTCGAGACGGGCAGCCTCCGGCGCTGGATCGCACTTAGCTGCGTGGTTCTGGCACTGCTCATCAGCGGTCTTGAGGCGATGCACGCGCACTCGGATGCGGCGGTCTCCCGCAACTCGGCCCCATGCGCGATCTGTCTTTCCGTCCACGTCAATGCTTCCACGGTAAACGTTCAGGCTCTGCCGCAGCGCCACACCGTAGAGGCGATCGCGATTCCGTACCGGCCGGAAGGCAAGAGCGCTGTCTCGGAACATCATCTCTTTATCCGCCCTCCTCCGGCCGCCTAGCTGGCGGCATCAGAGCAACTTCCATTTTCATTATGTTTTACAGGCCTTTTGCTGATTGATGCCCGATGCTGCCTGGCGTGGCGGCCGATCATCGAGGCATTCTCCCGCAGAGCCGCGAACCAGAGGAGGCGGATTTTGAAACGTATTCATCTGTTTTTGTTGATTTTTGTATTTGGGGTTACCAGTTTCGCCGCGACGGCGCAGCCGCAAAATTCTACTCCGCAATCGCCTGACGATAAGGCTGCCATGGAGAAACGGCTGCAAGATCTGGAAGACAGGGTGGTGATGCTTGAGGGCGAGCTGCGCCAGCTGAAGGCGCAGCAAGGGCAGCCGGCGCAATCTGCTGCTCCGGCGCAGGCCGCGGCGGCTCCGGCAACCCCGCCGCAGCCACAGGACACCACGGGGAGTCAGGGCGAGCCCGGCGCAACGTCACAGGCTGAAACCGTTCGCCTCGGCGGAGCAGGCGGCGCGGCCTCCAAAGCGCTAAACCCTGATATCAGCGTTATCGGCGACTTCATCGCCGGCGCGGGACATAACCCGATCAATCCCACTCCGTCCTTCCAGATGCACGAGTCCGAAGTAGGCCTGCAGGCGATCATCGATCCCTACGCGCGCGGTGATTTCTTCATCTCCTTCGGCGAAGAGGGCGTCAATTTGGAAGAGGGCTTCATTACCTTCACGGCGTTGCCGGCGGGCTTTGTCGCCAAGGGCGGCAAGATGCGCGCCGCCTTCGGCAAGGTCAACACGCTGCACAATCACGTCTTGCCGTGGGTGGACCGTCCGCTGGTCTCGCAAAATCTTGTCGGAGGAGAGGATGGAATCAATGACGCCGGATTCTCGGTTCAGCACATTATTCCTGCGCCCAAAAATTGGTTTCTGGAATTTACCGGCCAGACCTTTCGGGGAGATTCCTCCGATGTTTTCACCTCTTCCGTCAAGAATGACGTAAGCGTGGTCGGGCATCTGCGCGCCTACCGCGACTTGACCGAGAGCACCAACATGGATGTGGGCGCATCCTATTCACGCGGCCACAATCTGTTCGGCAGTGACTTTATCACCCATTTGTACGGCGTGGATGCGACGCTGCGCTGGAAGCCCCTGCAGCGCGCCATCTATCATTCGTTTGTTGCGCGCAGCGAGTTTATCTGGCGGCAGCAGAACCAGCCCAATATCACCGCCTGCGCCACGATTGTGTGTCCGGCGTTTGTGCGGACCGGCTTTCAACGCGCCTTCGGGTTCTACGCTTCAGGCGATTACCAGTTTGCCCGGCGCTGGTTTGTCGGCGGAAGAGTCGACCAGTCTGACCGGCCTTTTGACTCATCTCTGACGGACAAGGGAGGTTCATTTGTGCTGACGTATTGGCCCAGCGAGTTCGCCCAACTCCGCGGCCAGTATAGGTTTACCCGCTATGCGCAGAACTTTGACGCGCATGAGGCGTTTATACAGTTACAGTTCGCTCTCGGCGCGCACGGCGCGCATCCCTTCTAAATTGGGCCGGAAACGGGCAAGTGTGCCTGAAATGAAGGACTGAAGAAGTTATCTGGAGATATTCATGAAATTACGCTCGAAATTATTCAGCGCCATGCTTAGCGCAACGTTGATGGCCACGTTGCTTCTGCCTTCGGCGGCACAAGCCAAAAAGCTCAAGGTAATCACCACTCTCACCGATCTTGCATCACTCACGCAGGAAGTTGGCGGCGACAAAGTGGATGTTGAAGCGCTGGCCAGGGGCTATCAGGACCCGCACTTTGTGGAGCCCAAACCCAGCTTTCTGCTCAAGCTCCGCAATACTGACCTGCTGATTCTGGTTGGACTGGAACTTGAAATTGGCTGGCTGCCGCCATTGATCACCCAGAGCGGCAACGGCAAGATCCAACCTGGCGGGCAGGGCTATCTTGACGCTTCGCAATTCGCGCAGATTCTGGAGATTCCCCAGGGTAGCGTGACCCGCGCTGAAGGTGACGTGCATCCGATGGGCAATCCGCACTACTGGCTTGATCCTGACAATGGCCGCCGGATCGCGAAGGGAATTGCCGCCAAGCTCAGCGCGCTCGATCCCGGAGACCAGGCATACTTCCAGCAACGCGAGCAGGATTTTGAAAGGCGGCTGGCGGAAGCGGACAAAAAATGGATGGCACAGATGGCCCAGTATCGGGGGCGCAAAGTGGTGACGTACCATCGCTCATGGCCGAATTTCGCCAAGCACTTTGGCCTGGATGTGATCGGTTACATCGAGCCCCGCCCGGGCATCCCGCCAACTCCTTCACACACCATTGAATTGGTGAACCAGATGAAGCGTGAAAATGTAAAGATCGAGCTCATTGAGCCCTATTTCGATCTCAAGACGCCGAACTCTATCGCCGGCATGGTCAACGGCAAGGTGCTCGTGCTCATGCCGTCGGTTGGCGGCAAGCCGGAGATCACGGATTATTTCAAGCTTTTCGATTACGATATTGCGCTCCTGACAAAGGCCTTCGAGGAGACGAAGTAAAAGGATACAGATGGAAATACTCCAGTTTCTTATTCTCCCTTTTCTTGCCAGTCTGATATTGACCGGCATACACGCCTACCTGGGCGTTCATGTAGTTGAGCGCGGAGTGATCTTTGTGGACCTGGCGCTGGCGCAGATCGCCGCCCTGGGCGCCACCACCGCCATCCTGATCGGCATGGACCCGCACGGCACGGGCGCTTACTGGATGAGCCTGGGCTTCACCTTCGTCGGCGCGGGCATCTTCACCTTCGTGCGTTCGCGCCAGAAACGCATACCGCTGGAAGCCTTCATCGGCATCACCTACGCGGTGGCCTCGGCCGCGGCCATCATCGCCATGAGCAAGGCAACCGGCGAAACCGAGCACCTGAAGGACATGCTGGTGGGGAATATCCTTGCGGTGTCAAAGCATGACGTGATCAAGACGGCGCTGCTTTACGGCGTTATCGGGCTTTTTCATTTCATTTTCCGCAAGAAGTTTCTGGCCATTTCTCTCAACCACAATTCCGCCGAAGCCCAGCCGGAATTGAACGTCCGGCTCTGGGACTTTCTTTTCTATGCTTCATTCGGTTTCGTGGTGACTTCGTCCGTGGCGATCGCCGGCGTGCTGTTGGTTTTTTGTTATCTGGTGGTGCCTTCCGTGGGGGCGATGCTTTTTGCCGATCGCATTGGAACGCGGCTGGCCATTGGCTGGACCATGGGAACGCTGGTTTCGGCGCTGGGCTGCTATTGCTCGGTGTTCTTCGATACGCCGACTGGAGCCACCATCGTATGCACATTCGGCGCGGTGCTGGTCTGCATGGCCTTGGTGAAAGCGATCTTCTTCCGTGTCAAAGAGGAACAGCGGCAGACCGAGGAGGCGCCCGTCCGGCAGGTAGTGTAGATCCTGCCGGCGGAATAATTCTCCTGCGGCGCGGTTTATTGGTTAGGTAAACTGCGTCTGCAACAGTAATCTGCCATCATCGCTGATCAAAGGGGAGCAGCAGAATTTTGTTTTCCGCCAACCGCTATTTGCCAAATGCTGCTAAACCCAATCTGGCCTGGTTCTTGCTGATAGCGCTTTTTACCGGTGCCGCGGCGCAGTCGAACTCCGACAACAGCACGGAAACCCACGATGTTCCCGAAGCCAATCCAGCACGGCCGACTGTCGCCACACCGGCCACGCTCACGGCCGTCGGCTACCTGCAATTTGAAAATGGAGTGCAGCACGCTGCCGACTCAGCAGAGTTTTCCAGCCGTTTTGGAGTGAATCAAGTCACCAAACTTACGGTGCATCCGCGGCTTCAGTTTCTGGTTCAGAGCGAGCCCCTGGTGCACAGCGGCCTGGGGAGCGTGAAGGAGTTCGATCCCGGAGACGTTCTTCTCGGGCTGCAAGCGGTGGCTCTGCCGGGCAAGGGCAAGCGGCCGACCGTCTCCTTCAGTTACTTCAAGCACGTTTATGCGGGCCCTGCGCCGGACGTCGATTTCGGCACCCCGGAGCACAGCCTGATCATGCTCATCAGCGACGATCTCTTCGGCTTCCATTTCGACCTGAACGGAATGTTCAATGAGCAACGTGACAACCACACCGGCCGCGCGCAGTTTGGCCAGACCATTTCGATTTCGCATTCGCTGAAGAAATTTACAATCGCCGCTGAGCTGTGGCACTTTACCCAGCCGTTTCTGCACGGCAATGCAGTCGGAAGTCTGTGGGCGCTCTCGTATCCTGTGCGCAAGAATCTCGTGGTCGATGCAGGGTTCAACCGCGGCCTGACCAGCACTTCCACGCAATGGGAAGGCTTTGCCGGATTTACTTACCTTCTGCCGCACCGGCTGTGGCGGCCAAAGAAGCCTTAGCCAGGCAAACCAGCTCTGCCTTCACGTTACAATCTGGCTATGGCGGCCAAAGCCAGCTCGGATGTGCTTCAGGCGTTCGCCGCGCTGGTGCGCTCGGAGATCGACGATGAGCGCGTGGACCTGCTGCGAGCCGCGCTGACCTTTGCGCGCATTGAAGATCCCGAGATCGATATCGAGCGCTACGTGCGCAGCGTGGAGGAGCTTTCCCGCCGCGCATCGGCCAAGGTCCAGGACCTGGACGATCCGGCGCAAATGATTGCGGCGTTGAACGAGGTGCTGTTCAAGGAAGAGATGTTCCGCGGCAACACCGTGGATTACTACAATCCGCGCAACTCGTTTCTTCATGACGTGCTCGACCGCCGGCTGGGCATTCCCATTACGCTGGCGCTGGTCTACATGGAAGTGGCGCGGCGCATAGGATTCCCGCTGTTTGGCGTCGGCATGCCGGGGCACTTCCTGCTGAAGCATTATGACGTGGATGGGCGTGCGATCCTGATCGACGTCTTCGAGCGCGGCTCGATCGTCACCGAAGAAGACTGCCGGCAGAAGCTGGACGCGATATATTCCGGCCAACTCGCTCTCCAGCCGGAGTTCCTGCTCCCGGTCACCCGGCGGCAGATGCTGACGCGCATGCTCAACAACCTGCGCTCCATTTATCTTTCGCAGCGCGACTTCCGCCGCGCCGTGCAGGTGGTGGACCTGGTCCTGGTGATCTATCCGCGATCTCCCGAAGACGTGAAGCAGCGCGCGGTGCTGCGCTACAACCTGAACGACTATCGCGGCGCGCTCAACGATTTTGAGGAGTACGTGAAGATGTCGCCGGATGCATCGGACGCCGAGGAGATCAAACAGACCGCGCTGTCATTGCGAAGGTCGATGGCGTTGATGAACTAGCTTTCTCTGAAATCCCGAGCGGAGCGAGGGAGCCCTACCCAAAGAAAAATCTCAGAAGGACACACGCAAAGGCAGGAGTGCCTGTGCCACGAAAACAGATGCGGCTTTCACAACCTTGAGAGCGTGGTTGGTATAGGGCTCCCTCGCTGCGCTCGGGATTTCAGAAAAAGGCTATTTTGCCTGCCCATCTTCCGGCAGGTTCAGCTCGGCCAACTGGCTGATGAGCTTCTGCTCCTGGTCGGAGAATGTGCTCTTGAAGTGGTCTGAGGCGAGGACTTCCTTGCGCTGACCGGGCGGCATCTGGCGGAGGTGGCGCACGGCCTTGTGCACGGCAACGCGGCGCTCCGGAGGCAGGCCCTGGAGCTGCTGGTTGGCGTCGCGCAGCTGCTGGCGCTGCACCGGCGTCAGCTTGGCCAGAAATTCCATGCGTTTGAGCGCTTCATCGCGCTGCTGCGGCGTGAGGCTGTTGAATTTCTTCAGGCGCTCGCGCAACGCGTTCTGGCGATCGGGCGGCAGCTTTTTGAATTTGGGGTCGTTTTCGAGAAGTTTGAGCTGCTGGTCGAGCGGAAGCTCTTTGTGCGCCTGCAGCCAGTCACCCATCCTGGGACCGCCCTTCGGCGCGGGGCGGCTCGGGTTTTTCTGCGCCGGGGTCTGCAGATTGGCGACAGGGACTTGACTGGCGCCGCGGGTATCGACGCGCGGCGGCACTGACACGGTCAGCGTGCCGGTCAACAGTATTGCTGCGAAAGCGGCCCCGTTCACTAGTCCCCCCCGGGCAGGATCTTTACTACGGCTCCGCGACTACATCCTCTGACGGAGCTCCAGTCAATTCGTTCACCAGGTCAGTATCGATGATCAGATCGTGGTTTTTGTCCAGAGATTCAATATCAGCCACGGCACTGGGGGCCGGCGGCTTCTCGCCTTCGCTCTCAATCAGGCGGTACGTCAACCCGCCCGCGGCCAGCACGGTGGCCAGCGAGACGGCCAGAGCAGGCCGGCGCAGCCACGCGACCCAGCGGGCAGCCGGGGCCTTTTCCCGTTCCTCTTTCAGGTGCGCCCGCATGCGGGTAAGAAAGTAGGGAGAAGGCTCCGGAGCCTCCCATTCGTCAAGCACAGCCATGGTCTGGCGCAGCGAGTTGAGCTCCGCTGTGCAGTGGCTGCACTGGCTGACGTGAGCCGTCACCTGCGGGTCGGCCGGCCCGCCGCTGATCAGCTCGATCAAATTTTCACGTACTTCATTGCAGTTCATACAAAATCCTTGAGCCTGTCGCGCAGCGTTTCATACGCGCGAAACAACAGTGACTTAGTGGCGGACTCGCTCAGTTTGAGCACCTCCGCGATTTCCTTGTAATCCATCCCCTGATACTTGTGCATCAAGACGGCTGCGCGTTGCTTTTCCGGCAGCGCCATCACGTGTTTCTTGATGGCCTGGAGCCGCTCCCGGCGCAGAATGTTCTGTTCAACATTCAGCGTAGGATCGGCCACATCCAGGGTCGTGCCGGATTCTTCGTCCGGTTCGTCCAGGCTCACCACCTTGCCGCTGCGTTCGACCTTGTGGTCGCGCGCGTGGTTCACGGCGAGGTTGGTGGCAATGCGGTAGAGCCAGGTCGTAAACTTGGCTTCCGCCGCATAGGTTTTGCGCGAGCGATAGACCCGCAAAAAAACTTCCTGCGCCAGCTCTTCCGCCGTGGCCTGGTTGTGGCACATGCGGTACATGAAGGCGATCATGGGCCGGTGATACTTGTTTACGAGATACTCGTAAGCGGCATCATCGTCGGTGCCCGCGCGGAGCATGACCTCCGCATCGCTCAGCGATTCATAAGGAACGTGGCTAGCTGCCATCTCCGCAATACCCCGGATCCCGCCGGTAGCTGTGGGCATGAACAACCCCGTCTTTAAGGCCACGCTGCTCACATACCCTTAAACCCTTTGGGTAACAGAAAGTTGCAGGGTTTTTGGGCCGCCGGCAGCGGGCCCCCGACACGCATGTTGTTGGCGTGGCGGGGTAGAGGGCCCCCCGGGAAGAGTTTAAGCCATGGGACGGGGTTCGCGCATCTGTAAGTTTACAAAGATTTTGCGCGCGGCTTGCCGCAGATCACCCGGGCAATCTGTCCTGGGCCGGCTTACCCAAAGCGCAAAGGGTCTGGCGGGCGCCTACGCAGGGAGTGACTACTCTGGTGTTCGTGCGGCGATGGTAGCTCTTCGTTGGACCGCCGAGTTCCTGGGGCCGCCAAGCCGTCTGCCGGGCTTCTGCTAAAATAAAAAATCTCGACGTCAGCAGGCAGGCGAGCACAGGGCGCTTAACTCAGCGGTAGAGTGCCATCTTCACACGGTGGAAGTCATAGGTTCGAATCCTATAGCGCCCACCATCACGCCTTAAAGGCGTGGTGGAATGAGGTCCTTCGACTCCGCGCCTGCGGCGCGCTGCGCTCAGGATTTCGCCAGCGGGCTCAGACGCCCGCTAGACGGCTCAAGTTCGAATCCTTTAGCGCCCACCATCTCTGTTTTCCAGATTTCAGGAGTGTTGTTGGGAGTCAGGGGTGGACTTTACAAGTTTTCACTTGCGCCGTGGCTTGTTCGTGGTAACATCAGCATGTCTTCAGTTTGCCGCCCGTTCCGGTGCGGCGCTTCGCGCAAAGACTAGAGCGCTGATAAAACAACGAAGATTTTCCATAACTGAGCCGATTGAAGTCCAGACAGACCCTTGCAATTTGTAAAGCCCAGGTCACCCCTTGGACATCCGGTCGATAGAGCAAACTCACAGGTACTACGAAGAATGAATGAAGGAATGAACCAGCCGCAGCAGCCGCGACATCATCGCAAGTCGCGGCGTCGGAGACGTAATTTCGGTGGTGGCCAGAACCGGGGCCAGCAGAACACTCCCAACCAGCAGGGAGGCCAGGGCGGAGGCGGGCAGCACCGCCAGAACCGTGGCCAGCGCGGCCAGCGCCGGGGTGGGGCTGCGTTCGTCGGCCCGATGGACCACAGCTACCGCAATCAGAACAACAACGGCGGAGGGCAGGGCGCACGCTTCCACAATGGCGCGCCGGCCACACCGAACATGGAGCCGCTCCAGCAGCGGGAGAACGCGCCCACGCGCATCTTTGCCTTCATTGACGACCTGTTTTTTATCGCCAAGATCCAGGAGATTTCGCGCAAGCTGAACGTGAAGGTAGAGTTCGTCAAGAGCGACAAGGAAATTGCCGAGAAAACTGAGACCATTGAAGACAAGCCGTCTCTGATCATCGTGGATTTGAACAGCAACAGCATCAAGCCGCTGCCGGTGATCACCAAGATGCGCTCCAAGTACAAGAAGAGCACGTCGATTGTGGGCTTTGTCTCGCATGTGCAGGGCGACCTGAAAGTAAAAGCGCAGGAAGCCGGCTGTGACGTGGTGATGCCGCGCTCAGCGTTCTCGCAGAACCTGGTGAACATCCTGCGCCGCCATGGCGCCGAGGACGAAGTGGAAGACAATTTCAACCGGGCGTAGTTTTCTGTCGCTTCGCTCCAAACCGCCATCGGGCAACGCCCGGCCGCAATCTGTTCTGCTCCTGAAACAGGGAGCTCGCCGCGCAAGCCGGGCTTTCACCCCATCACTCACTGGATCCAGTGAAATCCGTTTTGGTAGAGCGGAAGGGATTTGAGCTCGACTTTGCGCAGGTCAGCCTCGATCCTGTGGCCGTCCATCTGCCCGCGGAGCATAAGCAGCGTGGGCGAACGCTGCTCCAGCTCAAATTCGGCCTTCCAATTCGCCTGAACAATCTTATGGAGTTCCAGGTGCTTCCCGGACGGATCAAGTTGGGTCTTATAGCGCACCACCGGCCCATCGGCAGGGAAGATGGCCATGAGGTTGAAGCGCTCAAATGTCACGCGCCGCCAGCGGGATGCGTCCGTGACGAGGGCCGGCATGGGCTGTCCATCGACGATGAACTGGTCCACGGCATAGACGCCGAAATAACGTGGCGGAGGCGCACCGTCACCGGCGTTCGTGTAGCGCTGGTAGCTTCGATAGAGCTCACTGCTGCCGATGGCGACCAGCAGTCCCAACTGCAAAACCAGCATTCCGGTGCCCAGCCCCTTCCTGCGGAAGAGCGGCGCGTGCTCGACCGGCGGGGCGCTTCCGTTCAGAACGAAGACGTTCAGCAGACGGCGCGCCTCCGGAGCCAGCAGATAGACGCCCATCAGGAGCAGGTTGAGCGAATACAGCTTGACCGAAACGTCATAGCCCAGGTTCAGCATGAGGACGTTGGTCATGGCGCCGATAGATACGAGGGCGCCCAGAGTCGCCAGCCGCGGAATGAAGAGCAGCGTGCCGCCCGCCATTTCCACCACGCCGGTAAACAGGTTGTAGATCTTTGAATAGCCCATAAAGCTCCACAACAGGCCGCCAGGAGAGCTGTCACCATAAGTAGATAGCAGGCGCCAGAGAAACATGTCAGGAAACTGCACCTTGATCACCTTGATGGCGCCATAGCCGAGCATGGCCGTGCCCAGCACCAGCCGCACATACAGCCATAACCACTCCTGCAGCGAACGATAATGCGGCCTTTTCCTGTCCAGGACGGTCCATAGGGCGGCGGCAATCACTGCCAATATCAGCTTGACCAGGTTTTCCACCCAGGCGTAGAGCGAATCGCCGCCCAGCAGAGGGGACCACACGACCGGCTGGCTGAGATGCAGAATGTGGGCCGCGGTCCAGGTGGTCATGGCGGCAAAAATCGAGGTATACCAGGCAAATGCTTTGTCTAATACAGGGACAAGATTGAAAGGGAAAGGGAAGCTGTAGAGGATTTCGTAAACAAATACCAAGCGGAACGCGAGGCGCAGAGCTCGGCTCCAGTGGAGCGGTGTGGCGGTGGATAAGGGCTGAGCGCCTGGAACTGCGCCGGCTTGCGGCATAGAGCACCTCGCAGGAATGGCTGCAAATATTGTCGCAAGCGGAAGCAAATTACAATCGGCAATTCCGTACAACTGAGTAGCTGCCAGGGACGTCCAATTATGCAAAGGCTCTCCTTATGGCTCTCACGCGCGCTTATGAAGAACACGAGGTTCCGCCCGAGATAAGGCGGATGTATGGAGCAATCCGCGCCGGGTTTGATCTGCCGTTTGTTCCCACCATACTCAAGCTGGCGGCGGGAGTCCCCCAGTACCTGAAACTGGTGTGGAAAGACCTGGAGACGGTGGTGTGTTCGCGCGAGTTTGAGACGGCGGCGCGGGCGCTCCATGAAATTGCGCATTCCACCGCAGTCAGCGGCGGGTGGACGTTCTCCGACCAGCCCGGGGTGCTTGCCGCGGACAAATTTTCCAACGCCGATATCCGCGTGATCGGAGTCATTGTGGGCCTGTTTGCGCGGGCCACGGCACAGGTGGGGCTGTTTGCGCGGCTGATGCAGCGAGGCTATACCGGCGGCCAGCGCGGTCGGGTCACGCGGCAAAAACAGGTTTCCGCGCTGGCGCAGATGGTGCGCATACACATCCCCAACGAGCGCGAAGCCGGACTGCGCGTGTGGCTGATCTATTCCGATTTCAAAAAGACCACGGGGGCAAAGAGCGTACTGAGCCTCTACCGCGCGCTCTCGCCGTTCCCCAGTTATCTGGCTTCGGCATGGCTCGACAGCAAAAAGCTTCTCGCCGATCCCTCATTTGCCGCCGCAGCGGAAGAACTCAACCGCCGGGCACGCGCCCTGCTGACCGGCCTGCCGGTGAAAGATCACCGCAGCACGTTGAAGGAGCTTGATCCAGCGCTGTGGCGGGAGATCGAAGAGACCGTGGACGGCTTTACCCGCCTGCTGCCGCAGTTCGTCCTGCTCACGGCCGTGTGGCAGCGCTCATTCCCGAATGCGGCGAGGTTGATTGGGGCGGCGTAGCAAAGCACCTAACAATTAGCAGCTAGCAAATGGCCCAGCTAAAGCCAACCCTGAAATTTTGGGGTGCTCCGAAAACACGGGTTCGACTTTAGCCGGCTAATTGCTAGTTGCCAGCTGCTAGTTGCTACCCGGGCGGCCAATGCATCTGTCTTCCCCCGAGAAGGTGCAGATGGAGATGGAAGACCGACTGACCGGCATCCGGTCCGACGTTGTAAACGGTGCGGTAGCCGTGCTCAAGTCCGCGCTCGCGGGCGATTTTGGCGGCAATCAGATGGGAGTAGCCGATAATCGCGGCATCGGCTTCAGTGGCTTGAGCAATATCGACAATATGTTTCTTCGGGACGATGAGAACGTGCGTCGGCGCGCCGGGCTTGATGTCTTCAAAGACGAAGACTTTCTCGTCTTCGTACACCTTCTTAGACGGGATGGAGCCGGCGATGATCTTGCAGAAGAGGCAGTCGGTCATGGGGAGAATATTAGCAAATCCTTCTGCAATCCCGAGCAAAGCGAGGGATCCCTACAAGCGCGAGCATCTGAAATTGAATCCCGGAGTTTCAGCGAGGTCACGCAAACGATTCAGCTTGTGGTTGCCCGGCACCTTCGGTGAGAAGGCAGGGATCCCTCGCTACGCTCGGGACTTCGGAAAAACTCAATCCAGCCTCACCAAAAACATCGCCACCCCGGTGTGGGTCTCACGCATCACTTCCTGGGCGCGTTTTTTGTCGTCGTCGGCGACACGGACGCGGATCCAGTCGCCGCCCACAGGGCTCGAGAACTGGAGCACCTTGGCGGTGCGATAACGGCGCGCCAGTTTTTCTTTCAGCTTGCGCGCGTCGTCGGAATCCTGGAATGCGCCGATCTGCACGCACCAGCGCCCGCCTTCCTTGATAGGCGCGGGCGTCTCCAGGACTTCAATCCGCACCAGCGCGGTGCCGTGCTGGTAGACGCTCAATTTGCGCGCGGCGGCGCGGGAGAGGTCAATGACGCGGTCATTGACGAACGGCCCGCGATCGGTGATGCGCAGCAGGACGGATTCGCCGGTCTTGAGATCAGTGACACGGGCGATGGTGTTGAGCGGCAGCGTACGATGCGCGGCCGTCATGGCGTTCATGTCATAAGGCTGGCCGTTGGCGGCATTGCGCTTCTGGAAGCCCGGCCCGTACCAGCTGGCAAAACCAACTTCGGTAAAGAGCACCTTGGCATTTTTCGGAACGTGAATCTCCGAATCGACGCGGCCCGGCTGCGAAGACGGAGGCGTAGGGACAGGTGTGGGCGTCGGCGTCGGTATCCGGCGCGGCAGAGGAGTCGCTGCGGGCGCTGGTGCAGCCGGAGGCGGCGCCGGCATGGTTGGCGGCGACGGGCGATGTCCCGCGCATCCGGCCACAAACAACAGCAGGGCAAAGACCGCGGCTATTTGGCGCGATTTTTGTCCATGTACTCGGCCAGACGGCTCAGTTGCTCGGCTGCTGAGCGCAGAGCCTTGCTTGAATGATTGCGGATCGCAGGAACCACCTCGTTGTTCAGATAGGCGATGACCCGCTCGCTTTCCTTCTCGATTTTCTGGGCAGCTTCGCTGAACTCGGCGTCCAGCTTGCGTCCAAAACGTTCGAAGGGCGCTTTCTTGGGACCGTCTTGTGAAGTCATGTTGTTCTCTCACCATCGGTTACCGGAGGCCTGGCCGGCGATTTGCAATGGTCGCTGGTGATCCATCTTCAAGCTACCGCAAACAGCCACTCTGCCTCAGTAACTTAGATGATACCCGGGAAGGGAGCGTCCGGAGCTTTTTGGGACAGTGTCCAAGGTGCTTGGCCGTGTGAATTCCGATGTCGAGGCGCGCTCAGCAGAACTTGGCGCCGAACATGATCCGCGTTTCCGGCCAGTTGCTCAGGTTGCGGCGGACGACGCGCGCCAGGCGTGTGCTCGACCGGAACATGGGAATGTCAGCTTGCTGGAAGGTGATCTGCACGCGGGCGTCGAGGTCCAGCAGTTGGTCGGAAGAGAAGAGCAGTCCGGATTCGCTCATGTTGATGGCTTCGCCGGGCAGCCAGTTCTGCTGGCCTTCCAAACGATAACGCATAGGGATGCGGAGTTCGTGCCGCGGAGCGCGAACCGGAGCTGCAGAGACAGCAGTGGCTTCGGCGTTATTCATAGTTTCTTCCGTCGACATAGATGCACTGCCGTTGAAGAAAGCTTTCCGGCAGCTTCCGCGTATAGCCCCGGGCAATGGAAAAGATTTTGCGCTGGCTCCGGGGCGCTGTCAAGGGTGGAAAGTGCACTTAATTTTTCTTGATAGATGAAACGATTCTCATGTTCAAGTCACGCGCAATGCGAACCTCTCCCCTTTTCAATGAGTTGGACAGTTGATCTGCTTTTTATCTCCAGTTGAGACGGCGTGCATTGCCGGTGGAGGGCGCGCTCCGGCATGTTGGCGTCATAGCAAGCGGCCACAAAACAGCCGCGGCAATCACCAGGAGGTGAAATCAAAATGCACACTGTTCAGCCCACAAAAGACGCTACATTCCGCGAAGCCAAACGCATCCAGCAGAGTTTCCTTGCCAACCTGGAGAAACGAACGCTGATCTGGCTGGCGGCCCGCACGCCGGCGCGGATCAACTCAGACCATCTCACTCTTCTCGGCATGGCAGCCATGGCCGGCGCCGGCGCGGCTTACTGGTGGGCTGGGACGAATCGCGTGGGCCTGCTGCTGGTGATCGGGTGCCTGGCGCTTAACTGGCTGGGCGACTCGCTGGACGGGACGCTGGCGCGGTTCCGGAACCACTCGCGCCCACGCTACGGGTTCTACGTCGACCATATTGTGGATGCGTTCAACGCCTGCTTTCTGCTGGGCGGTCTGGCGCTTTCCGGGCTTATGTCGCCGGCCATTGCGCTGGGGCTGCTGATCGCGTTCCTGATGCTCTCAGTCGAGGTTTTCCTGGCGACGTACACGCTGGGGAACTTCCAGATCTCCTACTTCAAGATGGGTCCCACGGAGCTGCGACTGCTGCTCTCGGCAGGTAACCTGTGCCTGTTCTTCTGGAAGTCGACCGTGCACGTGCTGGGGAAGGCGTACAAGTTGTTTGACGTGGGCGGGACGATCGGCATTTCCGGCATGATGCTGGTGATGGTGATTTCGGCTATTCATCACACGGTAAAGCTGTACCGCCAGGAGCCGATACCGGTAGGACGGTCCTTGCCGGCGGAGAGCCAGAAAAAGCTGCCGTTCCAGACCGGCCAGCGTTTGCGCGGAGAATCACTTCCTTAGCCACGTGTGGAAGCGGGTCAGGTTACGCTGACCTGCTGTCCCACAACTCCTGTTCGTTTTCGGGCAGCATTGTGCGATTGCGGACACCGGAGCGGGATTAGTGACCTTGGTCTGACTCAACCGTCTTTTAGTATGAATCATTTAGCTGGGGTTCGACTTCGGCCCGAGAGCTGCCTTCAATCCACAGATGAAGCTGTAGGATATACGGCTGAAAACCGTACGTTCCCGGAGAGGACCTATGAGCACTTTCCTTCAGGATCTGCGTTTCGGATTTCGCATGTTGCGCAACAATCCCGGCTTTACGACGGCGGCGCTGCTGGCGCTGGCCCTGGGGATCGGCGCGAATACGGCGCTGTTCAGCGTTGTCTATGGCGTGCTGCTAAAGCCACTGCCATACGCTCAGGGCAAGGAACTGGTGGTGCTGCGGCAGGATTTTCCGCAGGCGAACAGAGTCGACGTCGGGTTTTCCATACCGGAGATCAAGGATTACCGCCAGCAGGTCCAGGCGCTCGCGCAGGTGGAGCAATATCACCAGATGTCGTTCATTCTGCTGGACGGGCAGGAGCCCAACGAGGTAAAAGCTGGCGTGGTTTCGGCGCACTTCTTCGAACTGCTGGGAATCAAGCCGTATCTGGGACACTTTTTCACATCGGCGGATGACGTGGCGGGCGCTGAAGCCAAGCTGGTGCTCAGTTATAGCTTCTGGAAGACACGTTACGGCGGCGATGCGAGCGTGATTGGCCGGCATTTTCGCATGAACGACCGGGTGCACACAGTGATCGGCGTGCTGCCGCCGGTGCCGCAGTATCCGCGCGAAAATGATGTTTACATGCCGACCGTGGCGTGCCCGTTCAGCTCGTCGCCGAGAGTGATAGCCGACCGCGGAGCGCGCGCGATGCAGGCGTTCGGCCGGCTCAAAGCGGAAGCCGACCTTACCACAGCCAACAAGCAGCTCTCAGTCGTAGCAGCCCGGATGCAGACGGAGCATCCGAAGGATTATCCACAGAACCAGAGTCTGGTTGCCAAGGCCGATGGTTTGCAGAACCAGCTGACGCATCGGGTGCGTCCCATGTTGCTGGTCCTGCTCGTTACCGCCGGACTGGTGCTGCTGATTGCCTGCGCCAACGTGGCCAATCTGGCCCTGGCGCGGATCATGCGCCGCGAGCAGGAGATCGCGGTGCGGGCAGCGCTGGGAGCCAGCCGCGGGCGGCTGGTGCGCCAGCTTCTGACTGAAAGCACGCTGCTGAGCGTGGCGGGCGGGGCCCTGGGCCTGCTGCTTGCCTCGGCCTGCGTGGAAATGCTGGCGAAGTTCGTTGGCCGCTTCACCACACGCGCTTCGGAAGTGAGCCTCAGCAGTGAAGTCCTGCTCTTCACGCTGGGCGTTTCAGTTTTGACCGGGCTGGTGTTCGGCTCGATCCCGGCGCTTTCGCAACGGCTGAACCTGGTGAATTCGCTCAAAGAAGGCGCGACGTCATCCACCGCCAGGAGCAGCCGCCATCAACTGCGCAATCTGCTGGTGATGGGGCAGGTGGCGTTGAGCTTTACGCTGCTGATCGGCGCCGGATTGATGGCCCGGAGCTTTATCAAATTGCAACAAGTCAACGCCGGATACAATCCCGACCACATTCTCAGCGCCAGCGTTCCATTGAATTTCAGCAAGTACCAGGGGAGCCAGGACATAGTCAACTTTTTCGATCGCGTAATCGCCAAACTGCGAGGCACGCCGGGAGTGCTTGCGGTTGGCTTGAACAGCGGAGCGCCGCTGCAGCCAGGACAACGCGCCTTCAACCAGCCGTTCATGATCGAAGGACGCCAGACGGACCCGCGCGCCGTTCTCCCTGTAGCCGACGTCACGTTTGCCTCTCCCGAATGTTTCAAGCTGCTGGGAATTCCGCTGATCAGCGGGCGATTTTTTACGCCCCATGACAACGCCGATGCGCCGAAGGCGGTGATCGTGAGCCAATCACTGGCACGCCACTATTTTCCCGGCGAAGACCCGGTGGGCCATCGTGTATCCGGCGATGGCAAGGACTGGCCCACCATCGTGGGCGTGGTTGGCGACGTGAAGTACTACGGACTGGACAAAGAGGCGCTCGACACGGCGTATATCCCAGCAGCGCAGGAACCGATGATGGCGGGCACGCTGCTGCTCAAGACCGCCGGCGATCCCATGGGCTACGCGCAGCAGGTGCAGCAAGCCGTGTATTCCGTGGATTCCGAACAGCCGGTGAACCATTTCCAGACACTCGATGACATGCGCGGCGAATCGATGGTGCAATCACGGCTGACCATGCTTCTGCTGTCACTGTTTGCGGGACTGGCGCTGGTGATTGCCGCCACGGGTCTGAGCGGCGTAATTGCGCTGATGGTCAGCCAGCGCACGCGGGAAATCGGTATTCGGATGGCGCTGGGCGCACAGGCCAGCGAGGTGATGCGAGGCGTGCTGGGACATGGCATGCGCATCATCGCCATTGGACTGGCCGCGGGCGTGGGCGCGGCCCTGGCGCTCTCGCGGCTGATGCGCGCCCTGCTCTACAACACGCCGGCCAACGACCTGGTGACTTTTGTGAGTGTCGCGCTGATGTTTCTGCTGGCGGGCTTTGTGGCCACCTATGTTCCGGCACGGCGCGTGACCAAGGTTGATCCGCTGATCGCGTTGAGAAGCGAGTAGCGGCGGTTCGCGGGCGCGTTGGGACAAGAAGCAACCGCCCGCAGAATTCCAGGGGCGGGGATAACTGGACTTGAACTCCCTCAATAAGGTACGGTTCCCTCCCCTTCGACAAGCTCAGGGTCGGGATTTCAGACACCTGCCTGTACCATATTCATGTGAGCCTTCCTTTCCTTATTGAAGCTCAGGCCGGTCCGGCGCGGCTGGGGCGCATCAGCACGGCGCATGGCGAGGTCGAAACGCCGGCCTTTATGCCGGTCGGCACCGCAGGAACGGTGAAGGCGGTGCCGCAAGATGTGCTGGAAGAGCTGGGCGCGCAGATCATTCTGGGAAACACCTACCATCTTTATCTTCGACCGGGCCATGAGCTGGTGCGGAAGCTGGGGGGGCTGCACCGTTTCATGAGCTGGAACCGGGCGCTGCTCACCGACTCCGGAGGTTTCCAGGTCTTCAGCCTGAGCGAGCTGCGCAAGGTAACGGAAGACGGCGTGAGCTTTCGCTCACATCTGGACGGCACCTCGCACCTGTTTACTCCCGAGCGCTCGATGGAAATACAGATCGCGCTTGGCGCCGACATTGTGATGGCCTTCGACGAGTGCACGGAGCATCCGGCGGAGCGGGAGCGGGCAAGGCAGTCGATGGAGATGACGCTAAGGTGGGCCCGGAGATCGAAGGAGTATTTTGAGAGCCATAAAGATGAATGCCCGTGGGAAGAATCGGGCCATCGGGACATCGGGTCATCGGGACATCCGGAAACCCAAAACCATAATCATCTTGCAGCGCAGCCGGGGGCGGCTCTGCCCCATGGCGCGCAAAACCGGCACGCTCCGGGGACCCCGGCTGCGGTCCACGAATTAAGCTCACCTGAGCTTCCTACTACTCCCGCACTTTTCGGGATCGTGCAGGGCGGCATGTACGGCGATCTGCGGCGGGAATCGGCGGAGCGGACGGTGGAGCTGGATTTTCCCGGCTATGCGATTGGCGGCTTGAGCGTGGGCGAGTCGCGGGAAAAGACGATGGAGATGATCGCCAACGCGCTCGAGGTCCTGCCCAAGGACAAGCCACGATACGTGATGGGCGTGGGCTATCCGGAAGAGATCGTGCAGTACGCGGCCATGGGCGTGGACATGATGGACTGCGTGCTGCCGACGCGGGCCGCCCGCCACGGTTTGCTGTTCACCTCCGAAGGGCGGATGAACATCAAGAACGCGCGCTACGCCCAGGACCAGCAGCCGCCCGATTCCAAGTGCGGCTGCCGGGTGTGCTCGCGTTATACGCGGGCCTACCTGCGACATCTGTTCGTCTCCGCGGAGCCGCTCGCCGGGGTGCTGAACACCGTGCACAATCTGGCGTTCTATCTTGACACCATGCGGGCAGTACGTCATGCTATAAAGCTTGGGGACCTCTCAGGGATGCCATCGAGAAGTGTGTCTCTGGCGTGAGCGCCCTGATTCAGCGTCAAAGAGAAAACCTCCCAAATAACTCCGGTGCGAGCAGGCCATGTGCCGGAGACCCGGGCGGGATTCATCAGCGGTCACAAATCAGGGTTTCGCTCTTCCTCGTAAAGGCGCGAGTGCGTATGCGGCTGGAGAAGGCAATCTGAGAATGATGGAAAACATGATTGGCGTATTTCTATTTCAGGGCGGCGGCGCAGGCGCCGGCGGCGGGATGATGATTTTTCTGCTGCTCCCCCTGATTTTCATCTTTGCGACGTTCTTTTTTCAGCAACGGAAAACCAAGCGCTGGCAGGAAGTGCTGGGCAGCCTGAAGAACGGCGACCGCGTGACCACCGGCGGCGGAATTCGCGGAACGGTCATTGCGATGAAGGATGATTCGATCCATCTGCGCGTCCCTCCGGACAATCTGCGGCTGGAAGTGATGAAAACCTCCATCGTGGCCATCAATCGCGAGGAAGAAGAGAAGAAATCCTAAAGAAGCGGCGTTTAGAAAATGCAGAAGAACCTACTGATCAAACTGGTAATCATCATCGCCATCCTGCTGGTCTTCGTCTACGGAATTTTTGGCATTCCCTCCAAGCTCTCCGGTGACGGTCTGAGGGAAGCGGTGCTCAAGCACATCCGGTTGGGCCTAGACCTGCAGGGCGGGACCCATCTGATTCTCCAGGTGCAGGTTGAGGACGCGATCAATGCGGAAACCGACCGCGCCATAGAGATCCTCCGTGATGAACTGGGCAAGCAGAACATTGCCAATCTCGACTTCAGCAAGCCCGATCCGAGCCATCCTGAGCAGGTAGTGATCAAAGGTCTTTCGCCTGATGCCAGCACGGCATTGCGGAACGTCGCGGCCGACAAGCTGCCTGAATTTACAGCATCCTCCGGCGGCCAGGGCACCCAGGTTGTGGCCATGAAGCCCGACGTTCTGGCCAAGCTGAGAACAGACACGGTTGATAAGTCGATCGAAGCCATCCGCAACCGCGTGGACGCGCTGGGCGTGAGCGAACCGGTGATCCAGAGAAACGGACTGGGCGGAGAAAACCAGATCCTGGTGGAGCTGCCGGGCGTCGACGACCTGGACCGCGCCAAGGGGATTATTCAGTCCACGGCGCGGCTGGAGCTGCGCGAATCGCGCGGCGGCCCGTGGTCAAATGAACAAGAGGCCATACAGGCCCAGCCCAGCAAGCTGATCCCGCCCAACATGGTGCTGTTGCATGGCCGGCGCGACCAGGGCGGAGGCGGCGACGTGGTGTACCTGGTTTCGCGCACCTCGGTGGTAAGTGGCACCGACATTCGCGACGCCACAACCGGCACGCGCTCAGACACCATGGAGCCGATCGTACACTTCTATCTGAATCCGACGCCGGCGAAGAAGTTTGCGGATTTCACCGCGGCGCATATGAAGGGTGGCCCCGATCCAGCCAATCTGGCCATTGTGCTGGACAACCGCGTGATTTCGGCGCCGGGAATTGAGGGCCAGATCTCCGACAGCGGGGAAATTCACGGCGGCTTCACCCCGGAGAGCGCTAAAGACCTGGCCATGCTGCTGCGGGCGGGGTCGTTGCCCGCGAGCCTGCATTACATCACGGAGCGCACGGTAGGCGCCTCGCTGGGTGCGGACTCCGTCCGCTCCGGCGTGAAAGCGGCGATCGCCGGCATGCTCGCAGTGATGATCTTCATGCTCATTTATTACCGCGGCGCCGGCATCAACGCCGATCTGGCGCTGATCCTGAACCTGGTGATCCTGCTGGGCTTCATGGGTTTCTTTGGCGCGGTGCTGACGCTGCCTGGGATCGCGGGAGTGATCCTCACCGTCGGTATGGGCGTGGATTCGAATGTGCTGATCTTTGAGCGCATACGGGAAGAGCTGCGCCACGGCAAAGCGCCGGCCGCGGCGGTGGACCAGGGATTCGCTCGAGCCTGGACCACCATTCTGGATACGCACGTCACCACGATTGTCTCGGCGATCATTCTGTTCTTTGTGGGTTCGGGGCCGGTGAGCGGCTTTGGTCTCACGCTGATTTTCGGCCTTCTGGCCAATCTGTTTACCGCGGTCTTTGTTTCCCGCGTCATTTTCGATGCCATCCTGAGCCGCAAAGCGCGTGGCGCGGCCCTGAGCATCTAGTTCAAAGGTCAAAGCAACGTGGAATTTTTTCGCAATACCAACATCGATTTCCTGGGCAAGAAGTGGTACTTCCTAGCCTTCTCGCTGATCTTCAGCGTGGCCGGCATCCTCT
>DASTJB010000184.1:0-4516 GCA_035717005.1 Candidatus Angelobacter sp.
GCTGGCCGAAGTTGAGGCCAAATCGGTGCGAAAGAAAATGAAGGACAAGGCCTTCGCCCGCAGCGTCAATCGCGACGACATCATCAACGGCGCCGCCGACCTCGGCGTTGACCTGGAAGAACACATTGCGTTCTGCATTGAAGCCATGAAGACCATCGCGGAAGAGCTGGGGCTGGCAGGAACTCAGTGAACCGCCGCGGTGCTCACTGGGCATGGCGCGAGTTTTTCAGGATATTGCAGAGCAACATGTTTCAGTTCTCGATCCGCCACGCCGTTAAGTTGCACCTTCCATTTTTTTGGCTTGCTGAAGCTTGCGGGAACCTGTACCTTAAGCGCGTATCCGCTCAGGACTTCTTCTGTCCAGAATTTCCGCAGCGCCAGCCGGTTCGCCGCTGAATCCTTTGCCGTGATCCAGGATGCATCATTGATGTCGATCGTGCCCACCGCGCCGCCTGTGGCCCGGGCCAGGTTGGTCACAGTCGGAATCAACGGCTCGACATACTCGTTTTCATGCTGGTTCACCCACAATAGCGCCAGGCGCAGGCCTGATCGCCTGAATTCTTTTTCAAATTTCCCCTCGGTCGCTTTGCTCCGGTTTTCGCCGCCATCGCTCAACAGGAGAATCGCGTCTCCCACTTGCGGCGTATCAAAGCGAGCTGCAGCTTGAAGAAGGGCGTCAAACAAAGCCGTGCCGCCGCGCCCCAGCTTGGGCAGCTTTTGTCTGGTTTCGGCAATGGCCTGCTGCAGTTGCTTGGGATCAGTAAAGAAACCGTCCGCAAAGGCTGCCTTGTCATTAAACACGCCGTAGCTCACGGATAAGCCGCCCGGCAGCTGCGCGAGCATTTGCGTCAGCGCATCTTCCGTCACCTGCAAAGCTTCCTTCTGGTGAGACCCCAACTTATTCGTCCGCTCCATGCTGCCGCTCTCATCCACCAGCAGCAGAATGCGGCGCTTCTCCACCGCCTGCACGCTTGCAATCGGGATCGCCATCTCTCCCAGTCGCGCCTGGAACATCTCCGGCCGGAGAGAGACAACTGCCACTCCGGTCTTCTCGTCCACAACGTTGAAAGGAACAGTCTGCGTGCAGTCCTGTGCCGGCACAGCAGGCGCACACCCGAACAAAATGGCTATCACAACCACAATCCGCTTCATAACAGCGCTACTCTACAACAACTTCTCATGGGCCAAACAGAGCTTCTCTTCTGTGCCGCGTATTGCCGTTGATTGCCGCGTCGGGAGGGATTCCCGGCTTACCATTGGACGCGCAAAGCGCTCCTGGGTTTCGCAATAGGATTGAACGATTTCGAAAAACCTGCGTTCATCCTTGAGAATCAGCAGCAGAGTCTATGATTTCTCCTCCGTGCCTCCGTGGTGAGTATACGGCTTATCCCGCGAGACTCCCCGATCTGATCAGCTCCGCCACCCGCGCAAAATCCTCGGCAAAGACCCGGTCCTTATCGATCGTCGCGCTCACCTTCCGGATCGCCGCGTGTGCCTTTTGCAGTGGCTTGCTGGTTTTCAGCGGCGCCAGAAAATCCAGCGCCTGCGCCGCCGCGCAGGCCTCGATCGCCAGCACGTGCGTCGTATTGGCGACAACTTTCTTCAGCTTGATGGCCGCTGCCATGCCCATGGAGACATAGTCTTCCTTATTGCCCGAAGTCGTGATCGAATCCACGGAAGCCGGGTGTGCCAGGACTTTGTTTTCACTGGCCAGCGCTGCTGCGGTCACTTGCGGCATCATGAACCCGGAATTGATCCCCGCATCGGGCGCGAGGAAGGGCGGCAAGCCTTCGTTGAGCGCCGGGTTTACCAGCCGTTCAATCCTGCGCTCGGAAATCCCCGCCAGCGCGCTCAGCGCGATCGCCAGATAGTCCAGCGCAAAGGCCAGCGGCTCGCCATGAAAGTTTCCGCCGGAGATGATATCGCCCTCGCCTTTCCCGTTGGTGAACACCAGCGGATTATCGACCGCCGAGTTCATCTCGATTGCGAACGTCCGCCGGCAGAACTCCAGCGTGTCGCGCACGGCGCCGTGCACCTGGGGAATGCAGCGCAGCGAGTAGGCATCCTGCACCCGCCCGCAGTCTTTGTGCGACTCGCGAATCTCACTGCCCGCGATCAGCCGCCGCAGGTTGGCCGCAACCTTCATCTGCCCGGCATGCGGGCGCGCCGCATGAATGCGCTCGTCAAACGCCACATCTGTCCCGTGCAGCGCGTCCAGTGTCATCGCGCCCAGCACGTCTCCCGTCTCTGCAAGGTTTTCCGCTGCGAGCAGAGAAAGCGTGCCCACCGCCAGCATGGCCTGCGTTCCGTTGATGAGTGAGATCGCTTCCTTTGCTTCCGGAACCAGAGGCTTGATGCCCGCGCGCTTCAGCGCTTGAGCGCTGTTCGCGTGTCCGGTCCCGTCCCACACCTCGCCCTCGCCGATCATCGCCAGCGCCAGGTGTGCCAGAGGCGCGAGGTCGCCACTCGCCCCCACGCTTCCCTGCGACGGGACTACCGGATGAATGCCGTGATTCAACATGGCGCAAAGCAACTCGATCACCTCCGCCCGCACGCCCGAGCAGCCCTTGGCCAGCGAGTTCGCGCGCAGCAGCATCATGGCGCGCGTCTCTTCCTGCGCGAGCGGCTCGCCCACGCCGGCCGAATGCGAGCGAATCAGATTGATCTGAAGTTGCCGGTTTTGTGCCGGCTCGATATGGACATCGCTCAACTTGCCCACGCCGGTGTTGATGGCATAGGCGACGCGGTTTTCGCGCAGCAATTCCTCCACCACGTCCCGCGCCGCGATTACTTTCTGTTTCGCGGCCGCGGCCAGCGCCACCGGCCGGCGCGCGTATACCACCTGGCGCAGCTCTTCAAATGAGAGATCGTTGCCGTTGATTTCCAAAGAAGTCATGAATTCTGTTTGCCAAAGGCTTTCATATACTTTTCCGGCAACGGCCGCCGCTCGAACTTGTCGTCGACAATGATGTGCATGGTCTCGCCCGTGGCCAGGAGCGCGCGGTCGCGCTCGCGAAAAACTTCATACGAGAAATGCAGCAGCGTCGAACGCACGTTCTTCAGCTCCGTCCGCACCACGATCTCATCATCATACTGGGCCGGCGCTTTATAACGCACCCGCAGGTCCACCACGGGCAGATGGCACTTCTCTTCCTGCTCCATCTCTTTGTACTCGAAGCCGAGCTGCCGCAGCAGCTCCACCCGGCCCACTTCAAACCAGACTGCGAAGTTCGAGTGGTATACGATTCCCATTCGATCGGTCTCGGCGTAGCGCACGCGCAACCGCGTCTCTCCCCGGGTTTTTGTTGTGCCGCCTATTTCCCTGTCCACCGCGGTTTGCGCTTCTCCAGAAATGATGTGATGCCCTCTTTGAAGTCTTCCGTCTGCCGGATCGCCGCATTCGATTTCACTGCCAGCCCGATCTGCCGGTCCAGTCGCTCGCGAGTGTAGCTCGAAATCAGCTTCTTGGTCGCCTGCATCGAGGCCGGACTGTTTTCGAGAAGCTGGTTGGCCAGCTCGCGCGCTCGCTCCATCAACCTTTCCGGCGCGACAATTTCATTCACCAATCCCAGCTTGTATGCCTCCTCGGCGCCGAAGATGCGCCCTGTGAGCAGCAGGTCGCGCGCCCGCTTCTCGCCGATGTTGGCGATCAGAAAACTCGAAACGATGGCCGGCACAAATCCGATCTTCACCTCGGTGTAACCGAACTTGGCCTCCGGGACCGCCAGCGTGAAATCGCACATCGTCGCCAGCCCGGTTCCGCCCGCGATGGCCGCTCCGTTCACGGCGGCGATCGTCGGTTTGGGAAAATCGTAGAGCGAGCGGAACAGCGCCGCCATGGTTTCCGAGTCTTTCAGGTTCTGCTCGTGCGTACGCCCGGCAAGCTGCTTCAGGTTCTCCAGGTCCATGCCCGCGCAGAACGCCCTGCCCGCGCCGGCCACAATCACCACGTGTGCCCCTGAACCCAAGGCCTCATCCAGCGCCGACTTTACGTCCTGCAGCAATTCATAGGTGATGGCGTTGCGCTTGTCGGGGCGATTCAGCGTGATGGTGGCTATGCCTGCGGATTCGGTGTAGAGAACGGTTTTGTAAGCCATCTTGATTGTCAGTATCTTGGCATCAGGGAGTTGGGGCTTGGCATCCTTATCCCTTGCTTGCGTCGGCTGTCATGTAGAGGACCAATTTAGCCAGGAGGAACTTTTTGGCATGTCATCGGAGCCTCTAGCTTCTCCAGAGGGACTCCGCTAGGGCCAGAACCATACATCCAGACACCATGGTTCTTTGAGATCCCGTGTTTTTGGAGTAAACGCTCACCATCCAGCCCTTGAGAGTCGCAAAAGTGGTCTTGCCACTCGCTCCAGCCTCCGGCAGAGTTGAGCTTATGGTACCGGCCAACCGTACATCGAATCACAATATACCCCTCCCACTCAGGATCATACCCAGCAGCTTTCCTATTCAACCGCTCAGCTTCAGTCAGTTCCCTAGATTCCTTTTCCACAGACCAACTTAGTCCTTT
>DASTJB010000185.1:0-3849 GCA_035717005.1 Candidatus Angelobacter sp.
CTCGGGAATCTCCGTGTACGCCGCAACCGGAATAATCCCGATATCCGCCGATCCTTCCTTCAGCTGCCGTGCGCAAACCGAAGGGATGGTGTAGCTGATTTCAAAATCCTGGCGCAGCCTCGCCGCGGAATCTCCGTTCTCAAAATCCCACATGAGCGGAGCGGTGTTCAAAAAACTGATGGCCGAAATGCGAAGCGGAGGCATTTTCCCTCGATTCTAGCACTCCGCAGCCGGCAATCGGCATTCAGTTCCGGGCCATTCTTGACAACTGAAAGAGCAGGCCAATCTGGTGAGGGCCTGACTGCTGGATGCTGAGTGCTGAATGCTGCAAACTTGACAGGCTTTTCGCGATGCGTGTACAGTCCGCGCAATCTAATTGCCGCGGCGCGCTTGGCGCTGCAAGGCAATCTGGTGACGACCCATGGCTAGCACCTCCGCAGGGATCTCGAACAGCATCTACTGGCTGGCGCTCTCGCTCACCCCGGGCCTTGGCCCCACGCGAGGCCGCAAGCTGGTGGAGCGTTTCGGCAACGTGCAGGAGATCTTCCAGGCCTCGCTGACCGAATTGGAAGCCGAGAACCTGCAGGCCCAGTCCGCCCAGCATATCGCGCTGGGAAAATCGCTGGAGCTGGCGCACGACGAAGTTGCCAAAGCCATCGCTGCCGGAATCCAGGTGCTCTGCCGTGAAGACGCGCTCTGGCCCGCGCGCCTGAATGAGATTTACGATCCGCCGCTGGTGCTCTACGTGCGCGGCAGCGCCGAGGTCCTTGCTCGACCGGGAATCGCGGTTGTCGGTACGCGCCATCCCACGCCCTACGGAATCGGCATGGCGGAGCGGCTGGCGTGCGATCTGGCCGCGCGCGGTCTGGCGATCTTCAGCGGGATGGCCCGGGGCGTCGATGCCGCCGGCCATCGCGGCGCCATTCATGCCAAAGGGAAGACCGTGGCCGTGTTCGGTACCGGCGTTGACGTTATCTATCCCCGCGAGAACAAAAAAATTGCGGACGCCATTCTCGAGCTGAACGGCGCTTTGATCAGCGAATTTCCCCTGGGCACGTTTGCCGCGCCGCAGAATTTCCCCATTCGCAACCGCATCATCAGCGGGCTTTCGCTGGGCGTGCTGGTGGTGGAAGCCGGCGAGTACAGCGGCACGCGCATCACCGCCCGCTGCGCGCTGGAGCAGAGCCGGGAAATCTTTGCTGTGCCTGGCAACGTGACCTCGCGCAACTCCTGGGGACCGAATACGTTGATCAAACAGGGCGCCAAGCTAACTGCAACATGGGAGGACGTTTGGGAGGAATTGCCGGCCGCCGTGAAACAGCAGCTTGAATCCGAACGCGCCCCTGATGCATCAGACGACAAGCCGTCGCCTCCTCTTTTTGCCGCGGAGTTGAGTCCTGGAGAGAAGAAGCTGCTTTCCTTGTTAAAGCAGGATCAATCCACGCACATTGACGAAATCGTGGAAAAGCTGGAAGGGCAGCTGTCTTCCTCGGAAATCTTTACGGCACTCTTTGAGCTCGAAATGAGCGGAAAAATCCGTCAGCTGCCGGGAAAGAATTTCGTAAAAAGCTTCTAGCTGCGCGGTATTTGGTGCTTGGTATTTGGTACTTGGCATGTGGAGGAAGCGGCATGAGAAACTACCGCGATTTGGAAGTTTGGAAGCATTCGCATAAGCTGACGCTTGAACTGTATGAGGCAAGCAGGAAATTTCCGAAAGAGGAGATGTTCGGCTTGACTTCACAGTTGCGCCGCGCTGCGATTTCTGTGGGAGCAAATTTGGCAGAAGGGTGCGGGCGCCGCACCACGGCTGAATTCGCGCGTTTCATCCGGATTGCAATGGGATCGGCAAGTGAGCTTGATTATCATCTGCTGCTTTGCCGTGATTTCAAATTTTTGGCAATCGAAGTTTATGAGCGTAATTGGAAAGAATTGACCCGCGTTCGGAAGATGCTTTCATCGCTGCTTGCGAGCGTCGAAACGCAAATGCAGGCGAAGGCCCTCTCCGCTAACGGCTAAGTACCAAATACCAAGTACCCGACGTTGCCGTTTGTCGCGGCGACGAATTCCGTGTTAGCTTCAATTCAATTAGCGAAAAGAGCACAGTTGCCAAAATCACTCGTCATTGTCGAATCGCCCACCAAGGCGAAGACCATCAACAAGTACCTGGGGAAGGACTACGAGGTCGAAGCCTCGCTCGGCCACATCAAAGACCTGCCCAAGAGCCAGCTCGGTGTGGACCTGGACAGCGACGATTTCACCACCGAGTACGTCGTCATCCCCGGAAAAGAAAAAGTGGTGGCCCGGCTGAAGAAGATGGCCAAGGGCGCCAGCGCCATCTATCTGGCGCCTGACCCGGACCGCGAAGGCGAGGCCATTGCTGCGCATCTGGAAGAAGAGCTGGCAGACGGCCAGGGCAAGAAGAAAAAGAAGGGCGGAATTCCCGTCCATCGCGTCGCGTTCAATGAGATCACCAAGAAGGCGGTGCAGGAGGCCTTCCAGCATCCGCGCTCCATTGACCGCAACCTGGTGGACGCGCAGCAGACGCGCCGCGTGCTTGACCGCATTGTGGGTTACCAGGTCTCGCCGCTCCTCTGGGACAAGGTACGCCGCGGGCTCTCCGCCGGCCGTGTGCAGACCGTGGCGCTCCGGCTGATTGTCGACCGCGAGCGCGAGATCAAGGCATTCGAGAAAAAAGAGTACTGGACCATCGACGCGCACCTTCATCCGGGCAAAGGCTCGGCGTTTGACGCTCATTTCGTCGGCCGCGGCGACGAGAAGACCGAGGTCCCCAACGAAGAGGAATCCAAAAAGATCGTTGCCGCGCTGGAGAAGGCGCAGTGGTCTGTACGCAACATCGAGAAGAAGGAGCGCCGCCGCAGCCCGGCCCCGCCGTTTACCACCAGCAAACTGCAACAGGACGGCTCCCGCAAGCTGCGCTTCAGCGTGAAGCGCGTCATGATGATCGCGCAGCGCTTGTACGAAGGCATCGATATCGGGGAAGAAGGCTCGGTCGGCCTCATTACTTATATGCGTACCGATTCTGTGCGCGTCTCCAATGACGCGCTGGCTGAGGTGCGGCAGACGATCGAGTCGGCGTACGGCAAGGGTTTTCTTCCCGAGCAGCCCAATGTTTATAAGTCGAAGAAGGAAGCGCAGGAAGCGCATGAGGCCATCCGGCCGAGCTCCGTGGCGCGCCATCCCGACGAGATCAAAAAGTATTTACAGGAAGACGAGTACAAAGTTTACAAGCTGATCTGGCAGCGTTTCGTCGCGTCGCAGATGATGCCGGCGGTGTTCGACCAGACCAGCGTCGATATTGAAGCCACAAATGGCAACGAATCGTTCACTTTCCGCGTGACCGGCTCGGTGCTGAAGTTTGAAGGCTTCCTGAAAGTTTACGAAGAATCGAAAGATGCCAGGGACGAAGAAGATGAGGCGCTCAAGCACAAGCTGCCCGCGCTGGAAGTTGGCCAGCGGCTCACGTTGCGCGAGCTCAAGCCGGAGCAGCACTTCACCGAGCCGCCGCCGCGGTACAACGAAGCGTCACTGGTCAAGGAGCTGGAAGAGCGCGGCATCGGGCGGCCCTCCACTTACTCCACCATTATTTCGACCATCCAGGAACGCCAGTACGTGCAGAAGATCGGCGGAAAGTTCATTCCCACGGAAACCGGTCTTGTCGTCACTGATCTGCTGGTCAAGAATTTCGAGGACATCTTTGACTTCCAGTACACCGCGCGGCTGGAAGAAGAGCTGGACGAGATCGAAGAAGGCAAGGAGAAGTGGACCGACGCGCTGGCCGAGTTCTACAAAAAGTTCGAGAAAGACCTCCGCTATGCCCAGAAGCACATG
>DASTJB010000186.1:0-5519 GCA_035717005.1 Candidatus Angelobacter sp.
ACTTTGCCGTGGGTGGAGTGCTCAAGTGGCTCTGCGGCGGACCGGGGACATCCTATTTATATGTGCGGCCTGACCTGGCCAAAAAGCTGGAGCCGAAGCTGACGGGGTGGTTTGCGCATGAGAATCCATTCGCGTTTGAGATCGGCGAAAACAGGTACGGCGAACCGCCATTCCGCTTTATGCAGGGGACGTCAAATGTCCCGGGATTTTATACCGCGATGCCGGGGTTGAAGATCATCCGCGAGGCGGGCGTGGAGCGCATACGGGAGAAGTCGAAGAAGATGACGGCGCGGCTGATCGAGCTGGCCGACCAGCGCGGCTGGCGGGTGAACGCGCCGCGCAATCCTGAGCAGCGCGGCGGGACCGTGGCGATCGATATGCCGAACGCGAAAGAGGTCTGCCAGGAACTGCTGCGCAGAGACGTGCTGGTTGACTACCGGCCGCGAGCGGGCGTGAGGTTTTCGCCGCACTTCTACAACACCATGGAAGAGATCGAGAAGGCGATCGCGACGGTGGATGAGATCCTGAGCAGCATGGGCGTGGGAGCTGCAGCGCGGTAACTTTCTGCGCCTATTATGTGCCAAGGGGTGAAAGCCTGTTTAGCGCTTTGGTTCATCGAAAAAAAGTAGTTGACTAGTTCGCCTTTGATTCGTTAATATTTCGCTTGTATGGCTATCACTAAAAGACAACGCCAAGTTTACGACTTTTTGCAGGAATTTATTCAGCGCAACGGCTACTCGCCCTCGTTCGAAGAGATTGGTGACGGGCTGGGGCTGAGCTCTCTGGCCACCGTGCACAAGCACATCACCAACCTCGAGAAAAAGGGGCTGCTCAAGCGCGACTACAACCGCAGCCGTTCCATCGATGTGCTTCCGATCCGCGGCATGTTCAAACGCGCGGTACCCAAGGAAACGGCGCTGCCGCTGATGGGGCGCATTGCCGCCGGCCAGCCGATTGAAGCGGTGGAGAATCCGGAGACCATATCGCTGGGCGATATTACGCGTTCCAAAGACGTCTTCGTCCTCCAGGTGAAAGGCGAAAGCATGAGGGACGAGCACATCCTGGATGGCGACTACGTCCTGGTGGAGAAGGTGCAGAACGCGCACGATGGCGAAATCGTTGTAGCGCTGGTGGAAGGGAACGACGCAACGCTGAAGCGGATCTATCGCGAAGGCACGAACATCCGCCTGCAACCCTCCAACGCCGCCATGAAGCCGATCATCGTGCCGGCGAAATCCGTTCAACTCCAGGGACGGGTCATTGGGGTCCTGCGGAAGTACTAAAGCGCTTTAGAGAAGAGACGCAGCGTGCTGCGTCTCTGCGCCGGCGAGCTTATGCTCCTGCGGGCGACCGTAAGGCCTGGTCTTTCCCTTCACGCTGCTTCCACAGCACTGAGGCATCGATCTCCGCGATGGAGCGGCGGCCGGTGAGCGCCATGGCCCGCTGAAATTCATCGCGCAGGATGCTGATCACGCGCTCCACGCCGCGCGCCCCGGCAATGGCAAGGCCGTAAATGTATGGACGCCCGATCAACACCGCCGAGGCGCCGAGCGCGAGCGCAGTAAGAACGTCAGTCCCGCGACGAACGCCGCTATCGAGCAGCACGGGAATACGGCCGGCGACGGCTTCAGCGATGCGCGGTAATGCGGCGATCGTGGCCGGCAGAAGGTCAAGGTTGCGACCACCGTGGTTGGAGACGATGATCCCATCGGCGCCGTAGTCGATGGCGTGCCTGCCGTCTTCCGGTGCAAGTACTCCTTTCAGTAGAACGGGAACGCCGGCAGCCGAGCGCAGCCAATCCAGATCGCGCCAGTTGAACGAAGGATCGAAGAGCGGTTCGTAGATTCCGCCGCGCTGGGTTTTGTGCCCGAGGATGGCGCTTTTCAATTCCAGGCCGCGCAGATGAACGCATTCCATGCCCTCGGGCAGAGCGAATGAAAGCTGGCCGTAGCGGCAGCCGAGCACCGGAGTGTCCACGGTGAGGCAGACGGCCGAGCAGCCGGCGGCAACGGCGCGCTGCACCATGTCTTTGGTGAAAGCGCGGTCACGCTGCACGTAAAGCTGGAACCAGATGGGGCGCTGGGTACTGCGGGCGATATCTTCGATAGGCGTGGTGGTGAAAGTGCTGACGACAAAAGGAGCGCCGGCAGCGGAAGCGCCGCGCGCCGTGGCCAGCTCGCCCTCAGGGTGATAGAGCCGGTGATAGGCAATGGGGGCCAGCAGGATGGGATGCTCGAGTTGGCTGCCGAAAAGGGAGACGCGCGTATCGAGCTGGGAGACGTCGCGCAGGACGTTGGGCGCCAGGCGCAGACGATCGAAGGCCAGCCGGTTGTCCCGCATGGTGATCTCGTCGGCGCCGCCGGAGCGCACGTAGTCATACGCCATCTGGGAGAGGCGTGCGCGAGCGAGCGGCTCGAATTGCATTAAATCGGCGGCAGGCAGCGCTTCTTCAGTTGCGAGAGTGGTTTTGTCTTCACTCATGGCTCATGCAAACTCCATTGAAAAAATACTTTCCGCTCGGCGCAGTTATTGTGCGCTGTAGCCTCCGTCCACGGTGAATGCCGCTCCGGTGGTCCAGGCAGATTCATCGCCGGCGAGGAAGACCGCCAGACCGGCGACATCTTGCGGGCGGCCAAAGCGCCCCGCCGGATGCATGGCGATTCGCTGCCGGCGCGCGCGCTCGTCCATGCTGAAGCGGGCGACCATCTCCGTCTCGACAATTCCCGGGCAGATGCAGTTCACGCGGATGTTCTCCGCAGCGTGGTCCAGGGCCATTGCGCGGGTCATGGCCAGCACTGCGCCTTTTGAACCCGCATAGGCCACACGGTTTGGTGCTCCCAGCGTGCTCAGGACTGAGCCGATGTTGATGATCGAGCCGCCGCCCGCCCGGCGCATGTGCGGCAGCACGGCGCGCGAAAGCAACCAAAGGCCGCGGACGTTGACGTCAAACGTCTGGTCGAAGTCCGCTTCGCTCAGCGACTCGGCCGTTCCCGCAAGCAAAATGCCGGCGTTGTTCACCAGAATGTCGAGACGTTTGAATTTACCGGTTGCGGCGCTGACCAGCTGCTCGACCTGCACCGGCTGGCTCACGTCGGCTGCGACCGGCAGACAATCGCGCCCGACTTCGCGGGCAGCGTGATCGAGCTTTTCCTGGTGCCGTCCGGCGATCACAACGCTGGCGCCTTCGCGCGCAAAGGCCTGCGCGACGGCTTTACCGATGCCGCTGCCTCCGCCGGTGACGAGGGCTACTTTGCCGGACAATCGCACGGGGAAATTCTACGCGAACAGCCGGTTAACCGGGCTGCAACTCGAAGATCACGCCGCGGCAGCCTGGATTTGGCGATCGCGCCGGAGACTGCCTGAGGCAGAAGAGAACATGGCCACGATGATGGCCGCGGTCCAGATGAAGTATCCGACAAATGGATAGACGCCATCCTGGACAAAGACAATCCAGCAGGCCGGCATCAGGCACAAGACCACGATGCGCAGCGCCCGCCCAAGCTTTATACCCCGGTAGATGAGAAACAGCGCGATCAGGAAGAGCGGATTGATCCATCCGCTCAGCAGCACGGAGAAATATTGCACGGGCTCCCGGGTCAGGTCGTTGAGTCCTTCGGCGGTCCAGGGCGAGACGAGCGTGTTGTATGCGCACCAGTATCCCTGCAGCGTTCGCGGAGTGGCATGGGGCAGCCAGATCGCGGGCAGGAAGAACGAGATGATGAATACGATCAAGGCGATCAGCAGGACCGTCTGGCTTTTTTCCATCGACATAGCTCCTCTACAGAGTTGATGCGGTAAGGTGATTGTAGTCCGGAATGGCTGGATGAGGCCCCCTCAAAAACGCATTCCGGCGAGACCAGCCGAGGCAAGCGTTGGACGGAATAAGAAACGGAAGCCCGCCAACGTTGCGCGCCCCGGCCAAGCTGCGCCGTTTGGAATGCATGCGGAACGTTAGTCATTTCAAATCGGGCATTTCATTCCGCTTCTCCCTCTACATATCCGCAGCCTTCGCAAAACACTTTGCCGGGCTCGCTGCGCTTAACATAGCGCAGGCTGCTGCGACAACGGGGGCATGGCTCATCCCAGAAGACGATCTCGTCGGGTGGTTCGCTCTGGCTCATGTGCTTCTACGCTCTCAACTACCGTTTGACCCCCTGTTTCCGGCTTCGCTAGACTGAAAGATCACCTGCCACGGCCGAACCAGGCTGTGTCAGCACATTTCTATGGCCGATCATATCCAAGTGACGCTTCCCGACGGAAGCAAAAAGGAAGTCCCCAGGGGCACCACGCCGCTCGAGATCGCGCGCGGGATCAGCCCGCGGCTGGCCGAGGCAGCGCTGGTGGCTAGAGTCAAGCACTCAGCAGTCAGCGGACAGCAGTCAGCACTCAGCAGTCAGCATTCAGCCCCTGACCAGAGTGGTCGAGCTGCAGAGCAGCAGAGCACGAGCGCGGCAGGCCCGGAGAAGACTCCGGCCAGCATGCATGCACAACAGTCCAAAGACGGCTGGCAGTTTGCCGATCTTTCGAAGCCGCTGGAGCAGGACGTTGAGCTGCGCCTGCTGACCGACCGCGATAGGGAAGCGCTGGAGGTTTACCGGCACTCTTCCGCGCACGTGCTGGCGACCGCGGTGCTGGAGCTTTTTCCGGAAACCAAGCTCGGCCACGGCCCGCCGACCGAAAGCGGCTTCTTCTACGATTTCTACCGTCCCACGGCGTTCACGCCGGAAGACCTGGAGAAGATCGAGAAGCGCATGCAGGAGGTGGTGACCCGCGACGAAAAGTTCGAACGCGAGTTCCTGCCGCGCGACGAAGGACTGGCGCGGTTCAAAAACGAAGGGGACTTCATGAAGGTCCACTTCATTGAGCAGTTCACCAAGCCGGGCGAACCGATCTCCACTTATCGCAACGGCAAATTTGTGGACTTCTGCCGCGGGCCGCACGTGCCCTCCACCGGGCGCATCAAGGCGTTCAAGCTGACGAACATCGCCGGCGCCTACTGGCTGGGCGACGAGAAAAACCCGCAGCTGCAGCGCATCTACGGCACCTCATTCTTCAGCAAGAAGGACCTCGAACAGCACATGCACGCGATCGAAGAGGCCAAGAAGCGCGACCACCGCGTGCTGGGGCAGCAACTTGATCTGTTCAGCATCCAGGAGCTGGCCGGGCCGGGGCTGATTTTCTGGCATCCCAAGGGCGGGATCATGCGCAAGGAGATGGAAGACTGGATGCGCAACGAGTACCTCAAGCGCGGCTACTCGCTGGTGTACACGCCGCACGTCTTCCGCGTGAACCTGTGGAAGACCAGCGGGCACGAGGGTTACTACGCGCAGAACATGTTCACGCCCATGGAGCTGGATGACGCGGATTATCGGGTGAAGCCGATGAACTGTCCGGGACACATCCTGATCTACGCCAACGCGCTGCGCTCGTATCGCGACCTGCCGGTGCGGCTGGGCGAGCTGGGCACGTGCTATCGCTACGAGAGGTCGGGCGTGATGCACGGCCTGCTGCGCGTTCGT
>DASTJB010000187.1:0-3419 GCA_035717005.1 Candidatus Angelobacter sp.
TTTAGAATGAAAGTGCCGAAAAGTGGGCCATCCGCCGACAGTGTGGGTGGCCCACGCCTTTGCGAAGATTAGCGCGCTCCGCCTTCGGTTGCGCGCGGGCCTTCGGCAGAGCGGAAGGGGCGTTTTTCTTTTGCTTACCCGCCGTTAAAACGGCGGGCTATTATCAGACGTCCCGCTGGCGCGGGACTGGGGTATGGTGGAGTTCAGTTGCTGCCTGGAAGCGCAGTTCGCCGTGAGCAGCTAGACGTGCGCAGGCGAGGGCGCCTGCGGTCCAACACATCCAGGCGTATAGCTGAGGGCGGCTGTGACACATGAGCATGGTCCGACGCCAATGAGCAGTCGCGCCTACGGCGCTCTGTCCATTCACGCGCAAAGACGGCTCGCGTTGGAGGATTGCTCATGGCGCAGGCGAGAGCGCCTGCGGTCCATCAGAAATATGAACGGCACAGCCGGGGGCGGCTGTGCCACAAGAGTCTGGTTTTCCCGCGGAGCAGCGGAGCCGATTCCTCAGCCTCACAGAAAAGTTGTCGAACGGGACAGGGCGTGAACTGTTCGGCTTCGGAATGGCGCAGGACGGAGGATCTGGTCGTGCCAACGGCATGCATCCGCGTAGGCGAGGGCACCTCCCAGCAAGCCAAAACCGGGCTTGCCGGGACCCGGAGTGACGGGGGATTTTGAACATGGCCATGGTCCTCGCCTCATAGCCAAACGTGCGCAGGCGAGGGCGCCTGCGGTCCAGAATCGAGTCTTTCTCATCTCCAACAGGCACAGGCACGAGTGCCTGTGCCACACAAAAGGAAGAAACGTTGCGATGGCTTTCGTTTTTTCATTGACAGCGAAGGAATATTCGCCTATAGTACGAAGAAGCCGGCAACTGGCGCTTGCGCCTAGCAAGAGCCGTTGCGGCTGGGGGCAAAGGAAGAGATTTGTCCCTCCTTCAGGAAGGGCGACCTAAAAGGGCGACATTCGATCGCCGGAAATAGCCCGCAACGTACAACCGAAGACCTCAAACCTGATCATCTACCGCAGGGGCTAAAGCCCAATCTTTAAGAATTTGCTGCGGCCCGGCTGAAGCCCGGGCCCTGACACGAAGCAAGAGAGCAGAGCCACCTCAGGACCGGGTGGCTCTTTTATTTTTGGAGAACACAAATATGACAAGTCAAGAGGTGATTGCGGCCATCAAGAGATGCGCGGAAAGGCTGGGGCGCGTGCCCACGACATTTGAACTGATGGCACAGGAAGGACTGCGGAGGCAGGAGATCCGCAGGCACTTTGGCAACTACACGCGCGCCCTGGAGGAGTGCCAACTGGCGGTCCCAAGATGGGGACAGCAAGTGGACAAAGAACAACTGTTCCAGGACTGGATGGGAGTAGCGCGAGCGCTGAAGAAGTGTCCCACGTTGTATGAATACGAGCGACTGGGCAAGTACAAGCGGCGACAGCTGCGGCGATTTTTTGGCGAGTATGCCAAGGCGCCGGACGGGATGAGGCTTTACGCCGAAGAGTGCGGCAAGGCGGACGCGTGGGCAGATGTGCTGGAGCTGCTGCGGCGGCCGCCGCGGGGCCTCTACGGACCGGCCACACCGTACGCCGCGAGCGGCGCGGAGAACGCGGTGGCGGACGGCCCGGAGCCACCTGCGTATGGGCCGGTGATCCGCGCGCCGGGGTTTGTGTATGGCCCGACCAATGAGAATGGGGTGCTGTGCCTCTTTGGGGCGCTGGCGGAGCGGCTGGGTTTCCTGATTACGCGGGTGCAGACGGGATTTCCCGACATAGAAGCGATGCGGGTGATGCCGGACGGCCGTTTGAAGCCGGTGAAGATCGAGGCCGAATACCAAAGCCGGAATTTCCATCTGCATATGCACAGGCCAGGGGGCTGCGACCTGCTGGTGTGCTGGGAGCACAACTGGCCGGAGTGTCCGCTGCCGGTGATCGAGTTGCGGGCGCTGGTAGGAAAAAACGAAAGCCGTTAACCACAGAGACACAGGGGAACGCAAAGGAGATCGGGACATCGCCGTCATCGCGCGACATCGCCGAGATCGAAAGGCAAACAATCTCACCACCGAGACACTGAGGGATCGGGACATCGCGAGATCGCCGTGATCGCCGGAATCGCGCGGAATCCCACCCCAGAACGCGCAAACCCGGCGCGTTCCGGGGGCCCCGGGCGCTCGACGTAGTGGGCTATTCTCAGTCGCGCCTGGCGGCGCTGGGGCACGGTAGAGAACCTGAAGAGCAGCGGAGCAGATCCCTCGACCTTCGCACCGGCCCAACCAAGGCAAACACAGCATGGATGCTCGGTCTTGGGATGGCGGACCGCAGAGAAAGGGTCAGGCCAGAAAAGAAGCCCTGCTCCATCCCTACTGCGGGACGGAGCAGGCGATAAGGTTTAACGGTCCGGTTTACTGAACCTTTCCTATTGAACCTGGTTCTATTGAACCTGGATCAGCGGCTGCTCATGGATGGCCGCCTGGCCCTGGGCCGGAGTCTTGAACGAGAAAACGGGGCCGATGGGCTGGCCTTGTTTGTTGGTCATGGCAACGAAGTAGGTGGTGTTGGGCTGAAGGCCGGTGAGCGTGGCGCGGTGATTGTCGCCATTCATGTGCTCGACGGCGCCGACAGCGGCCTGTTGCAGGTTGTTGCGGTCAGTGCTGTAGTGCAGATCCAGGTCCGCGCCCTGCCTGGTGGTCCAGGCGATTTTGGCGGAGTTGGCGTTGGCAAACTCCAGCATGGGCTTAACAATGTCAGTGCTGGTTGGCTGAGTGGATGTCTGGGGAGTTGCGGGCGTCTGGGCCACGGCAAAGCAGGCGCAGAGCAGCAGAATCCCAGTGATTGCGAACAGTTTCTTCATAGTCCCCCTCCAGTGCTACGACGGTGGCTTAGTAATTCCGAAGCGCAGGGACGAGAGGGGGTTGTCTTACACAATCGGGTGATCGGGTGATCGGGTGATCGGAGAGGCAGGAGCTTACGTAGATCGGAATCGCCGTCATCGTCGAAAATTGAAAACAAGGAGCTTACGCCATCGGGTGATCAGGTGATCGGGTGATCGGGTGATCGGGCCATCAGGAGATCGTGGGATCGGAAAAGCAGGAGCTTACCCGTGGATGGAGCCGGGGATTCGGAAGCCTGAAACCTTCGCCGCGACAAGGCTAAAGTCCGGACAGGTAGGGACGCGCCGGCGCTTCCAGTCGAACGCACGCGATCGGCCAAGGACTCAATCGAGCACAGGCAAGAGTGCCTGTGCCACAAAGGGCTTGCGCTTTGCTCTTTTTCGCCACCCGTGCTATTCTTTTTAAGTCACTAACAGGACGAGATTTAGACAAGGAGTCGACCAGAATTCAGTGTTAGCGAGAGAGCGAAAGGCCGACGTGATCAACCGCTTCCGCACGCATCAGTCAGATACGGGCAGCCCGGAAGTA
>DASTJB010000188.1:0-2377 GCA_035717005.1 Candidatus Angelobacter sp.
GACCACCGGCAGGGTGAGCAGGTTGTATTTATCGAACATTTCCGCCACGTCTTTGTCTGAGGCGTTGGCTTCCGCAAAGATCACGTGGTCCGGGGTAATGGAGCCCAGGCGGGTGCCCCCGGAAGCCAGCACCAGGGAGACCAGCGGCACGGAGCCGACGAGCTTTTCCTGGGCGTCCACCAGGTAGATGCTGCTGATGGTTTCCACCGGGCCTTCAAAGCTGCGCAGGCGGTCAATGGCGTCTCCCACGGTGTGCTCCGGCGAGAGCGCGATGTAGTCGGTGGTCATGCGCCCGGCGGCGCTGTTTTCATGGAAGGCCAGCAGCTCTGAAACTTCCTGCCGCTCTTCCGGCTCCATCTCTTCCAGTATCTCTTCTGACGTTTCCTGCGGCAGGTCGCCCAGCAGGTCGGCGGCGGCATCGGGGTCCATCTCTTCCACGATGTCGGCGGCCTTGTCGGAATCGATGGAGCGCATGAGCTCGACCTGCATCTTGGGATCGATCTCTTCCAGCGCCTCGGCGGCCACTTCTTCATTCAGCGATCCGAAGACGGCTTCGCGCTCGGCCGGCGCCAGCTCTTCCAGAATGTCGGCAATATCGGCCGGATGCAGCTTGGAGAGCCGGTCATAGGCCAGCCGGAGGCGGACGCGGCGTGCGGGATCGGTCTCAATCAGGTCCACGGCTTCCCAGGGAATGGATTTTTCCGGCATGCGCATGGCCAGCGCTTCCACGGCCCGTCCGGGAGCCAGCCCCTTGAGCAGACGGCGGATGGCGCCGCGCAGCCCGATATCGACGCGCCCCACCCGCAGCTTGAGCGTGCCGTTCTGCTGCTCACGCAGCAGGTCGACGTCATTCACGCGCACCACTTTGCGTCCGGAAACGTCAATGATCTGCTGGTCCAGCAGGTCACGCTCCAGCAGCAGCATGCCCTCGGAGCTGGAGAGCGGCACCCAGTCGTGCGCCGACCCGTTTACCTGGATGGACGAGCCGATCACGGTCTTGACCTGGCGCGAAGGCAGCAGGCGGTCGCCTTCTTTGGTCTTCACCACAAAGTCGGAGATGCGGTTGGGATCTTCCTGGGGAAAGATGGCGACTTCACGCACGTGTCCGGCGAACGCGCCGGAGCTGTCATAAACGGACGCGCCAAGAATGCTCGAAAGTGCGATTTCTTCCGCCATAGTTCCCTATCAGGCAGAATACCCAATGTAGTTTGCCGTGACCAGAGCTATTCTCGCTTTTCATGGCAAAAAAAATCGCACGGCTCGCGGAACCCACAATTAAGATGCCTCTTAGGATCTTTGCCGGACGGGTCGGGTTCGTCTCGCCGTGACTGTCATGGTGAGCACCCGACCCGCTCGACTTGCGCTGATCCCGGCTTTCGCCGGGACTCGCGCGCCGCTCAGCACGACAAGTCTGAAGCATTTCGACAAAATGAGGCACTACGACGGCCTTTTCAAGGTGCATCGCGGCGGGCGATGGGTTTACACTGCAAGCGGCGCCATGGCCGAAGAGAAAACACAGGAAACCGCACGCCCCCTCCAGCAGGCCCAGCCTGCGCGGAAACCCGACCTTTCCAGTTATTGCCCCAATTGCGGCGCGCAGATGCGCGATTCACGCTGCAAAATGGTCTGTAAGACCTGCGGCTTCTTTCTGAGTTGCAGCGATTTTTACTGACGAGACGCGGAGAATCCGTTCGTTCACCCCTCTGATGGACCAGGAAATCGGTATCGCGACAGAACACTACACACTGCGTCATGTGGAGAATGGCGCTGTGCTCCAATTAGTCTCCGCCGACGGAACCATCAAGCTCGGCACGCCCCGGATCATCGCCTTGCACCGCATCGTCGATGCGTTGCAGGCCGAGGCGGAAAGCGGCCGCATCAAAGCCCTCATCATCACCGGCAATGATAAGTTCTTTTCCGCCGGAGCTGATTTAAACGAGATTGCGCAGCTCAGCGGGCCGCGGGCATTTGCGTTTTCCCGCGCCGGACAGGCGCTGATGCTGGCGATCGACCGGTTTCCCGTGCCTGTAATCGCGGCCATTCGCGGCTACTGCATGGGCGGAGGCATGGACCTGGCGCTGGCCTGCGACTATCGCATCGCCGCGCCGAATGCCGTCTTTGGACATCGCGGCGCAAGCCTGGGCGTGATGACCGGCTGGGGCGGCACGCAACGCCTGCCGCGGCTGATCGGCAAAGCCAGGGCGATGCAGATGTTTCTTCTGGCGGAAATGGTGGCGGCGGATGAAGCATTGAAGATCGGGCTGGTGGATGCCATTTCAGACGATCCAATTACGCAGGCGCTACGATGCTTCCGAAGTGACGCCAAAACCTTCATGTAGAGACGTAGCACTGCTACGTCTCAAGTCGAGCCCATCGA
>DASTJB010000189.1:0-22331 GCA_035717005.1 Candidatus Angelobacter sp.
AGGAAATTTGGCAATTGAGTAACTTGGTTATCTGGTAATTGAAAAGCTCTCGGTCATCGCGGTTTTCCAGATGGCCCGGTGAACCGATGGTCCGATGACCAGATCATTGCTCCTCCGCTCCCTCCGTTCTTCTGCGTTTCAAAGGTTTCCGTGGATTCACCATACGGGTGCGGGGCTGAATGCTGACTGCTGAATGCTGAATGCTGAGTGCTACTTGGTAAAGAGATGTCCCAGCTTTTCCTTCTTCGTATTTAGATAGCGCTCCGACGCCGCGTGCGGCTCAACTTCGCAGGGCACGCGCTCCACTACCTTGATTCCCGCCGCTTCCAGCGCCGCCACCTTCTGCGGATTGTTTGAGAGCAGCCGCACCTGCTTGAGTCCCAGCTTCTTCAGCACTTCGGCGGGCAACTGGAACTCGCGATGGTCGGCCTTGAAGCCGAGCTGCTCATTGGCCTGCACCGTGTCCAGCCCCTGGTCTTGAAGCTGATAGGCCTGTAGCTTGGGCATCAGGCCGATCCCCCGGCCCTCCTGCAACTCATAAAGCAGAACGCCTGCGCCCGCCTGGGCGATCATCGAGAGCGCCATCTCCAGCTGCTGGCGGCAGTCGCAGCGCAGCGAGCCGAAGACGTCGCCGGTGAGGCACTGCGAGTGAATGCGCACCAGCGGCGGCGCGACATGAATATCGCCAAAGACCAGCGCGACAGCTTCTTCCTTGCGGCGCTCAGATGGCGGCGCTCCCTCGCCTTCAACTGGTCCCGCAGCCCCGGCTCCGAACTGGCCTTCAAACCCCATGATGCGGAAATGGCCCCAGCGCGTGGGAAAATCGGCGTCAGCCAGCTTTCGGACCGTGAATGGAGAGCTCACCTTTCTATTATAGACAGCGAACTGATCGCAGGTATGCCGGAGGCAATGTGGCAAAGGGAAGTGGCAGAGGGCCCTTCAACAGGACGGCTGACCCCATGCTACCATTCCCCCATGCCGCCGCCTCTCGACACAACTCCTGAAATCGAGGCCATGCAAATCCGCATTTTTCGTTCCATGACCGTTGAACAGCACCTGGAAAGTGCTCTTGAAATCAGCCTGCTCTCACGCGCATTCGTGGCGGCAGGTGTGCGCAACCAACATCCAGAGTGGTCGGAGAAGGAAATTGAGCGGGAAGTCCACCGCCTTGCCTTTTTTCCCCAACCCCTGCCGGATTGGGTGCGATGACCGCAGCAGATCTGTTTCGTAGACTCTCAAGCCTGCTTGAGCAAACCGGTATTCCATACATGCTTACGGGATCGTTCGCCAGCAGTATTTACGGGATGCACCGTGGCAGTGCTGATGTTGACTTCATCATCACCGCCGATGAAGCATCCCTTGGAAAGCTTTTCCTTCAACTTTCAGAAAATGACTTTTCCTCGGAGTTGAACCATGCCTTGGAAGCGTGCCGGCGCAAATCCATGTTCAATTTGCTGGATAACGTCACTGGTCTGAAAATCGATTTCATTTTTGTAAAAGACCGGGAGTTCAGCAGGGAAGAGTTTGGGCGCAGAAGAAAAGAAACGGTCGCGGGAGTACCCCTTTATGTCGCCTCTCCCGAGGACATCGTTCTCTCAAAGCTGGAATGGGCCAAATTAGGACAATCATCGCGCCAGATCGAAGACGTCGCAGGAATCCTCAAGGTTCGCGGTGCAGAACTCGACTTCCCATACATCGAAAAATGGGTCGCCGAACTCGGCCATTGCTTCGCAATGGGCTGAGGCACGCCGCCTCGCGGGATGATCTGGGCCACTCCACCTTTTCCGATCCGCGTTCATCCGGGAAATCCGCGGTAAGCCTTTTCCTTTCTCCCACGCTATACTTAAGGGTTTCATTACCGCCAGGAGGGACCATGGCCTCATCTGCCGTCAGTTTTGCCAAGGAAAATCAGCAGCGCTTTTTAGGCGAGCTCAAGAACCTGCTGCGCATTCCCAGTGTCAGCACCGCGCCTGAGCACAAAGAAGACGTCCGTCGCGCCGCCATGTTCGTCGCCGACGAGCTCCGCCGCATCGGCATGGAAAACGTCGAGGTTATCCCCACCAATGGCCATCCTCTCGTCTATGCTGACTGGCTGCACGCTGCCGGCAAGCCCACCGTGCTCTGCTACGCGCATTTTGACGTCCAGCCGCCCGATCCGCTCAACGAATGGGCCACGCCGCCTTTTGAGCCCACCGAGCGCAACCAGAACATCTACGCCCGCGGCGCCGTAGACGACAAAGGCCAGCTCTGGATGGAGATCAAGGCGCTGGAAGCGCTCATGCGCGGCCACGGCGGCAAACTGCCCATCAACGTGAAGGTCATCTTCGAAGGCGAAGAGGAAGTGGGAGGCGAATCGATCGCCAGCTACATTCGCGCGCAAAAAGCAAAATTGAAAGCCGACTTCGCCCTGGTCTGCGACACCGAGCTGTTCGCGCCGAATCTTCCTACTCTCTGCGTCGGCCTGCGCGGCCTCATCTATACCGAAATCGAGGCCGTCGGCGCCAAAACCGATCTGCACTCCGGCATGTACGGCGGCGCCGCGCCCAACCCGTTCTTCGCGCTGATCGAGATCATCAGCAAGCTCAAAGACTCCAAAGGCAAGGTCCTCATTCCGGGCTTCTACAGCAAAGTGAAAGCGCCCAGTAAAGCCGAACTCAAGGCCTGGAAGCGCCTCCCGTTCAATGAAGAGCACTATCGCAAGACTGAGGTTGGTTCCAGGGTCCTCACCGGCGAGCCCGGTTACTCCGTCCTTTACCGCACCTGGGCGCGGCCGACGCTGGAAGTCCACGGCATGCCCGGCGGCTTCGTTGCGCCCGGCGCCAAGACCGTGATCCCCGCGCGCGCCTTTGCCAAGGTCTCCATGCGTCTTGTGCCCAACCAGGATCCTGACGACATCCTGAAGCGCTACACCAAACAGGTGAAGAAGCTCACGCCCAGGGGAATCGAGACCAACATCAAGGTCTTCAGCAAGGGGCCGGCCTGTGTTGTCGGCACTGACAATCGCTACATCAAGGCCGCGACGGAAGCTCTGCATGACGTTTTCAAAAAAGACACCGTCTTTATCCGCTCCGGCGGCTCTATTCCCATCGTCACCGATTTCCAGGACGTGCTCAAAATCCCCAGCGTGATGATGGGCTTCGGCCTGCCCGACGACAATCTCCACGCGCCGAACGAGAAGTTCCACATACCGAACTTCTACCGCGGGATTGAATCGATCATAGGGTTTTTTGAGAAGCTTGGAGCATAGGGAATCGGGTGATCTGGTGATCGCGCGTGATCAGGTGATCGAAAATCTGCAAAATGCAGCCTGGCTACAGCAAGTTGGACAGGACGGCTATGCGATCTTGCCGAACATCGTGAATGGGGAGGAACTCCAGCAATTCATCTCTGCACTGGAGCATTCGATATCACGCCGCACGCGTGCGGGGGTTCGCCACTTGCTTCGCACTCCTGAGGTGTCCGGGCTTGCCAATGCTCCACGCCTGTCTACACTGGCAAAACAAGTGCTAGGTGACGATGCCTTTCCCTTCCGCGCAACGCTATTCGATAAATCTCCGGACTCCAACTGGCTGATCACGTGGCATCAGGATACCGCGCTGCCTCTGACTGAGAAGAAGGAGATTGCTGGTTGGGGACCCTGGTCGGTGAAGGAGGGCGTAACCTACGCGCATGCCCCTGCCTCGGCATTAGAACAAGTCCTGGCCATTCGACTGCATTTGGACAATTCAACGGAGGAGAATGGTCCGCTGCGCGTCATACCTGGCTCGCATCACGATGGAGTCTTGACGGATCGAGAGATCGAAGCGTTCGTTTCTAACGCTCATCCGGCTACGTGTCTTGTCGAGAAAGACGGCGTCATTCTCATGCGGCCGCTCATCATCCATGCTTCTTCCAAATCGCGATCAGAAACGCCCAGGCGCGTCCTCCACATTGAATACGCAACGCTCAATACTGTTCCCTTGCCATTGCAATTGGCAATAACCTAATGTCTAGCCACAAACCCTCGCTTTCCGATCACCCGATTCACCCCTTAATCCTTCCGTGCCAATCCTTCCCCTGTACCAATTCCCGCCCTGATCCGCCTTGCTTCTCTGCACCAAAAGCGCTACAGTCTGCTTAGCTCTGCACGATTCTTCCGACCTCCTTTAATCATCCTCACAGGAGTATTTTGGCCAAGATTTGCACAGGCTGTTCCATATGCTGTGGCTAAGTGCAAGCCCACCCAATATCTTGTGGTCTTTGCACTTGACCCCGGTTTACTCTCTGGGTACAGTAGCTGGAACACGGCTTTTTGACCTCCATCTGCCTCCAATGAAGGAGGAAGAAAGCCGCCGAAGCGAGGATTGAATCGCGGTTGCCAGCCACAGCCGTGTGAACCTTTGGCCATTCCTGAAGGAGTAGGAAGTTGCTCAAACTTAAGAAACTGCAAATCCTCGGTTTCAAGTCCTTCTGTGATCGCACGGAGCTGAAGTTTCCGGGCGAGGGCATTGCTGCGGTCGTGGGCCCCAACGGATGCGGAAAATCCAATATCGCTGACGCCATCTCCTGGGTCCTGGGCGAGCAATCTGCCAGGAGCCTGCGCGGCGTGCGCATGGAAGACGTGATCTTCGCCGGCACGCGCGATCGCAAGCCTACCGGGATGGCTGAAGTTTCTCTCACGCTCATCGATCCCCAGGCGTACGACGGCCAGCCCGTCGGCGACCCCGAAATCGATATTCAGGACGAAATGCCCCAGTCGCATTCCGAAGACGACGACTGGGACGAGGCCTCCCTCCGCGCCACCGCTGCTGAAGCCACTGACGCCCACGTAGCCGAGGTGCAGCCCGGCCCGCTCGACTGGAAAGAGGGCGTTGAAGGCGAAGCTGCTGCCGCAGAAGGCCCGCCCGAAGGCGCAGAATCTCCAGAAGCTCACGCCGAAGCGCCAGCTGAGCCGCAGATCGCCGCTGAACAGTTACCGGCAGCGGACCCGCAATCTCCTGAACCCAACGCTGAGGCCGCACACGCTGGCCCGACTCCGGTCGTGCTCAAGATCCGGCGCCGCAAGTTCAAGCCCCAGATCTTTGCCAAGGGCGAGATCATGGTCACGCGCCGCCTGTTCCGCACCGGCGAGAGCGAATACCTGCTCAACGGCAAGCTCTGCCGCCTGCGCGATATCCAGGACATCTTCATGGGCACCGGCCTGGGGCCGGAATCGTACGCCATCATCGAGCAGGGCCGCATCGGCCAGATCCTCTCGAGCAAACCGCATGATCGCCGCGCCATCATTGAAGAGGCGGCGGGCATCACCAAGTTCAAGACCAAGAAGCGGCTGGCGGAAGCGCGCCTGGAACAGTCGCGGCTGAACCTCGCCCGCATCAATGACATTTTTGACGAAGTCACGCGCCAGATGAATTCGCTCAAGCGCCAGGCCTCCAAGGCGGAGCGCTACGCCCGCCTGCGCGACGAGATGAAGGCCAGGTTGCGCGTGGTACTGGCCAGCAAGTTTGCCCAGATGGGCCGCGATGAAGCCGGCCTGAACGCCTCGCTGGAAGCCATTGGCGAAGAGATCCGCGCCCATTCCGCGGCCGTTACCGCCAAAGAGGCCGAGCACAACGAGCGCACGCAACGCGGTTACGCCATCGAAAACGAGATCGCGAACAACAGCCAGGCGATGAATGCGCTGACCATCGAAACCGAGCGCGCTAACTCGCGCCGCGCCTCCAATGAAGAACGCTGCGCTGAGTTGGACGCACGCTCCGCCGCGGCCGGCGCCGAACTTGAACGTGCCCGGGCGCAGCTGCTCTCGCTCACGGAAGAAGTCCAGGCCAACCGCCGCTTTGCTGAAACCGCAGCTTCTGACGTAGCCACGGCCCAGCACGAATACCGCACCCTGCAGCACGCTTCGCACGAAGCGGCCACGGCGCTCTCCGATCTCGAGCGTCAGCAGGAAGCCCGCCGTCAGAACGTCATGGAAGTGATGGCATCGGCCTCGCAGGTGCGCAACCAGATCATCCAGGCGGAAGAGCACATCACCGCTCTCGAGCGCGAGGCGCAGCGGCTGGACCGCGAAGCCCTCGCCGCGCAGTTCGATATCGAGGCCTTCGGCGGCAAGCGCGGCCAGATCGCCTTTGAATTTGAGTCGATCACCCAGAGCGTAACCGCGCTCGGCACGCGCATCGACGATGTGCGCAGCCAGATCGAGAGCAAGCGCCGCGACGAAGAAGAGCGCAAGCGCAACCTGGACACGCTGCGCGCGGAGTTTGCCACCGCGCTCGGAAGGAAGAGCTCTCTGGAATCGGTGATCAACGAGCACGGTTACTCCACGGAATCGGTGAAGCGGCTCTTCCAGTCGGGCGCCGTCGGCAACGGCTTTACCCCCGCGGGCGTGCTGGCCGACTTCCTCGAAGTCGAGAACCGCTATGAAGGGGTAGTGGAAGAATTTCTGCGCGACGAGCTGAACTACGTCGTCGTTAAATCCTGGGACTCGGCCAATGAAGGCATGCGCCTGCTGCAATCGGACGTCGACGGCCGTGCTACCTTCCTCGTTCATCCTGAAGACGCGCAGGCCCGTTTCTCTTTTGCCGCCAGTGACGCGCCGCCTCCCGGCGCCGCGGCGCAGCAGCGCGATCTGGTTCCACTCAAGCACTGTATCCGCGTGCTGAACGGCTTTGGGCGATCGCTGGAAGTTGTGCTGCCCAAGTTGCGCGATGGTTATATAGCGCCCGATTCGATCATCGCCCGCAACCTGGCCCTGGAAAATCCTGACGCTTATTTCCTCTCCGCCACCGGCGAATGTTTCCACAACGTGACCGTCACCGGCGGCAAGCAGCGCAAGGAAGGCCCGCTCTCGCTCAAGAGGGAGCTGCGCGAACTGGCTAGGCAGGCCGCCGATCTCGAACTCGCGATCCAGAATGAAGATGGCACCATCCAGACGCTGGCCCGCGAGATCAAAGAGTTGAGCAAGCTTCTCAGCACTCTGGAAGAAGAGCGCCGTGAAGCGGAGAAGCAGGCGCTCACCTCCGGCCATGCTCTCAAGCAGATGGAAACTGAGCTGGCGCGCACCGAGCAGCGGCTGAACACCTACCGGCTGGAATTCGAGCGCATCCGTTCCGAGCGCAATGAAAAAGAGGGCATGGTCGCGGAAAAGCGCGAGCAGGCCGGCATGCTCGAACAACAGCGTCAGGCCGCCGAAGATGAGATGAAGGTCGCTCAGCAGCGCCTGGTGTCACTGCGGACTGCGCGCGACGAATCCGCGCAGCAAGCCTCCGAAGCTGCCGCGCGTCTCGCCGTGGTCGAAGAACGCCGCCGCACCGCGGCAGCGGCGCTGGAGCGCATCGAATCGCTTTCCGCAGAAGCCGCTCAGCGCGTGAGCTCGCTGCAGACGCAGATCCAGTCTGCCGCCGCGGAAAAGACCCAGCGCGAGGCCGAAAACCTCCAGATCGCCGAGCGTCTCCAGGCCCTGGCCGCGGAAAAAGCTGCCACCGAAGCAACCGCGGTCCAGTTGCAGCATGAATCGGAGCAGGTGCGCGCGCGCATTACTGCAATCGATCAGGAGCTGAAGGCCGCGCGCCTGGAGCTGGACGCCGTGCGCGAAGCCAAAGGCGAGCTCTCCACGCGACTGGCGAAGCTGCAGTCGGATCTCGGCCACATGGCCGAGTCCTGCCTGAACGAGCTGGGCGTCACCGCCGATGAGCTGCGCGCGAACCCGGAGATTCCAGTGGTGGAAGGCGAGCAGCTTGCCGTAGAAGAGGCCACCTATCGCGAGATGCGGACAAAGCTCGACAACATGGGTCCGGTGAACATGATGGCGCTCGAAGAGTTCAAAGAAACCGAGCAGCGCCACCAGTTCCTGGAGACCCAGCGCAAGGACCTGCTGGAGTCAATCGAGAACACGCAAGCCACAATCAAGGAGATCGACGAGTTCTCGCGCCAGAAGTTCCAGGAAGCTTTCGAACGTATCAACGAAAACTTCCAGTTCACCTTCCGCAAACTGTTTGGCGGCGGCCAGGCCTTTATGCGCCTGACTGACGAGATCAACACCGCCGAAAGCGGCATTGACGTGGTCGCGTCGCCTCCGGGCAAGAAGCTGCAGAACGTGCTGCTGCTCTCCGGCGGTGAAAAGGCGCTGACGGCGCTCTCGCTGCTGGTCGGGATTTTCCAGTACCAGCCGAGCCCGTTCTGCATTCTCGACGAGGTGGACGCGCCGCTCGACGAGGCCAACATCGGCCGCTTCACCGAATTGATCCGCGAAATGGCGGTCGGCACGCAGTTCATCATCATCACTCACAGCAAGAAGACGATGGCGGTGGCGCCGGTCATGTATGGTGTGACCATGCAGGAGCCGGGCGTTTCGAAGATCGTTTCGGTGAAGTTTGGCGCTGAAGGCGGGATGCCGCGCGCGGCCTCAGCTTAGCGGAAGCGGTCCTGAACCCGGGATTACGGAGTAAAATGTCGAACTATGATCTGGTGGATCCTGGGCGGCATCGCCGCATTTTTCCTGCTGATGATTCTCTGGGGTGCGGGCTCCTATCTCTATTTGAAGCTGCACTACCATCATCTCTCTGAGGCTGAGCGCCTCCGCTTTTCCGATCTGCAGAAAGAAGAGCAGATGCGGCAGCCGGATCGTTCCTGAGTGCGGCGTATTCTTTTTCGATTTGCGTGCGCGTTCCCGGCAGCAGTGCTGCTTCTGCTGTCCTTCTCACCCGCACCGGCGGCCCATTATCTTCAGGCTGACAGGATTCTGATTGTGAAGTCCACCCGCACCCTGACTCTGTGGCAAGGCAACAAGGTCTTGAAGAGCTACAAGATCGCTTTGGGCGGCATTCCCCGGGGCGCCAAGCAGGTCCAGGGCGACCACAAGACGCCCGAAGGAAACTACACCATCGATTCACGAAACGAGCACAGCCAGTTTCATCTCGCGCTGCACATTTCCTACCCCAGTGCAGCCGATCGCGTTCGTGCGCGCAAGCTCGGAAGCAGCCCGGGCGGCGACATCATGATTCACGGCCTGCCTAACGGGTTTTCCGATGCACGCTACACCCGCACCGACTGGACCGATGGATGCGTGGCCGTCACCAACGCTGAAATAGAAGAGATCTGGAACCTGGTGCCGCTGGGCACGCGCGTGGAGATCCGGCCGTGAAAAAGCAATTGGCAACTGGCAATGAGCAGCCAGCCAAACCAGCTGCTTGCATGTTCCCGCGCAGATGTCAATTCTTGACTGTTCTGACGGCCCTGCTTTAGCTGGGCTTCATTGCTAATTGCCAATTGCTAGTTGCTGAAATCGAATAGTCTCTCCCTCTCGAAATGCTCGACAGCAGAAAATATTTTTCACACCTGAAATTTATTTTTTAGTAACCGGTACTACAAACTGAAATGAAAATCAATGCGATTTCGACCGCATTTTATGCGGCTTTCAGCGCTTGTGCATTTCCTGGACTTTTCTTACAGAAGAAAATCAGAGCAGAACAAAAAAACCAGTTTTTCCGTGGTTGACAAAAAAAGTTGAGAGGCTAGAATACTCGCTCGCCCGCGTATTTCTGCCATGACCAATGACACAATGCAAAGCCGCATTCTTCTTCAGACAGACTTTCCGGAGCTTACGCTGCACGCCCGGGGTAAGGTGCGCGATCTGTACAGCCTGAACGGCCATCTGCTGTTCGTGGCCACGGACCGCATCTCCGCTTTCGACTACGTGCTGGCCACGGGCATCCCGGAAAAGGGCAGAGTGCTCACGCAGCTCTCGCTCTTCTGGTTCGAGTTCCTCAAGGGGACCGTGAACAATCACCTGATCACGGCCCGCGTGGAAGACTACCCCGCGCCACTCAGGAAGTACGCCGACGATCTGCGCGGCCGCTCCATGCTGGTGACCAAGGCGCAAATGATCGACATTGAGTGCGTGGCCCGCGGCTATCTTTCCGGTTCGGGATGGAAGGAATACCAGCAGAGCGGCGCGGTATGCGGCATCAGGCTGCCGGCCGGGTTGAAAGAATCAGACAAGCTGCCCGAACCGATCTTTACGCCCGCCACCAAGGCGCTCAGCGGCCACGATGAAAACATCTCTTTTGAGGAGATGGCCAGGCGTACGGGAAAAGAGCTGGCAGAAAAACTTCGCGATTTGACGTTAGATATTTATCAGAAGGCCGCCGATTATGCGGCCGGACGCGGCATCATCATTGCCGATACCAAATTCGAGTTTGGCAACACAGAAAAGGGGCTCATCCTGGCGGACGAGGTCCTCACACCGGACTCTTCACGCTTCTGGCCGGCCGATAAGTATCAGCCGGGCCGGGCGCAGGAGTCGTATGACAAGCAATTTGTTCGCGACTATCTGGAAGCGATCAAGTGGAACAAGCAACCGCCGGCGCCGGCCCTGCCCCCGGATGTAGCGCAAAAGACCAGCGAGAAGTACATCCAGGCGTACAAGGTGCTGGCCGGGCGTGAGCTGCCCGCGGGCTGAGCCCTCAGCATGAACGCGCTGGACTGGATCATTCTGGTGATCCTGCTGTTTTCAGCGTTGCTGGCGGCAGCGCAGGGGTTTTTCTTTGAGATTATCTGCCTCGCAGGAGCAGTGCTCGGATTCCTGCTGGCAGCGTGGGGGTATGGCAGGCTTTCCCCATGGTTTGTGCAATATGTAAGAGTGCCTGCATTTGCCGATCTTGCGGGATTTCTGGCGATTTTTTTGTCCGTAGTGCTGCTCGCCGGGGCCATCGCGCGGATTACGCGCTGGGTGGTCCACGAAGCAGGGCTGCGGTCAGTGGATCGCGTACTGGGAGCGGCATTTGGTTTCGTTCGTGGAATGGTGATTGTAACCGCCGGATTACTGGCGCTCACGGCCTTCGCGCCGGAGTCGCAGGAACTTGCCGGCTCGCAACTCGCCGGATATTTTCTGGTCGCCGGCCGGGGCGCAAGCTGGCTCGCACCCGCACAGGTTCGCCAGAAGTTCCGTGAGGGGATCATCAAACTGCGTGGGGGGGCCAGTCCCGGAGCGACAAACAAATAATGAAGTCGCGCTATGCCCACCGGCCAGGAGCGCTGCGGCCCAGGAAGCTCACTGGCGGTTGGAGCGGGCGACAAAAAGAAATGCGAGGGAGAATCCGTGAAGGACCAGCTTGAAGGACTCGTGGCGCAAATGTATTCGAGCGGCATTCTTTATTCTGAGGCGGTACGGGAATTCAAAAAGCGCTTCATCATGAACGTCCTGCAGCAGAACCGCGGGAACCAGTGCAAAGCCGCGCGGGAACTCGGCATGCACCGCAACACCCTCAGCCGCACCATCGCGGAACTCAAGCTCGATGTCAGGCAGCTGCGCGATGGCGGCCGGCGTCCCGTGCGCAGTGAGAAGCCGCTGCCGCTGGAAAAACAGAAGCTCGTCCGCTAACTTCCTGAACGGGCTCAATCCTGCGGCAGCCCTGCCTGCCGTCTCTGAATCCAACTGCAAGGTGCAAATCGTGGCGCCATTTTCGGCCGGCCAAAAGTCATTTGTTCGTCCCGGCTTTCACTGGGACGCGTCCGACGCTTATCTCTTTGACATCGACGGGACGCTGCTCAACAGCCGTGACGCCGTCCACTATTTCTCCTTCCGCAATGCAGCCCGCCAGGTCCTCGGCATTGAAGCCGGGATCGACGGTGTTCCCGTCCATGGCAATACCGATCCGGGCATTCTGCGGGCCGCTCTGCGCAAAGCTGGCGTGCCAGACCGTGAGATTGACGCGAAGCTGCCGCTGATCGTCGAGCATATGTGCGCCGAAGTCCAGCGCAACCACGTCAACATGCGGCCGGAACTTTGCCCTTCGATTCTGGCGCTGATCTCTTACCTGCGTGGACGCGGCAAGCTGCTGGGCGCGGCCTCAGGAAACCTGGAGCCGATTGGCTGGCTCAAGCTGGAAAAGGCCGGACTGCGAGATCTCTTTGCTTTCGGCTCCTTCTCATATCCGCGCGAATCGCGCACGGAGATTTTCCAGCAGGGAATTGCGCTGGCCCGCGAGCAACTGGGCAGTCAGGCCACGGTTACGGTCATTGGCGATACGCCGTCGGACATCGAAGCCGCGCACGCGGTGGGCGTGCCGGTGATCGCGCTGGCGACCGGCATTTTCAGCTTTGCCGACCTCCTGGCGCATGAGCCGGAAGCCTGCTTTGCCTGCGCCGGGGATCTGCTGGCCCTTGCGATTTGATTTGGGTGCATGGGTCCGCGGATCACGCAATTAGAGCAAGTACTGCGTTGTTGTATCGGACTGCGGGGTCGAGGCCTGCGGTAAAAGCCAGGGACACTCCGGCTTTAGCCCCTGAGGTATGAACATTCGTGACAAACTGAACCAGGAATTCTTCCTCTCGTGTCTGAGCACCTCAGCGGCTGAAGCCGAAGGTCACATAATCTTTAACGCAGGCCTGAAGGCCTGCTCCACCCGGTTGTCCCTGCGGCGAGGTGAACAATGATTTACGGAGACAAACTTCGGTAATCCTGCGCAAGAATCAAGCCGGAAATCGATCTAAAGAACGGTACAATTGAGCTTTCCTGAATGAAGAGCTGTTCCGCCATTCTCGCGCTGTTTTTCTGCCTGGCCTGTGCCGCCGCGGACTCGCCGAAGTCCGCGGTGTCAAAGCATGACCGCAAGGAGGCTGAAAAGGAGTTCAAAAACGCGCTGGAACTGCGCAAAAAGGGCAAGCCGGAAGACGCCCTGCTGGCTGCCATGCGGGCCAATCAACTCTTTCCCGGAAACGTGGAATACATCACCATGGCGGAGATGCTGCGCCAGCAGATCGTGGGCGCGCACCTTGAAGCAGGCAACCATCTCGCCGAGGGCGGCGACGCTGCCGGTGCAGTGCAGCAGTTTCAGCTGGCGCTCGGCATCGATCCGGGAAATGCCTACGTCCAGCAGCGGATGCATGACGTAACCCCGCGCGATCCCGATCCCGACCACCGCCGGGTGCTTGAGCTGCTGGCTTCGGTGGACCAGATCAACATCCAGCCTGCGCCGGGCAGGAAAAATGTTCACGTCGGCGGCGATACCCGCCAGGTCTATACGCAAATCGGCGCGCTGTTCGGCATCACTGTGCAGTTTGACCAGAGCATGAACAGCCGCAACCTGCGCTTTGACATGGACAGCGTGGATTTCTTCACGGCCATGCAGCTGGCCGGCAAGATGACCAAGACTTTCTGGGCCCCGGTTTCGGCCCATGAGGCCATCGTTGCCGGCGATACCCCGGAGATGCGCAAGCAGTATGAGCGACTGGCCATGCGCACGTTCTACGTCGGCAATGTCTCCAGCCAGAACGACTTGAATGACCTGGTCAACGTGATGCGCAGCATCCTGGACATGAAATTGGTAAGCGTTCAGCCGGGGCGGAACACCATTACGGTGCGCGCGCCGCGCGAGCAGGTGGAGGCCGCGGCCAGCCTGCTTGATAACCTGATGGACGCGCGGCCGGAGCTGGTGATCGAAGTTTCACAGCTGGAGGTCGATCTCGACAAGGCGCGCAACATGGGGCTGAACCTGCCCACCAGCTTCCAGGTTTTCAATATACCCTCGGAGATCCGACGCGTGCTCGGACCAGACGCGCAGCCGATCATCGACCAGCTCAACAAGACCGGGACCATCGATCCCAGCAAGATTCCCGCCAGCTCGCTGGCCAACCTGGCCGGCTCGCCGCTGCTGGCGCCATTTATCTTCTTCGGCAAAGGCCTTTTTGGGCTCACCGGAATCGGCGTGCCCAACATCAACGCGCACGCTTCGCTGAACGACTCCCGATCGTCGACGCTGGAGCACATGACGCTGCGCGCGACCGACGGCGAGACCGCAACATTTCGCATCGGCACGCGCTTCCCGATCGTGAACAGCACGTTCACCAACGTGGCCTTCAGCAGCCGGGGGCAGACACAGATCGGCCAGACGCCGCAATTCACCTATGAGGAGCTGGGCATCACGCTGAAGTTGACGCCCCACTATCATTCCAACGGCGATGTCTCGCTGGTGCTCGACCTGGCCATTCAGGGGCTGGGCGCCTTACAGCTCAACGGCATTCCCGATATCACCAGCCGGACCTACAAAGGAACCATCACGGTAGACGACGGTTCGCCCTCCGTAATCATGGGCGCCGTTACTGAGCAAGAGATCCGCTCGGCCCACGGACTGCCGCTGCTGGGCACCGTTCCTGGCGTGAATAATTTCCTCGGCGTGACGTCAAAAGAGCACATTCACAATGAGCTATTAATCGTGGTGACGCCTCACGTGGTGCGGAAGCCTTTCCGCGACAAGGGCAGCAGCGTGCTCTGGAATATTGCACCGTAGGAGAGCCGTCGGGCTATTTTCCCGCGTGCTCAATCTCAAACTGAACGAGGTTCTTCAGATTGTCATACGGGATGCCGCCGAGTCCGAGCACCGCGCGCCCATTGATGAAAACGGTTGGCGTCTGGCTTACGTTGAGCGTCTGTCCCAGATCAAGCGACTTCTTCACCCGCGCTTCTGCCTCCGGCGATGCGGCGCAGGTGGAGATCTTCTGCCCATCGTAGCCCGCCGCCGTGGCCAGCTCTTTAAGCTTGTCATCGACCGTGGCCATCGCGATCCCGCCCTGGCTCTCGAAGATGCTGTCGACGTACTTCCAGAAGTTTTCTTTGTTCATCTGGCCCGCGCAGTCCGCATAAAGCGCCGCTTTCATCGCCCAGGGATGGAGCGAGGCGGGCAGAGGGAACTGCTGAAAGACAAAACGCACCTGAGGAAAATCAGCCTGTAGTTTTTCGACCACGGGCTGAGCGGCCTTGCAGTGCGGGCATTCCAGATCGCTGAACTCCACGATCTGGATGGCCGAAGTCGCGCCACCTTTGCTTGGCCCGAATGCGGCCTGCAACTTGGTGCGGTTTGAAGCATAAGGGTTCGGACCGAATGGGATCACCTGTCCGACAAAAGCTCTTTGCGCCGACGACGAATAGAACAGATGATACGGATCTCCCTTGTTCACGGAGACCATGATCTCGGCAATTCCAGGCACGTCGGACTCGCGAATCTCAAGCACTTGCCAGCTAACGCCGGGATCGTAGCCGAAGCTGCGCTTCATGTAGGCGTCAACCTCGGCCGTGGTCGGCAATGCAGTGGGGCTCGCCGCAGCGGGATGGGCAGTCGTTCGGGCCGTGCCGCTGGGCTTCCTGGTTACGCCGGTTTGTGCGCCGGCCAGAGTGAATGCGATTGAAAATGAAATGAAAAAGGCGGAGATTTTCGCTTTTGTCATGGATCAGATTTCCGATTTTTGGGCGATGGGGAAGCGCCGCCCCAGGCCAAATGCCTTGGGCGTGATCTTGATTCCGGGCGCGGCCTGCTGGCGCTTGTATTCGCTGCGCTCGATCATGCGGATGACGTCGCGTACCAGCTTCACGTTATAGCCGCGGTCGCCGGCAATCTGCTCGGCTGTACGGTAGTCCTCCACGTAATCTTCCAGGATGTTGTCCAGAACTTCGTATGGCGGCAGTGTATCAGAGTCCTGCTGCCCGGGCCGAAGCTCGGCGGAGGGTGGCTTGTCAATCGTCGATTGCGGAATGACTGGACGAATCGAATTTACATAGCGGCTGAGGCTATACACCATGGTTTTTGGGACATCTGAGATCACGGCCAATCCGCCCACCATATCGCCATACAGAGTGCAATAGCCAACGCCCAGCTCCGATTTGTTGCCGGTGGTGAGCACCAGTTCGCCGAACTTGTTGGACATCGCCATCAGAAGGTTGCCGCGGATGCGCGACTGGATGTTCTCCTCGGCCACGTCTTCAGCCATTCCGGCAAACATCGGGGCCAGCGCCTGGCGATAGCAATCAAAGATCTCTCCGATCGGAATTACCTCAAAGCGAATACCGAGTTTGCATGCCAGCTCGCGCGCGTCTTTAATGCTGTGCTCGGAGGAGTACTGGCTGGGCATGGCCAAGCCGGTCACGTTCTCCTTGCCCAGCGCGTCCACGGCGATCGCCGCGGTAAGCGCGGAATCGATGCCGCCGCTCAGACCCAGAATCACCTTTTTGAATCCACACTTGCGCACGTAGTCGCGCGTGCCCAGCACCAGCGCGGCATAGGCGCTGGGATCGCCGGGCGGGGTCTGTTCGTGCATGTCACCCTGCATGGTTTCTGTATTGAAGATGATGAGATCGTCGGCAAATGATTTCGCCTGGGCCACGATCCGGCCGTCCGGCGCGATCACCATGCTGGAGCCGTCAAACACCAGACTGTCATTGCCGCCCACCTGGTTCACGAAGACCACCGGGACCTGGTTGTCACGGGCGATCGTCTCCAGCATCTGGCGGCGCAGCTCGCGCTTGCCCAGATGGAACGGCGACGCGGAGATGTTCAGCACCAGATTCCCGCCGGCGTGCAGGAGTTCGTCGATGGGATCGACGCGATATAGGCGGCGATGCCAGAAATGCTTGTCATTCCACGCGTCCTCGCAGATGGTGAGCGCCAACTGCCTGTTGCCGATGGCCAGCAACTTCTGCGATTCGGCCGGCTCGAAGTAGCGCATCTCGTCAAAGACGTCGTAGGTGGGAAGCAGCATTTTGGACTGCACGAACTCGACCACGCCCCCTCGCAGCAACGCTGCCGAGTTCATCACCGGCTTGCCGGCATCCACTTTGGCGCGCGATACGAAGCCGCAGACAACGCTTATCTCGGGAGGCACAGCGGCGGCAATTTCGTTCACCACCTGCTGATTGCGGGCGACAAAAGCCGGTTTCTCGACCAGGTCGCGAGGAGGATAACCGCAGACGGCGAGCTCGGGGAAAAGCACCATCTCGGCGCCCAGAGAGTGGGCCTGGCGGGAGCATTCTATGATCTTTCGTGAATTACCGCTGAAATCGCCTATGGTGGGGTTGATCTGCCCGAGCGCAATCTTCACGTCTCTAGTTTAAACCGGTGAGTGGCCAGTTAGAAACTGGCCACTCCCAGCCGGCATCTAGCGATCCGCTTGCGGATCGCGGGCCTTTAGGCAGACGATCAGCTGTTTACCGAAGTGGCGGCTGCTTCTGCTGATCGGGTTTCTGCTGCGAATCAGAGGGCGGCGGCGATTTGTCCGGCTGTTTGCCGTTGTCGCCCCATTGCGGCTCGTCCGCTGCCGGCGACTGCGTTGCCGGATTGCTTGTGCCGCGCCGCACGGCGGGATCAGGCTGCTCATCTGGCCGCTTCAGGGTGGGCGCCTTGGATGGCTGCTCCGGTTGCGGGCCGCCCTTCACGTCTTGAGGATTGTCGCTGGCCTTCAGCGCGGCAAGCGTCGGCACGCCATCTTTAACTTCGACTTCCTTCTCCGTCTTGACCGTGATCTGGCCCCCCACTTTCGCGGTCTTTACCTGGATCACTTCATCGCCGATAAAGCGAACGAAAACTACGTCCTGCGGAGGCGCGCCGTAGATCCATTCTTCATACTCGCGGCCTTTCTCGTCCTTTTCGCGGACCTTCTGTGGCGCGCGGTCTCTGGCCATGACTACCATTTCGCGGTTCATGCCGACCAGCACTTCGTGGTTCTTCACCGCAGCCCTGATCTTGGGCGGAAGCGTGTCCACATAAACCTCAGCCGCGGTCTTGACGGAAAAATCCAGCACGGGGCTGAGCAGCTGTTTCAGCTCGGCGCCGGTCATCTCCGGCACGTGCTTCTTGAAGTCCAGGGTCACCGCGGCGCCGGTGGGCTGGGCCGAATTAGGATCGACGCCGCCGGTGCTCCCGCCGATTCCGGAAATCTGGATATGCTGGTACCACTTTGTTTTTTTCTTCGGGCCGCCGTTGATCTCCAGGTAAATGGACTTCTCGCGGATGACCACATTCGTGATCTGCACCTTGTCGCCGATTTTGGCCGCGGCGCCGTAGCTCTGCGCCATGCGGAAGAGCGTGTCATCGCCCGGTTTCACCGTTCCATCAGGATTGATGACCATGCTCTTGTCGCCCACTGGGAAATACTTGCGCACGTGCGCGAACTCGGCGTCCATGATGCGGATCAGCTGCATCTTTGTGCCCTCGTTCAGGGCAGGTCTTTTATCCAAGTCGGTGGCTTTCAATTCGGGGGCAGTGGACGGGAGATCAGGGGCCTTGATCGGGGTCGTGCCCACAGTATTGCCCGGAGTGACAGTGATAGGCGTGGACTGGGCCGCAGCCATGCTGGAGGCGCTCAGAACCAGGGAAAAAACAAATACGGCACGGCGTGACATGGGGGACACCTATGGCTGCTCAACTTCAATGATTCTCTAAAACCAGCGAATTTTCAACATAATTGCAGCCATTCGGTTAGATGCCGAACTCAGGTGGGACGACCGGACGGCGGCGCTACTCTGCGCCCAGGGCCCGGCCACTTACGGTCAATCCGTCCTGGGCGACCATGGCCGGCAGCACCTGCCCGCCATAGCTGCGGATGGCGGCCGAAACGTGGTCTCGGTCCTCGGGTTCCGTGAGGAAGACCACGCAGCCGCCGCCGCCGGCGCCGCAGACCTTGGCGGCCAGCGCTCCCTGGCGCATGGCTACGGCAACCAGCTTTTCGATCATCGGCGTGCTGATGCGGGGAGCGTTGGTTTTGCGCAGCTTCCATTCTTCGCGCAGGAGTTTGGCCACCTGCTTCCAGTCGGCCAGGGAGAGCGCGTGGTGCATGGCGCGGGCGATTTCGCCGATGCGCTCAAAGTTGTGGAAGATCTTCTTGTCGCCGTCAATGTGCGACTTGAACACCTCCCAGTTGTTGATGCCCGATTTGCGCGGCGCTCCGGTGTAAACCAGCACAAAGCGACGGTCCAGCTCCTCCGGCGCCACGCGGACGGCCGCATGGTGGATGCCGTCAGGATCCAGATGAATGGCGCTCACACCGCCGTAAAGCGCCGGGTAATAATCCTGGCAGCCCGTCGGGACCTTGATGAGCTGCGCCTCTACGTTCTGCGCGATCACGCGGATCTGCTCGCGGTCGAGCTTGCGGCCGGTGTACTTGGCCAGAGCGGCGGTGGTGGCGATCATGAGCGCCGAAGAGCCGGAGATCCCCGCTCCGGCCGGTGATTCGGAGTTGGTTTCGATTTCGAAGCCGCCTTCAGGAGCAAAGAAGCGCGCCAGATATCCGGCCAGCGGATGCCTGAACTTTTTGGCCGAGCAGAGTTGCTCAAAGCTGGAGAATTCTTCTTCCACTTTGGTGTCGATCGACTTGAGCTTGATCTTTTTCTCCGGCAGCCGGCTCACGCGACAGCGCGTGAGGATATTGACCGCAAAGTTGACGGTGACCGCGCCGGGATGGAAAAGGTAAAGCGGCCAGAGGTCGAGCGTGCCGCCGGCGAGGTCCACCCGGCAGGGCGCGTGGGCAACGATCGTTCCGGGAGTTGGCAAACGTTATTCCGTGAAGAAGCGGGCCATCTGGCGGAACTTGCTGTAGCGGCCGTCGAGGAGCTTCTGCACCGGCTGCTGCTTCAGCTCGTTAAAATGTTTGAGAAGGACTTCATCCACCAGCGCCGCTGCGGCCTCGTGGTCCAGGTGCGCGCCGCCGTCGGGCTCAGAAATGATCTCGTCGATGATCTCCAATTCTTTTAGATCAGGCGCGGTGATGCGCAGGGCCTGTGCGGCGATCTCCTTTTTTGCCGCGTCGCGCCACATGATGGAGGCGCAGCCTTCGGGCGAAATCACGGAATAAACCGAGTTTTCCATCATGAAGACCCGGTCGGCCACGGCGATAGCCAGCGCGCCGCCACTGCCGCCTTCACCGGTGATGGTGCAGATGATGGGCACTTCAATGCGCGCCATCTCGCGCAGATTGCGCGCAATGGCTTCCGCCTGGCCGCGCTCTTCGGCGCCCAGGCCCGGATATGCGCCGGGGGTGTCGACGAAGGTGAAAATCGGCCGGCCGAATTTTTCCGCCATCTTCATGCAGCGAAGCGCTTTGCGATAGCCTTCAGGATTCGCCTGGCCGAAGTTGCGGTACACACGCTGCTTGGTGTCACGGCCCTTCTGGTGGCCGATGACCATTACGTTTTCGCCTTTATAGCGGGCCATGCCGCACATGATGGCCGGGTCGTCGCCGAAGCCGCGGTCGCCGTGGATCTCACTCCAGTCGGTGAAGAGCCGCTCCACGTAGTCCATGGTGAACGGCCGCTGCGCGTGGCGTGCCAGTTCGGTCTTCTGCCAGGCATTGATGTGGAGACGGATCTGCTCGCGCAGAAAATTGATCTGGTGCTGGAGGTGCTTGAGCTGGAGACGTGCCTCCTGGTCAGCGCTGGCGCGCGTTTCCAGCTGCGCCACCTGCTGCTCGATGACTTCCAACTGCCTTTGCGCTTTTACGGCTGGATCCATGATTAGTCGATCACTCTGACGCTGCCCCGCCCGCACAGCTCCTCAACGCGCGCAATGAAACTGCGGTCTGGACAGATATTATATCCGTCGGCCTCCATCACCACCATGAAGTCGCCGCTGCGTTCCACATCGAACAACACCCTGGCTTCTCCACGCTTTTCATGACAGATGGCGTGGAGCGCGTCCACGGTTGCTATGGTGGCGGACTCCAGCGGCACGCGAATACGGATGGAGCGCGGCAATTTGGGCTTGGCTTCTTCCAGCGGTTCCAGGTGGGCGATGGTGATCTTGGGGTTGGCGCCCTCTTCCACGCGCACGCCGGCTTTTACCAGCATGGGGATCTCCTGCTTAAGCAGGGCTTGCAACTTTCTGTAGGCATCGGGAAACACAATGGCCTCAATAGCGCCCGTCATGTCTTCCAGCACCGCCTGCGCGTAGAGATCGCCCTTGCGCGACTTCAGCACCCTGACGTTGGTGACCATTCCGGCCGTGGTGATCGTTTCATCGCGGCCCAGGCTGGCGGTCATGGCGTTCAGGACTTCGGTGGTCTTGGCGCTGAAGTCTTCCAGCTTCTCCCGGTATTTTTCCAGAGGATGGCCGGTGATGAAGAATCCCAGGACCTCTTTCTCATTGGCCAGGCGCTGGTGCTCTTCCCATTCAGGGACATTCGGGAGCTTTTCCGAGTCGCCGTTGACCTGCTCGTCCTGGAAGACGCCGAAGAGGCCATGCTGGCCGAGTTCGGCGTCACGCTGCGTCTTCTGTGCGCGCTCGATGGCTTTATCGAGGACCGCCATAAGCTGGGCCCGGTTGCCGAATTCGTCCATGGCGCCGGCCTTGATCAGCGACTCGAGCACGCGCTTGTTGAGCAGGCGGAGATCGACTTTCTCGCAGAATTCAAAGATCGAGCTGAAGCGGCCCAGCTCTTTGCGCGCCGCGGTGATCGCCTCAATGGCGTTGCGGCCGACATTTTTCACCGCCGCGAGGCCGAAGCGGATGGCATTGTCGTGCGGGGTAAAGTAAGCGTCGCTCACGTTGATGTTGGGCGGTTCGACCGGAATCTCAATCTCGCGGCATTCGTTGATGTACTTCACCACGTTGTCGGTATTGCCCATCTGCGAGGTGAGCAGTGCGGCCATGAATTCGACCTTGTAATGGGTCTTCAAATAGGCCGTCTGATAGGCCAGCAGCGCGTAGGCCGCGGAGTGCGACTTGTTGAAGCCGTAACCCGCGAACTGCTCCATCAGGTCGAAGATCTTGACGATCTTCTTTTCCGGAAAGCCTCGCTCAGTGGCGCCTTTGACGAAGCGGTCGCGCTGCGCCTGCATCTCCGCGGCAATCTTTTTGCCCATGGCGCGGCGCAGCAGATCGGCTTCACCCAGCGAGTAGCCGGCCAGCACGTTGGCGATCTGCATGACCTGTTCCTGATAGACGATGACGCCGAGCGTCTCTTTGAGCAGCTCTTCGAGCTCCGGCAGCTCGTACTCGACCTTTTTGCGGCCCCACTTGCGGTCAATAAAGTCGTCGATCATTCCGCCCTGGATCGGCCCCGGACGGTAGAGCGCGTTGAGCGCCGTGAGATCGTCGATCGAGCTCGGCTTGTAGCGGCGGAGCACGTCGGTCATGCCGCCGGATTCAAACTGGAAAATGCCGGAGGTCAGTCCCGTGTGGAAGACGCTTTCATATGTTTTGGGATCGTCGAGCGGAATTTTTTCCAGATCGATGGGCGCGCCGCGCTGGGCGATCAATTTGAGCGCATCGTCCAGAATCGTGAGCGTGGTGAGCCCGAGAAAGTCCATCTTCAGCAGGCCCATCTTCTCCACCGCCTTCATGTCATAGGCGGTCACGATTTCGTCGTTCTTGGTCTTGTGCAGCGGCAGCAGCTCCGTGAGCGGCTTGGGTGAAATGACCACGCCGGCGGCGTGCACGCCGGAGTTGCGCACCAGGCCTTCGAGCTTGCGCGCCGTATCGAGCAGCTCGCGCACCTGAAGTTCGTTCTCGTATGCCTGCTGGAGCGGGGGTGAGTCGTCGAGAGCCTGGTCCAGCGTGACGCCGATGGTGCTCGGGACCATCTTGGCAATG
>DASTJB010000190.1:0-5960 GCA_035717005.1 Candidatus Angelobacter sp.
CGGACTGGGCCTGGCGCTAATTGCTGCCGCTCCCGCCTCGGCTGGAGACCAGAAGCCGGCAGGGAATGAGAAGCCTGCGAACCAGAAGCAGGCCGGGATCCAGAGAGACGATCTCTTCTTCGACGAAGCGTTCTATCACGCCTATCAGGGCCAGTTTTTCGAAGCAATCCAGCGGCTCGACACTGAACTCGACCAATACCACCGTCTGGATGAGCCCGGACTCGATACGCTTCACCGCAACATCGGTGAGGCCGAATTCTCGGTCGGCGATTTCGAACTCGACTACCGCATGCACTACAAAGCTGGTCGCGCCATCAAGAGGGTGCTTGAAGGCGCCGTAGATGAATCGGTACGAAATGAAGCCGCGTTCAGGCTCGCCCGCATTCACTTCCAGAAAGACCAGCTTGACGATGCGCTGCAGGCGCTCGGCCGTATCCAGGGTACCGTCCCTCCAAAGATAAAGAACGATGTCGAGTTTCTGCGGGCCAACATCTATATGGCGACCGACAAGCCGACCGACGCCATTGAAGTGCTCAATCACCTGCAGAACGATCCGAGCCTTGCCGGGTTTGTCTCTTACAACTTGGGAATTGCGATGTTGCAGGCCGGAAAACAACAGGAAGCGGTGGAGCAACTGAACAAAGCCGGACAGCTTTCGGCAAATGATCCCGCCAGCCTTGCGATCCGCGACAAGGCGAACCTGGTTCTGGGCTCCATCCTTTTCGAATCGGGCAACTTTGAGCGGGCAAAACAGGCGCTCGACCGCGTCCGGCTTGATGGACCATTCTCAAATGAAGCTTTGCTGCGGGCGGGCTGGGCGGACACCTCGTCCAAACAGTTTGACCGTGCGCTTGTTCCCTGGAATATTTTGGCGGATCGTGAGCCGACGGATGTTGCGGTCCAGGAAGCCTTGCTCGCCGTGCCGCACACGTATGCTGACTTGAAGCTATACGGTCGCGCCGCGCTCACCTATGGTCGCGCGCTCGAGCAGTACAGTGGCCAGATCGAAAAGGTAGACGCATCCATCAATAGCATCAGGGAAGGGCGCTTTCTCAAAGCTCTGGTCCGCGAAGAGAGCCGCGAGGACCAAACGTGGGTCATCCGCTTGCGCGGCCTTCCCGGTGCGCCGGAAACCTACTACCTGATGGCGCTCATGGCGTCTCACGACTTCCAGACCGCATTGCACAACTATCTCGATCTTGAGGACCTGCGGTCGAAGCTCATGAGCTTCCAGGCCAGCCTTGAAGCTTTTGACGATATCATCCGGCTGCGTAAACAGAACTACGAGCCGCTGCTGCCGGAAATCGACGCCAAGTTCCGTGAGTTGGATTCGCGGATGCGCGTACGATTGCAGCAGCGCAAGGAATTTGACGATCGCTTGCACGCCATGCTGACCGCGCCACGGCCGGATTTTCTGGCAACCCCGGACGAGCGGACCGCCAGCGAACGCATTGCGCTGATCGAAAAAAAGCTCGGTAACTCTGACAGTCCCGAATCACTCGCGCTTCGGCAGCGCCTGGCCCGCCTGCGCGGTGTGCTCACGTGGCGCGTGGAAACTGACTATCCCAAGCGGCTCACCGCGGCTTTTGAGCACCTCAACGAATTGAATACCCAAGTGGACGTTCTCAATCAGCAGCACGAAGCGTTCGTCAGGACGAGGCAGGCGGCGACGCACAGTTATGTCGGATACGACGCGCAGATCGCACAGCTCCGTAAACGTGTTGGCAGCGCGTTAAAGAATGTCGATCTCTTGATGGCCCGGCAGGGAGAGATGATCGAGAACGTTGCCGTTAACCAGCTTGAGGCCCGCCGGGACCGCCTGGTGGCCCAGCAGATCCAGGCCCGCTTTGGCGTTGCCGATAGCTACGATAGAGCTTCGCGCGCTGAGTCTGGCGCAGGGGGACGATGATGCTTCGACGCGCGATTCCAATCGTGGTTGTGTCGGCTTTCCTCGGCGGCTGCACCGCGCATCACAAGCCGGTTAACACGCAGGGAACGCTGGCAGACCTGCAAAAAGTGGCTCCTGACGTGAAGGACGCGGATACCAAGGAAAGCGTCGATCAGGCCATGCAGCAGTACCGGAAATTTCTTGAGGAATCACCGGAAACTCCGATGACGCCCGAAGCAATCCGTCGTCTCGCGGACCTGGAACTTGAGAAGGAATACGGCATACACAACGGCGAGGGCAAGCCGAAGCAAATGCCGGCCCCAGAATCCGCTAAGGCGCCTGCGAACAAACCGGCCGGTACGCCCAATAAGGCTGGCGCGGTTGCGAAAGCGGGCCGTGGTGAATCCGATCAGGAATTCGAGAAGCGCACAACTGCGGAGAGCAAGATCCCGGCAAACAACAATAGTGCCGCCACGCCGGCGGAAGTGCCAGGCACTGACGCAGCTCCCAAAGGTCCTCTTGAGGCGATCGCTCTTTATAAAAAGCTGCTCAAGGAGTACCCACAATATAAGGATAGCGACCAGGTCCTCTACCAGATGGCACGAGCGTATGACGAACTGGGCCGCACTGAAGAGGCCATGGAAACCATGGAGCGCGCGATAAAAGCGAATCCGAATTCCGTTCACTTCGACGAGGTGCAGTTCCGGCGCGGTGAATACTTCTTTACGCGCAGAAAATTCCGCGATGCCGAGAACGCCTATTCAGCCATCACCAACCTGGGCACCCGTTCCTCATACTACGAGCTTGCTTCATACAAGCTCGGTTGGACGTTCTACAAGCAGGATCTCTATGAAGAGGCCGTGCAAAACTACATGGCGCTGCTCGACTATAAAGTTTCGACCGGCTACAACTTCGATGAGAAGCACGAGAAAGAGGACGAACGCCGCGTTGCCGATACTTTTCGCGCCGTCAGCCTGAGCTTCAGCAACCTCGGCGGGCCGGACGCGGTGCAGCAATACTTCAGCAGCACCAAGAGCCGGTCCTATGAAGATCGCGTTTACAGCAATCTTGGCGAGCACTATTTAACGAAGCTGCGCTACGATGACGCGGCAAAAACATACAACGCTTTCATAACGCTCCATCCTTTCCACCCTGCTTCCCCGCGCTTCAGCATGCGCGTGGTGGAAACGTTTACCAAGGGCGGATTCCCCAAGCTGGTTCTGGAGTCGAAGCGGGACTTTGCTTCCAAGTATGGACTGCAGGCGGAATACTGGAAGCACAACAAACCGGAAGAATTACCGGAGGCTATCGCTTACCTGAAGGCGGATCTGAAGGACCTGGCGACGCATTACCACGCTGAGTATCAAAGCTCGCAGGACGCGAATGAGAAGCTGACGAACTATCACGAAGCTCTCCGCTGGTACGGCGACTACCTCAATTCCTTCCCCAAAGACGGCGAATCGCCGACGATCAACTACCGGATGGCTGATCTTCTGTTTGAGAACAAGGATTTCGGCGAGGCTGCAAAACAATATGAGCGCACGGCCTACGGCTACCCTGCCAACGCTCAGTCGCCGGCCGCAGGTTACGCCGCGGTCTATGCATATCGCGAGCAGTTGAAGGTTGTACCCAAGGAGAATCTGGACGCCGTCAAGCACGATACGATCGCAAGCTCGATCAAATTCGCCGACACGTTCCCGACGCACGCCCAGGCCGCAGCGGTCCTGGGAGCGGCAGCCGATGACCAATATGAGATGAAGGACTTCCGCGCCGCCGTCACCTCCGCCCAACGTGTTATCGATAAATATCCGGGCTCGGAGATGCGCATCCGGCGCTCCGCATGGATTGTGGTTGCGCACGGTTCATTTGAACTCGCCGCGTACCCGCAGGCCGAAAAAGGTTATACGCAGGTGCTGGCGCTCACGCCGGAAAGCGACGAGTCGCACGCCAAATTCGTTGATAACCTGGCAGCCTCCATCTACAAGCAGGGTGAGATTGCAAGAGACGCCAAGGACTATCGCGCTGCCGCCGATCACTTCCTGAGGATTCGCACGGCAGCACCTACTTCCACGATCCGTGCGACGGCTGAGTACGACGCAGGCGGCGCATTGATTGAGCTGAAGGACTGGAAGGCAGCCGCAGGCGTGCTTGAATCTTTCCGCAGCACCTACCCCAAGCACAAAATGGCGGGCGAGGCCACCAGACTGATTGCACGCGCCTACCGGGAGAGCGGCGAGTTGTCGCACGCCGCCGGCGAGTATGAGCGTCTGGCATCGGAATCCACAGATGAGGCAGTGCGCAGGGAATCGCTGCTTGTGGCAGGCGATCTCTATCAGCAGTCCAATGCAAATGACAAAGCGCTGATTGCTTACCAACACTACGTCACGGATTTTCCGAAGCCGATCGAAGCAGCCGTGGAGACGCATTTCAAGATGGCTGAGATACACAAGGGAATGCACGACGATTCTCTTTACCAGAAGGAGCTGACTGAAATCGTACGCATTGACGGCGCTGCCGGGCCTGAAAGAACAGGCCGGACTCGCACACTTGCGGGCCGCTCAGCGCTGGTTCTGGCGGAGCAGCTCTATCAGGCTTGCGTGGCCGTTAAGTTGCGGCAACCGTTCGAGGCCAGCCTGAAAGAGAAAAGGACGCGCATGGATGCCACCATCAAGGCCATGACTGGGCTGGTGGATTATCAAATCGCCGACGTGACGGCAGCTGCCACGTTTTATATGGCCGAGACGTATTTCGACTTCAGCCGCGCACTGAAGGAATCGGAACGCCCCGCCGATATGAAGGGTGCGAACCTGGAAAAATTTGAGGCGGACCTCGATGAGGCCGCGTATCCGTTCGAGGATAAAGCCATCAAAGTACACGAGAAGAACATGGAATCACTGCACGCGGGCGTCTTCAACGCGTGGACCGAGAAAAGTCTAAGCAGGCTCGCAGAGATGGTGCCAGGCCGGTACGCGAAAAACGAAATGAGCAGCGGCTTTATCGGAACGATTGACCGTTATGTGTACCAGTCGCCGTTAGCGCAGGCCGCGATCCAGGCTGCGGCTGCGAGCAATGCCGTCACAACGCCAACTACCGGCGGCACAGCATCGAACAATACCAGCGCGGCCCCAAACAATACCAACACGACACCGAGTAGCGGCGGCACAACGCCGAGTAATGGCGGCCCGACGCCGAGCAACACCAGCACGACGCCGAGTAATCCGGACCAGACGGCGCAACCGGCACCGGGCGCCAGCACAACGCCGAGCAAGCCGGCCGCAACGCATCCGGCGCCGATGGCGGCAAACCAAGGAGCGGTGAAAAATGCCAATCCGCAATAAGATCCGATCACTAAAAGCGATTTGCCTTGCGCTACCTTTGCTGGCCCTGCTCTTCGCGCTGGGCTGCGTACCGGATTCTGAACGCGCGGTGACAGCGAAGTCGGCCAAGACGAATCTGCCCCCGCCACCACCACCGCCGCCGGCCGCGCTTCCGGATTTCGTGAGGGATGCAAATGGGGTCACGATTACGCAGGATGCACCGGTCTCAGTCGAGGTACGCGCTGAATACGACGAGGCGTTGCGCATGCTCGAAGCGACGCAATACGATCGCGCCATCCCTTTGCTGGTTAAGGTGACCGAACAGTCCCCCAAATCAACGGCAGCACACATCAATCTTGGTATTGCATACGCCCGCACCGGCGACCTTGATCATGCTGAAGCCACCCTGAGCAAAGCGCTGGAACTGAATCCACACCACCTTGCCGCTTACAACGAGCTCGGCCTGGTGCAGCGGCGCAAGGGAGAGTTTGCGAAGGCGCGCGCCAGTTACGAGGCGGCGCTGGCGCAGTTCCCTGACTTCCACTACGCGCACAGGAACCTTGCCATACTGTGCGACCTATATCTCGGGGACTACGCGTGCGCGCTGGAGCATTATCAGGCATACAGCCGGCTCACTCCGGATGACACTGAGGTCGTGAAGTGGATTGCCGACCTTCGCAAACGCACGAGCAAAAAGGAGAAGTCATGAAACGGTATTTGCTGCTTGTGTTGCTGGTGGCGACTGGTGTCGCCGC
>DASTJB010000191.1:0-31441 GCA_035717005.1 Candidatus Angelobacter sp.
AATCGCCGGAAATTTTCTGGCGCGAGGCAGGGAAACAATGGTACAGCGAGGCCGAGGCATTTATCGGGACACCTGAAAAAATGAAGACAGCGGCACTTCGCACCGTGGAAGGGGAAACTGATCCGGAGAAAAAGCTGCGCAAGCTCTACGTGCTGGCGCAACAGATCACGAACATCACTTATGAATCGAGCGGGGCAGGGACTGGAGCAGCGAACCATAGTGTGGCTGATGTGCTGGCCCGCGGATATGGCTCGCGCAATGAGATTGCTGAGACATTCGCCGCGCTGGCGCGGGCATCAGGGTTCGAAGCGGAGTTGCTGCGGGCGTCCAGCCGGAAAGACCGTGTGTTTGATCCCAAGATGTTGCTCCGCCGGCAGCTGGAAGCCGAACTGGTACGGGTGAAACTGAATGGCTCCGAATTGTTTCTGGATCCGGGGACGAAACTCTGCCCATTTGGCATGGTGGCATGGATGTTTAGTTCAACTCCTGCGCTCTTGCTGCATCCGGACGGAGGGAACTTCGTGGTGATACCGACCGCGACGGCGGAAAAGTCCGTACGGAGGAGAATTGCGAACCTTACTCTGGAAGCGGACGGATCTGCACACGGCGAGGTCACCCTTCAATTTACGGGTAATGAAGCGCTTGAGCGACGGCTGGATGCGCTGGGTCGCGATGATACCGAACGCCGCAGGGAGATGAAACAAGAGCTCAGCCGCTGGCTGCCTGCGAACGCCCGGACTGAACCGAAGGAAGTGGACGGCTGGGTATCGATGGAGGATCCGCTCGTGGCCCGGTTCGACGTTGAACTTCCGTCGTTTGCATCGGTTGCGGACAGGACCATGTCCGTTCCGGCGAACCTTTTTCATTCGGACACGGGCGGGGCTTTCGACGCACAGGAGAGAAAGTATCCGGTGTATTTTCCTTTTACTTATGAGGAGCTCGATCAAGTTACAATCCAGCCTCCCAAGGGATACACGGTAAGCCAGCTTCCTGCTGCGGCAGATACCAGACTGGCATCCACTCGGCTGATTACAAGACGGGCAGTAGATTCCAACCTGGTGCATGCTACGCGGGCATTAGTAGTGAACAGTATTTATTTCCGGCAGGAGGAGTTTCAGGAACTGAAGGAATTTTTTGACCACATGAGGGCGTCAGATCAGGAGCGTGTCGCACTTACCCGGCCCTGACAAATTGCGAGTGTCGAGCTCTGTTTTCTCCTTGCCACAGCGGTTCTTGCCGTTCATCGTGTCGTCGCTGCAGAAATGCCAATTGAAGCTGCCGACAAGGAAAACCAGTCAGTCTGACCTTTTTCGAATCAAAATTAGACGTTCATCCCCCGAAAACGTTAGGGTTTTTTATTTGTTTAAATATCGATTTCACCGCGTGAAGCCAGGTCCGCTCCCCTGCTATGATGAACGCAGCACCCCGGAATTCACGTCCTGAATCAGCGGCTTGAGCGTTGTGCTCGCAAGCAGAGCAGGCGCCGGACGGGACGACAGAGCAGACCTTAAGTCGGGAATCAACTTCCTTACTCATTTTTCCAGGCTTTGGCCTTTGGGCTTTGATATTTGCCAAATCTCGCGTTGGAGGCATCCTTGAAAAGCAAGTTCACGAAGAATCTGGCCACGTTGATGCTGGCCGCAGCAGTTGCAAGTTTTGCATCGATGAATCTGATGGCGCAGCTCAAAGCTCCGGCGCCGGAGGGCAAACCGCCCGCAGCGCCTGGGAAAGCGCCAGTGGGTAAGAAGACGGGCGCGGCTTCGGCGGCGAAGCGCGGTCTGGATATTCCGATTCCCGACATCAAGTACACGAAGTTTGTCCTGAAGAATGGCTTGACGGTACTGGTGCATGAAGACCACAAGGCGCCGATTGTGGCGGTGAACACCTGGTATCACGTGGGATCGAAGAATGAGAAGCCGGGGAAAACCGGCTTTGCCCATTTATTTGAGCACTTGATGTTCAGCGGCAGCGAAAACTTCAACCAGGTCTATCTGCCGGCCATGGAGCGGATCGGCGCGACAAACCTGAACGGCACCACCAACAACGATCGCACGAATTATTTCGAGAACGTGCCGAAGTCGATGCTGGATTACGCGCTGTTCGCCGAGAGCGACCGCATGGGCCATCTGCTGGGCGTGCTGGACCAGAAAAAGCTCGACCTGCAGCGCGGCGTGGTGCAGAACGAAAAACGCCAGGGCGAGAACCAGCCGTACGGGCTGGCATATGAAATCCTGGTAAAGAATACGTATCCGCCTGGCCATCCTTATTCATGGACGGTGATCGGGGAGATGAAGGACCTGGATGCGGCGTCGATGGAGGACGTGCAGGAGTGGTTCAAGACGTACTACGGCCCGAACAATACGATTCTGGTGATCGCGGGCGACATTACGCCGGACGAAGCACGGCAGCACGTGGAAAAATTCTACGGAGAGATACCGCCCGGGCCGCCAATCGCAAAGCAGGCCGCGTGGACAGCGAAGCGGACCGGCACGCATCGGGGCTGGATGCAAGACCGGGTCAAGCAGGCGCGTATCTATCGGGTATGGAATACGCCGAAGTATGGCTCGCCTGAAGAAGTCCAGCTCGACCTGGCAGCTCAGATTTTGGGGGGCGGCAAGACGTCGCGCCTCTACAAGCGGCTGGTCTACAAAGACCAGACGGCCACCAGCGCCACGGCCAGCGACGACACCAACGAGATCGCCGGTCAGTTCGACTTCACCCTCACCGCCAAGCCTGGCGCCGACACCCAGAAAATGGAGCAGGCGGCCGACGAAGAGCTACGCCGCTTCCTGAAGAACGGTCCTACGGAAGCCGAGTTGCAGCTGGCCAAGACGCAGATCTTCGGCAACTACGCGCGGATCGTGGAGCGCATCGGCGGGTTCGGCGGCAAGAGCGACCTGTTGGCCCGCTGCTACACCTTCACCGGCGATCCCGATTGCTACAAGACTTACCTCCAGCGCATCAAGGCAGCCACACCGGCCACGGTGAAGAAGGCCGCCAATGACTGGCTGAGCGACGGCGACTACGTCCTGGACGTTGAGCCGTATCCCGACAAGCTGACCGCCGAAGGCAAGCTTGACCGCTCGAAAGAGCCCGCGCTGGGCGGACCGGAGTCACTCAAGCTGCCTCCGATGCAGAAGGCGACACTCTCCAACGGGCTGAAGATCGTGCTGGCCGAGCGCCACACCGCGCCGGTGGTGAACTTCTCGCTCTTGGTCGACAGCGGCTATGCAGCTGATCCCGCCGACGCGCCGGGCACGGCCAGCTTCAGCCAGCGCATGCTGGAAGAAGGCACGCCGACGCGCGACTCGCTCAAGATCGGCGAAGAACTGGAGTCGCTCAGCGCCAACTTTGGCGCGGGCGCAAACCTTGACTGGGCGACCGTCAACCTCAACACGCTCAAGCTCACCATGGACCGCGCGCTCGTCATCTACGCTGACCTCATTCTCCATCCGGCGTTTCCTGAGAACGAGTTCAGGCGCGTGCAGGCGGACCGGCTGGCCGCCATCGCGCGGGAAAAAGTGCAACCGCAAACCATGGCGCTGCGCGTGGTCCCGCAGCTGCTCTATGGCAAAGGACATCCGTATTCGGCGCCCTTCACCGGCACCGGCACGGAAGCCAGCGTGACCGAAATGACGCCGGCCGAGCTGAAGAAGTGGCACGAGACCTGGTTCAAACCGAACAATGCCACGCTGCTCGTGGTGGGCGATACCACGCTGGCTGAGATCACGCCGAAGCTGGAGAAGCTGTTTGCCGGCTGGAAGGCCGGCGACGTCCCGAAGAAAAACGTCACGCCGGTTTCACAGCCGCACAAGAACATGGTGTACCTGATTGACCGGCCGCAGTCGAAGCAGAGCATCATCTTCGGCGCGCAGCTGGCCCCGCCACGCAATGACCCGGACGCCATCCCGCTGCAGCTTGTCAATGACATCTTCGGCGGTACCTTCAAGTCGCGCATCAACATGAACCTGCGCGAAGACAAGCACTGGTCGTACGGCGTGTTCAGCACGCTGCCCGCCGCACGCGGACAACGGCCGTACCTGAGCCTCTCGCCGGTGCAGACGGACAAGACCAGGGAATCGCTGGAGGAGCTGGTCAAGGAGTACGGGCAGATCGGGCGCGCCAGGCCGATCTCAGAGAAAGAACTCAAAGACGAGCAGTCGAACGCGACGCTGGCGCTGCCCGGAAGCTTTGAGACCGTGCAGCAGCTCTCCGGCGCCTACGCACAGATCATCCAGTACGGCCTGCCTGAGGACTACTTCAACACCTTCACCCAGAAGGCGACAGCGCTCACGCCGGAAGGCGCGAACGAGATTGCCAAAAAGTTCATCCAGCCCGACCATCTGGTTTGGGTGGTGGTGGGCGACATGAGCAAGGTGGAAAACGGCATCCGCGACCTCAAGCTCGGCGAGATCCACAAGATCGACGCCGACGGCAACCCGGTGGATGAGTCCGGCAAAGGCGGCGGGAAATAAGCTTTAAATCACCGCGGAGACGCGGAATCGCAGAGAAAGACAAAACTTTCAACCCCAAAGGACACGAAGGAGCACAAAGGGCCCGCCGCAAGGCGGGCCGCGCGCTCGCCTGACGGCCGTCGGGATGACGAATAATTTCTGTGAAGATTCAATTGGCTACGTCTCTACGTTGAGATTATCGCCGCGCTCCTTTACTTCAAGCTCTCCATATCAATCACAAAGCGGTACTTCACGTCGCTGCGGAGCATGCGGTCGTAGGCTTCGTTGATTTTCTGGATGGGGATGATCTCGACGTCTGAGGTGAGCCCGTGCTGGGCGCAGAAGTCGAGCATCTCCTGGGTTTCCGCGATGCCGCCGATGAGCGAGCCCGCGAGCGAGCGGCGTTTCATAATGAGGTTGAAGATCTCAATGCGCGGCGGCTGGGGCGGCGCGCCGACCAGAGTGAGCGTGCCGTCGCGCTTGAGCAGATTGAGATAGACGTTGAGATCGTGCGCGGCGGAGACGGTGTCGAGAATGAAGTCGAAGGAGCCGGTGTGGCGGTCGAGCTCATTCTGGTTGCGCGAGACGACAACTTCACTGGCGCCGAGGCGCAGGCCATCCTCTTTTTTGCCCGGCGAGGTGGTGAAGAGCACGACGTGCGCGCCCATGGCGTGCGCAAGTTTGACGCCCATGTGTCCGAGGCCGCCGAGACCGACGATGCCGACTTTATGCCCCTTGTCGACGCGCCAGTGGCGCAGCGGCGAGTAGGTGGTGATGCCCGCGCAGAGAAGAGGCGCTACGCCCGGGAGTGTGTGCGCGGCTTCGAACAGCTGCGGGACGCGGAGAACGAAGTGCTGATCGACGACGATGGAGCGCGAGTATCCGCCGTAGGTCATGCCGCCGAGATGCGGGTCAGGCGAGTTGTAGGTGCCGGTGAAGCCGGTTTCGCAGTACTGCTCCAGGCCGGCGCGGCAGCTGGCACAGGTGCGGCAGGAGTCAACCATGCAGCCGACGGCGGCGAGGTCTCCGGGGCGGAAGCGCGTGACGTCAGAGCCGACTGCGGTGACGCGGCCGACGATTTCGTGGCCGGGGACCACGGGGAAGGTGGTGTTGGTCCACTCGTTGCGCGCGGTGTGCAGATCAGAGTGGCAGACGCCGCAGTAGAGGATTTCAAGTTGGACGTCGAGCGGCAGCGGCTCGCGGCGGGCGAAGGAGAATGGTGCCAGCGGGGCGGAGGCGGACGTCGCCGCATAAGCCAGAGTCTTGGTGCGTGCGGGAGTTGCTTGAATAACGGTGGTCGTCGACATGGGAAAGCTCCTTTGGCAGCTACTGCCAGGGCGTTGGGCAGCTGCTCGGTATGAGTGCAGACGGCGAGAGCGGCTGCTAGAGCGTGAGATAGCCGCTCGCTATGAGTATAGATACCTTTTGATGCGCGCGACGCATTATGCGAAGCTGCTGGCGTCGCGCGGAAAGTCAGCGCCTGCGGTCCGGTTACCTTGTTATGGATGAATGGAGGCTCGCGGGCGATTCACAAATGATTGCGCCACTGCAATGGCCCCGATGTCCCGGTCGGTCGATCATTTTGCCACCCGGTTCGCTGCTGGCTTGCCCGGGTGAAGGAAACCTTTTAAGATAGAGATGTCTTCCTGTCATGGGCGCCGGACGGTTGTCTCTGGCGCATTTCAAAAGCCGAAGTGGCGGAATTGGCAGACGCGCATGGTTCAGGTCCATGTACCGGCAACGGTGTGGGGGTTCGAGTCCCTTCTTCGGCACCAAAAATTTCCCTGAAAACCTGAAGGCCCTCAAATCCTCTCGAATCTGAGGGCCATTGATGACATTGGACCACGACTCCGCACAAAACTGAAAGCCCTCAGATTGCTTTCGCAACCTGAGGGCCATACGTGACGCTGGACCTGTAAGCCGAATTCTGTACGGCGTTGCCGCCGCTGACGGTCATTCCTCTAGGCCGGACATTGCTGACCGGCTCAAGCGACCTACCCGGAAGTTGCGGCGTTCTGCGGGCGTAGCCCGCAGCCGAAATCCTGAGCGACTCCTCGGCTTGCCGAGGAGAAGTCGCAGGATCTCTCGCCCTGGCGCCTCGAGCCGAGACGCATTCTGGATATTGCTATCCTGAATTCCTTCCCTATTTGGTCTTGCTCCGTGTGGGGTTTGCCCTGCCCCGATCATTACTGCTCGGGCGGTGCGCTCTTACCGCACCTTTTCACCCTTACCCAGCTGTTCTGATGACACCCTCAACCCTCATGAAGGGCCCCATCAGAACAGCTGGGCGGTATATTTTCTGTGGCACTTTCCGTCGAGCCGCCCCAGAGTCCCCCGAAGGGAACTCTGATGCCGCCCTCCCGGACGTTATCCGGCACACTGCTCTGCGGAGTTCGGACTTTCCTCTCTCTTTCTGCGCAGCCGGGACAAGTCCCGCGTCCGCAGAAAGACAGCGACCATCCGGCCCAACATCAACTACTCATATTATAAGATGGATTCATACAACCGCCCGATTCATTCCTGCCAACCGCCCCGGTGGGCTCAATCTGGCCGGTTCAGCGGTAAAACAAGGAGTCCCGATCGATGAGAGCGCGGATTTTCAAGCTGGCGTTGTTGTGCGCCCTGGTTTCCTCGGCGCTGTTTGGCTTCTACCAGAAGCGCAAGCCCACGCCCGAAGAAGAGAAGGCCATCGCCAAGTACACCACGGTTATGGACCGCCTGCTCAATCAGTTCCGCGGCCCGGACTGGGACGAAACCATCGACGCCGCCATCGACCACCCCATGATCAACATCATGGATGACCGCCCGTTCGACATCGACCAGGTGCTTGTTCGCACCTATCACGTCCGCCCGGACTCCAGGCGATATCAGACGCTGATCGCCCCGAAACTGCAGAAAGTCGCGCAGCTCAAAGACGCCAGCGCGCGCGATCTTGAGCGTGCCCGCGCTGAAGACCTCAAGCACCTTCAGGTGCAGGTCCACTTCAATATGTGGGTGGTACCTATGATCACCCCGCCCGATCCCAAAAAAGATCCCAAAATTCCCGGCGCAACTTTCGTGCACCATGATCGCGACAATCCTTTCAACCACGGCGTGGCTTACGTGCTCTTCTTCAGCAACGGACGCGTGGGCCGCTGGGATGAGACCAACTCCGTCTATCGCAACGTTTTCATTCACAAGCCCGGCACGCCTTATATCGAAAACCTGGAAATCCGCATTTACGGCGCTGAAGACCGCATCAGGGAGCTTCTGCGCAAGATCGATTGGAAACAGGTAAACGCCGCGCTAACGCAATAGGTCCGTGGGGCGCGGAGGATTACTTTCCCTTGCACAATTAAGAACACTCTTAATTCTTTATCCCAGCGTAGCGAGCCCGGCCACGCGGCGAGCGCAGCCGTTGCGAGTGCTGAAAACATTTCGCCAAGGCGTTGGTCGGCGGCGGTTGGGAGCGAAGCGACACAAAAAAATGGGGATTCGGTCCCGGAAGCGATATCATGCATCCAACCGGAATCCAACCACGTATAGGATTGAAGGACGTCGAGAGTAGAATAAGGATAGATTTGTATCGCTGATGTTAAGTCTCTTACCAGCTTTGGTGGCTGCCGGACTCGCGATTTGCGGCATGGGCTTTTACCTCCTCTGCCTGTGGAGCGCGGCGCGCTTCCGGGCAGAGCGTGAATCGCGCCATCCCCAGCCCGCGGCCACGCCGCCGGTCACCATCCTCAAGCCGTTGCGCGGCCTCGATCCCCAGATGTACGAGAGCTTCCGCAGCCACTGCACCCAGGACTACCCCGAATACGAGATCATCTTCGGCGTCAGCGAGGCCGACGATCCCGCCATCGGCGCTGTCGAACAACTGGTCCGCGAGTTCCCCAAACGCCGCATCCGCCTGCTTGTCTGCCCTGAAGTTCTCGGGAACAACCGCAAGACCAGCAACCTGGTCCAGATGCTGGCCTTCGCCCGCTACGACCATCTTCTTATTAATGACAGTGACATCCTGGTCACGCCTGACTATCTCCGCCGCGTCATGGCCCCGTTTGCCCGGCCTGAAGTCGGCATGGTGACCTGCCCGTATCGCGGTATCGCTACCAGAACTCTCGGCTCAAAGCTTGAATCGCTCGGCATCAGCACAGATTTCATCCCCGGCGTGCTGGCTGCGCGCCAGGTGGAAAATGGTATTCACTTCGCGCTCGGCTCCACGCTCGCCATGTCGCGGCCAGCGCTGGAGGCCATCGGCGGCCTGCGTCCGCTGGTTGATTACCTGGCTGACGATTTTGAACTCGGTTATCGCATCGCCCGGGCCGGATACGAAGTTGTTCTCGCCGATCTCGTGGTGGAAACCCATCTGCCGGCGTACAGCTTCCGCGAGTTTTTCGATCACCAGATGCGCTGGGCGCGCAGCACCCGCGACTCGCGCCGCCTCGGCTACCTCGGCTTGCTCCTCACCTTCGGCCTGCCCTGGGCAATTTTCGCCGTGCTCTTCGCGCCGCTGGAATGGTGGTCGTGGGCCACCCTCGCCACAGCCGCCACGCTGCGTGCCGCCGTCGCGCTCAAGGTCGGCGAAGGTGTGGTGCATGACCCGGCCGTTCGCCGCAACCTGTGGCTGCTTCCCCTGCGCGACCTCGTCGCCTTCTGGGTATGGTTTGCCAGCTTTGCCGGTCACAAGGTCCACTGGCGTGGCGATGTCTTTATCCTCGAGCGCGGCAAGATCCGCCCCGCGCATCCCGCCACTGCGGAACGCCTCGCCGCCGCCAAACCAGACCAGGACAAGGTTTCGGCCCATTCGTAAGCAGCTTCCGCCACGCACCAGCACTGGTAAAGTTGAGTCCTCTCACAAAAATTTCGTCATCCCGACGACCGTTAGGCGAGCGGGCGCACTCATCAGTCCGCGAGTAGGGAGAAGGGACCTTGCGTTTGTTCTTGCCGGGAAAACCGAACTTGTACCATCCACCTTTGCTACATGTGATCAGGACAACTTGGCCGGTTGCTGACCAGCAGCTTCCCACCCCACTTCGCTATCAAACAGGCCTCTTTCGTTTCACCCTTCCCCAGAAACTCCGGCAGCCTGTCCTTCTGCGGACATTCATTGCTCCCAGCCCGGGGCCTCGCCTTGGCGTCAGTCAGGAGAAACACGAGCGTGTCACTGTTCCACAACCGTTCAAACGATGCATCGTCGTCGAAGATCGCAGGCGCATCCGCGAACTTCGATCCGTACCATATGTTGTTGCAGCGCCCATTCAAAATCCTGATCTGCCGGTGCGTGTAGAAGTTCACGCTGGAAGCCGCTTCGTAATCCCCGTTGTCCTCGATCACCGCGCCCGGCTTCCAGTGCGACTCAATCTCTTGCGCCAGCGCCTGGGATGAAAGTACCGGCGAGAAAATCTCCAGCGCCCGATGCGTCGCCAGCAGCAGCGCCACCGTCATGAACACCAATGCCAGGTTCGCCGCGAAAGTTCGATTGCTGCGCCGGAGCAGCAAGTTCAAAATCGTCCCCAGCGCAAAGGCAATGCCCGTCACCAGCAGCGGGACCTTGAATGCGCCCATGGCCTGCGGCGTCAGGTCAAGAAAATGCCCGAAAGAGAGCGCGTAGTCCTGCGGGTTTTTCTTGAGCAGCTCGGCGATGTCGTAACCTTTCGGCGGCGCCTGCGCCTGCCACGCAAAGTAGAAGCACACCACGCATGCCGCTACGCCAATCACCAGCAGCACCAGCGATGAAATCCTTCCACCGCGCCGCTCCGTGCTCTCATGCGGTGAACCCGTCTCCCGCGCCAGCCATCCGCCAAGCAGCAACGCCACTCCCGGCAATCCCGGGAGCACGTAGTACTCCTGCCGGCTGGAAAAGCTGAAGAACAGCAGGATCAAGAGTTGCCACAGCGCAAACAACAGAGTTGCTTGTGGAGCGCAGGCGCCCTCGCCTGCGGTGAAGGATGCACGTTGGCGCAATGCCGCCAGCCTTACCGGTACCCGCCGCACCGCCTGCACAATAAACGCCGTCCAGGGCATCAGCCACACCAGCATCAGACCCCAGAAAAGCCACAGTGGCACCGTGTCATAGTCCGCGGGATAGCGCTTCTTCAAATAGCGCAGAAAGTGCTCGTTGACAAAGTAGAACCAGAAGAATCCGCGCGCCTCGCCCTGTGCCGGATTGCGCAACCCGGCCAGAATGTGCCACGGCGCCGCGATCAGCAGAAACACCAGAAAGCTCGAGACCAGCCGCAGCTTCAGCAAATGCCGCAGATTGCCCGTGAGCAGCAAAAATAAAAAGATCGTCCCAATCGGGAAGACCAGCCCGATCAGCCCTTTGGTCAGGACGTTCAGCGCCATCGTCGCCGCAATGCCCCAGCACAACCAGCGCGAAGGCTCTTCACCGGCTTCCGCCTGCTCCAGCGTGCTCAGAAAAAAATCAAATCCCAGCGCCAGCCACAGCGCCACCAGCATCTCCGGGATGAGAAAGCGCGTGTAGATATAAGGACCAAAGCCGGTTCCCAGCGCCAAGGCCGCATACAAGCCGCCCTCATCTCCATAAAATCGCCGGCCTATCCGGTACACCACCAGCAGCAGCGCCAGCATACTGAGCGCAATGGGCAGCCGCGTTGACCACTCATGTACGCCGAAAACCTTGTAGCTCGCCGCCACCAGCCAGTACATCAGCGGCGCTTTCTCCAGATACCGTATGCCGCCGTCAATCTTGAGCGTCACCCAGTCGCCGGTCTGGACCATCTCCCGCGCGGCCTCGGCATGAACGGTGTCGGCATCGTCCATCAGGGGCGGCGAAAACATGCTGCCCAGGTAAACCACCGCCCACACCAGCACGATCAGTGCAATGAAAGACGAATTTCGTCGCGCGGCGGAGCCGGACACCGGCAGATTGGATGAAGCTTGTGCGGAGGTCTGCGTTGACATGAACCCACCATTTTATATGCTGTCGTCTTAGAGCCCGGAAGTATGCTTGGTGCCCGATGAGCAACTGCCTTAACCGCCGTAGTTTCCTCATCACCGCCGGCGCTGCCGGATCAGACGTACTGTGGCGTGATGTGGGGGACCGGCTCGACTGATGGGAGCCTGGGGGGTTTTGGGTGCCTTCGCTCAGTCGGCCCGGGATCGGCCAGGTGACGGTGTGACGATCAATGACGCTGCGGGCGCCAACGCCAGCGCGGACTTGAGCCTCGATTAGATTGACTTGCCCGAGTGCTTGGTCTACCATGGCGCGCGCAACGTTCAGCGCTGCCCCATGATTGGCGAAACCATCTCGCACTACCGGATCCTTAAAGAGCTCGGTAGCGGCGGCATGGGCGTGGTCTACAAGGCTGAGGACACCCGGCTTCACCGCTTTGTCGCCCTCAAGTTCCTGCCCTCCGAGGTAGCTCGGGATCCGCAGGCCCTGACTCGTTTCCGCCGCGAGGCGCAGGCGGCGTCGGCACTGAATCATCCCAACATCTGCACCATCTACGATATCCACGAGCAAGAAGGCCACACCTTCATCGCCATGGAGTATCTGGAAGGGATGACGCTGAAGCACCGCATCGCCGGGCGTCCTTTGGAATTGGACCTGCTGCTCGCGTTGAGCATCGATGTCGCCGACGCGCTCGACGCCGCGCACTCGGCGGGCATTATTCACCGCGACCTCAAGCCGGCCAACGTCTTTGTTACCACGCGGGGACACGCGAAGGTACTCGATTTCGGCCTGGCCAAAGTACTGCCCTCGGGCGGCCGGGCCCTGGGAGCGGCAGAGGCGGCGCAAGCCCCCACCATGAGCGAAGAGCACCTGACCAGCCCCGGTTCCACGCTCGGCACCGTCGCCTACATGTCGCCCGAGCAGGCGCGGGGCAAGGAATTGGACACCCGTACTGATCTCTTCTCATTTGGTGCCGTGTTATATGAGATGGCGACGGGCACATTGCCCTTCCGTGGCGAAAGTACTGCGGTCATCTTCAAAGCCATTCTGGACGGGACTCCAACGTCAGCGGTGCGGCTGAATCCCGATCTGCCGCCCAACCTGGAAGACATCATCAACAAGGCTGTGGAGAAAGATCGAAATCTTCGCTACCAGAGTGCAGCCGACATGCGAACGGACTTGCAGCGGCTGAAGCGGGACACAGAGTCGATGCGAGCAGCGACCGGGCCCGTACCGGCGCAACAACGGAAGTGGTCGCCTTGGTTAATCCCCGCCGTGGCCTGTGGGGTTGCTATCATCGCCCTGTTTTTCGTGATCGCAGGGCGATGGAAGGGCTCCGGGACGGCTTTGCACACCACGCTGTCGCAAGTGACGTTTGCCGGGGGAATCGAAGAATATCCAGCGTGGTTTCCTGACGGCAAGGCCCTGCTCTACGCAGGCGAGGTCGGCAAAATCCGCAAGATTATCCGCAAGGACTTGGTTTCCGGGCAGGACTCGCAGCTCACGCATGGCGACTTCGATGAACTCCAGCCGGCATGGTCGCCTGACGGAAGACAAATTGCATTTGTACGTGCCCGTCAGCCCAGTGTGAAGCTACAACCCGGTGACGTTTTCGGTGCATTCCAGGATGGGGATGTATGGGTGCTCGATCTGGGATCGGGCAAAGAGAGCAAGCTTGTTGAGAACGCCTTTAACCCGGCGTTCTCGCCCGCGGGTGAGCGTCTGGCAGTAGATGCGTCTTGGGCGGGACCCCGGCGCATCTGGGTGCTCGACCGTGAAGGCCACAATCCACAGCAGATCACGACCGATACGAGCGAGGAGGTTGCCCATATCGCGCCCGCCTGGTCTCCTGACGGCAAGAAGATCGCCTTTCAGAGCCTCGTGCGAACGAAATTCGACATTCGCGTGGTAAACCTCGACTCGAAGCAGACGAACTGGATCACGAACGACTTCCTCACTAACATACGTCCGTCATGGTCTCCGTCCGGCAGGTTCATCTACTTCTCATCGTATCGAAGCGGCGGCATAAACATCTGGCGAGCGCCCGTCAAGGGCGATGGAACCGTCAGCGGGCCGCTGCAACAGGTGACCACCGGCGCTGGACAGGATGTAGAGGTCGCCGTCTCACCCGATGGCAAGCGCCTCGCTTACGCCACGCTGCGCCAGAATGCCGACATCTGGAGGCTTCCAGTCTTCCCGCAAAGCGGGCTGCCAAACGGGCCACCGGAGGCGGTGATCAGCACAACCCGGGAAGACAGCAGGGGCGCATGGTCGCCTGGCGGTAAGATGCTGGCCTTCAACTCCGACCGTGCCGGGGACATGAACATCTGGCTGTTCACACTCGCAGACTCGAACGCCCGGCAACTTACCACGGGGCACGGAGGCGACTTTCAACCCAATTGGTCGCCGGACGAGAAGAAGATCGCTTTCTTCTCTTCCCGCTCGGGGAGCCCGAACATTTGGGAAGTAGAGGTTGCCAGCGGGGCATTGAGGCGTCTGACATCGAATTCCGGCGTGAACGTCAGCCCCTTCTATTCCCCGGACGAAACACTTATTGCCTACCAGTCTGACCAGGGCGGTCGGCTGGAGGTCTGGGTCATGAACGCCGACGGCAGCAATGCGCGTCGGTTGACGAACGTCGGCGTGACCGGTCACTTCATGCGCTGGTCTGGTGACGGCCGGGAGATCGTTTTCCGCTGCACGTGCAGTGGTAAACCTGCCACAATGAAGGTGTCAGTCAACGGAGGCGATCCGCAACCGTTTGCCGAAATGATGGGCGGCTCGCACATGTCATTCTCGCCGGATCGTTCCCGCATCATGGATGTCGTGGGCCACAGGGTGCTGTGGGTTTCGCCACTCAGTGGTGGCAAGCCGGAAAGGGTCTACGAATTTCCCGACCCCGACGTGAGAATCGACTACCCGGTATGGTCGCCGGATGGAAAGTGGGTGTTGTTCGACCGCTTCCGGCCGCAGGGAGGCGACATCTGGGCCATGAGCGGTGTGGAGTGACGTCTGGCGCGAATGCCTTCCTTACCCTATGAAGACTCCCGCTTTCACGTGGGCAGGGGAGCCCGGGCCGCCTTGCGCGAAAGAAGAAGAGCCCGGCCTGGGCATTACCTTGTTCCCGGCGCATGATTGAAACCGCCTTCCCGTAACGAATCCCCTGGAAAACGCACTATCTCCCATTGCCGGGCTTCGCCTTCGCGTATATGCTCGGCGGCATATTTTGCAGGATGGAGAGTACTGCATGAAAAACCGCATCACGCGTCGACGTTTCATGGTCACAGCCGGGGCGGCCGCTTCGACTGTGCTGGGCTCCTCAATCTTCAACCTCGATTCCGTCTGGGCTGCGCCGCCTACCCGCCGCAACCTTGGTTCCATGACGGCCAGTGATCCCATCCTGGTTTCTTACCAAACGGCCATCAAGGCCATGAAGGCTCTGCCCACTTCCAACCCGCTGAGCTGGGATTATCAGGCAGCCATTCACGCCACCACGCTTTCGGGTTCGTTTACGGCCTGGAACACCTGCGAGCACGGCTCGCATTTCTTCTGGTCGTGGCACCGCATGTACCTCTACTGGTTTGAGCGGATTGTCGGCAAGATGTGCGGCGATCCCTCCTGGCGCCTCCCTTTCTGGGACTATCACGATCCCTCGCAACGCACTCTGCCCGCCCCGTTCCGCGATCCTTCGAGCGCGCTCTTCGTCGCCAACCCCAACCGCGGCACCGGCTGGAATGCCGGCACCGCATCCTTCCCCGCCTCCTTCGTCGATCCCTCTGCCGGTATGGCCGATCTCGACTTCTTCTCGGCGCAAACCGATATCGAGCAGACTCCCCACAACGTGGTGCACGGAGCCATCGGCGGTTTCATGGGGTCCGTTCCCACGGCCGCGCAGGACCCCGTCTTCTACGTGCATCATTCCAATATCGACCGGTATTGGAACCTGTGGCTCGCCCAGGGCGGCGGGCGCCACGATGCCTTCAGCGATGCCCCCTGGAAGAACAACAGCTACACCTTCTTCAATGAGAGTGGCAAACCCGTCACCATGACCGCCTGTGACATCGTGCGCTGCGCTGAGCAGTTGAACTACACTTATGAAGGCGAGCCGCCGCAGGTGAAGGAGTATTGCTTGAGAATCATCGTTCCATGGTGGTGGCTGATCGTCCAGGTGCTGATTCACTGGCCCGGTCCTCCGGTTGAGTTGGGTGAAAGGGAAGTCGCCGTTCCAATCGACATCTCGCAGATACGCGAGCGCATTCCCGCCCTCCTCCAGAGCAGGAATGAGCGGCTGGTGATCGAGCTCGATAACGTCGTTGCCGACCGGGCGCCGGGCGTCGTCTGGGAGGTTTACCTGGGCGCGCCGCCAAACGCTCCTCTTACTTCGGAAAGCCCGCACTTCCTTGGCGTGATGACGCTCTTCGCCGCCGGCGTGCGCGAGCACTCCCACGGCGAATTCCGGCCGGAGCACTTCACTTTCAAAGCCAACCGGGCCATTGAAGCAGCGTTGCGCACCAAACAGGAAAGATTGCCGCTGGCCTTCGTTCCTACCGGCCCGCTCATTGACGGCAAGCCGTCGCATCCCAAGCTGCTTTCGCCGGTGCGGATAGGCGCCATCAACGTAGCCATTGCGCGCAATGAAGAACGTAAAGAAGGCCCTATTGTGCCGGAAAGGCGGCAGGAACCGAACCGTCCGAAGTAGAAGCCAAGCCGCGAATTGCGTGAATGAACACGAATCAATGAACAAAATTAATTCGCGTTCTTTCGCGTTGATTCGCGGCTAAGCCTTTTCCCGTGGCGTGTCATAATCTTCACGGCATGCCTCCGAAGCTCCCTGAATGGCGGACTAAAGACTGGAACTCCGCCGAATCCCGCTACGCCGCCGAGGTCCTGGCCGCCGAACTGCGCGCCACCATCACCGGAGAGGTCCGCTTTGACGAAGGTACGCGCGCCCTCTACGCCGTCGACGGCTCCAACTACCGTCAGGTCCCCATCGGCGTCGTCATTCCTAAAACCATTGACGAGGTCATTCAGACCGTCGCGCTCGCCCGCAAGCACGGCGCGCCTCTATTGCCGCGTGGCGGCGGCACCAGCCTCGCCGGACAGTCCTGCAACGTCGCCGTCATCATCGATTTTTCCAAGTACCTGAACCGGATCATCGAACTCAACCCCGCGGGAAAATACGCGTGGGTTGAGCCGGGCTGCGTGCTTGACCACCTGCGCCTGCGCGCCAATCGGCACGGCCTCACCTTCGGTCCTGATCCCTCAACCCACGAGTACTGCAACCTCGGCGGGATGATCGGCAACAACTCCTGCGGCGTCCACTCCATGATGGCCGGCCGCACCGTCGACAACGTTCTCGAACTCGACGTCCTTACTTATGACGGCGATCGCCTGCGCGTCGGCGCTGCGACGGACGAAGAATTCGAGCGCATCATCCGCGAAGGCGGCCGCCGCGCTGACATTTACTCGCGTCTGCTCGCCCTGCGCGACCGTTACGCGCACCTGATACGCGCCCGCTATCCCAACATCCCCCGCCGCGTCTCCGGTTACTCGCTCGATGAGCTCCTGCCTGAGCGCAGTTTCAACGTCGCGCGTTCGCTGGTCGGCGCTGAAGGAACATGCGTCATCATCCTTGCCGCCAAAGTCCGCCTGGTTGACTGGCCGCCCCAGCGCACCACGCTCGTGCTCGGCTACAAAGACGTTTATGCCGCCGCCGACAGCGTTCCTGAAGTGATCAAGTCGTCCCCCATCGGGCTCGAAGGCATGGACGACGTTCTCATCGGGAACATGAAGAAGAAAAATCTTCATCCCAAGAGCATTGCCATGCTGCCCGAAGGCCGCGGCTGGCTGCTCTGCGAGTTCGGCGGTGCCACCAAAGACGAATCCAACGCCAAAGCCCGCGCCCTCATGGACCGGCTTTCGCGCCAGCCCGACCCGCCCAGCATGAAGCTCTTCACTGACGAACAGGAGACGCTCATGGTGTGGAAGGCGCGCGAGTCCGGCCTGGGCGCAACATCGCTGGTGCCGGGCGAGCCCGAAGCCTGGGAAGGCTGGGAAGATGCCGCCGTCGCACCGGAAAAACTGGGCGAATACCTGCGCGGCCTGCATCGACTGCTCGCGAAATACGGCTACCACTGCGCGCTCTACGGCCACTTCGGCCAGGCCTGCGTCCACATGCGCATCGACTTCGATCTGGTCACGGAAGCTGGGATCAAGAAATTTCGCGCCTTCGTGGAAGAAGCCGCCGATTTCGTCGTTCAGCTCGGCGGCTCGCTCTCCGGCGAGCACGGTGACGGCCAGGCCCGCGGCGAGCTTCTCGGCAAGATGTTCGGCCCCGAGCTGATGGAGGCCTTCCGCGAGTACAAACGCATCTGGGACCCCGGGTGGAAGATGAACCCCGGCAAGAAGATCGACGCCAACCCACTCGACGAAAATCTCCGCCTCGGCGCGGCCTACAATCCGCCGAAGGTGAAGACGTACTTCTCCTATCCTGACGCTCACGGCCATTTTCCTGAAATCACCACGCGCTGCGTCGGCGTGAGCAAGTGCCGCAAGGATGAGACCGGCGGCACCATGTGCCCCAGCTACATGGCGACCCGGGAAGAGAAGCACTCCACCCGCGGCCGCGCCCGCCTGCTGTTTGAAATGCTGCGCGGCGACCCTCTCCACGGCGGCTGGAAGAGCCGGTATGTCAAAGAGGCGCTCGATCTCTGCCTCGCCTGCAAGGCCTGCAAGAGCGAGTGCCCGGTCAATGTCGACATGGCCACCTATAAGGCGGAGTTCCTGGCGCATCATTACCGGGGCCGTCTCCGCCCGCGCGCCGCGTACAGCATGGGCCTGATCCATCGTTGGGCGAAGCTGGCGCGCTGCGCGCCGCGATTGCTGAATCTTCTCGGCCGCACACCGGGCGTTTCACATCTGATGAAGTGGGCCGGCGGCATCTCACAGCAGCGTACTCTGCCCGCCTTCGCGCAACAGACGTTCACTGACTGGTTCCGTGCCCGCGCTCCGCGCAATCAAGATCGACCGCCGGTCCTGCTCTGGCCCGATACCTTCAGCAACAACTTCCATCCCACGATCGCCAAAGCTGCAGTCGAGGTGCTGGAGCATGCCGGTTATCAAGTCGCGCTACCGCAGCAGTCGCTGTGCTGCGGCCGCCCGCTTTACGACTTCGGCATGTTGGGAACCGCGCGCTCGCTGTTGGAGCAAATACTCTCCGCCCTCCAGCCGCAGATCGCCGCCGGTACGCCCATCGTCGGCCTGGAGCCAAGCTGCATCTCCGTCTTTCGCGACGAGATCACCAACCTCCTCGGCGACAACCCCGCTGCCCACCAGCTCAAAGCTCATACATTCTTATTCAGTGAATTCCTGATCAACCAGGCCGACTATCGCCCGCCGCAGCTCCGCCGCAAAGCGCTCGTACACGGCCACTGTCATCACAAGTCCGTTCTGAAGTTTGACGCCGAGCAGGAGCTCCTCCGCCGCACCGGTCTTGATTTCCACCTGCTCGACTCCGGATGCTGCGGCATGGCCGGCTCCTTCGGCTTTGAAGCAGAGAAGTTTGACGTCTCCGTCGCGATTGGCGAACGCGTCCTTCTTCCCGCCGTGCGTGCCGCCGCTCCAGACACCCTGATCATCGCCGACGGCTTCAGCTGCTTTCAGCAGATCGAAGGCCTCACCGGCCGCCGCGCCCTGCATATCGCGGAAGTATTGCAACTAGCCCTCAGCACTCAGCAGTCAGCATTCAGCCAAAGCGCCGAGTCGCAGATCTACTCAGGCGTCCGCAGATAAATCAGCCGCGAACCCACGCACGAGCGAAAATAATTGACGCTTTTTCGCGTTGATTCGCGGCTGAATATTCATTATCTGCGTTCATCAGCGCAAATCTCTGCGTTGGCCAGCAGCATCCTTCCAGCCGCGGTATTCCTGCTCGGTTGCATCGCTGTTGCCTGCCCGGTCAGACGGCCAGCGGCAGTTGTGCGCCTGCGGCAACGGCCGGCACGCTGATCTTAAGTCTCTCGCCCAGCGTGAGAAAAAGGTCAACCCAGTGTCTGCATTTCGGATCGTCCCGGTGCGCCAACGCGGGAAAATCATGGTTGAGGATGGAGTAATAGATGTTCTGCGCATGCCAGCAGTCGACAGGCAGCGCCGTTGTGTTAAGAAGTCCGGCCAGCACGCAGGCGCGCTCCAGGCATTCCATGTTGTACGGATTTGCCTGCAACCGGCGCAGAGAGCGCGTCAGGCCCCTGCTCGCCGAATATCCGACCGCCGCCTCGTCCACGCGCACGTCTTCACGTTTCACCAGCTCCAGCAGCATGGCCGCGCGCACAAAGTCCACCGGCTCGGTATCGAAGGTCTTCTTGAGATCGCGATTCAGCACGAACTCCGCGGTCATGCGCAGCACCTCCGGGACGTGCTGGCCCATCTCCTGGATCAGGCGGAGCAGCGGGCCGTGTTTTTCGTAAATTTCGTGGTAGCTCGCCTCCGCGTCATGCAGCGTGCGCGCCAGAATGATGTCAAGGATGCGTCTCTGCTCATCGCGGAACAGCGAGCGCAGCGAGTAGCCCATTCCGCCAAAATGGTCGTCGAGCAGCTGCACTACCTCCGGGAAATCGCCGGAGGAAAATGCCGCCATGCTGCTCTCCACCAGCGAGCCATAAGCTTCCTCGCCTTTGAAGTCGTGGACGCCGGCATGCAGGGCCTGCTCGCCGAGGTAGATCACGGCGAAAGCCAGCTCGCACGCTTCCCGCGTGATGTGCGAGCATACGCGCACGTGCCCCAGCGCCAGCTTCGCCATTCCCGATTCTGCATGGCGGTAATCGAGCGGCTTGATCTCGTAACAGAACTGTGGGATCACGTGATTGCCGTCGAAAACGGAGCTGATGGCATAGTGCGCCCCCACCTTGCGCAGGTCCACCATGGCCCGCTTGACCCACATGTTGTAGATCCTGGCGCCGTCGCCGTAGTCCGGAATGTTGCTTTTGATCTGTGCCAGCCGCTGAATGAATTCGCTTTCCAGGTCGGCGCCTGAGCTTTCCCGCGCCAGCTGCACCACGCGGCCGGCATACTGCATGACCTGCACCGTTTCCAGTCCGCTCAGCTCATCGAAGAACCATCCGCAGCTGGTGTACATGAGCATGGCGTGCCGCTGCATCTCCAGAAGCTTGAGGGCCAGCGTGGTCTCTTCAGCACGAAGCTGGCGGCGCGAGTGCTTTTCAAAGAAGATCCACAGCGCTTCCGGCGAGCGGTCCAGGATCACGTCAATGTAACCGTTGCGCGCGGCCCACGGATCATTGAGCAGGTCAGCAGCCTGCTGTTCGAAAAGCTCAGCCGCGCGGTCGCGCACGTAATCGAGCGCCTCGCGCAGGGGGCCGCGCCACATCTGGTTCCAGCCGGCCCGTCCTGAACTGCATCCGCAATCGCTGCGCCAGCGCTCCACGCCATGCGAGCAGCTCCAGGATGTGTTCTCGATGATCTGCACTTCGTGGGTCGGTGGGAACAGGTGCAGAAACTCGCCGTAGTTGGTCAGCCGGACCCTCTCATCTGAGTCAATGCGTCCCAGCGCGTAGGCCAGTGCCATGTCGCCGTGCTTGTGGTGATGGCCGTAGGTCTCGCCGTCGGTGGCAATGTGCATCAGCTGCGCCCAGTCGCGCTTCTCCGTGAACCCGCTCTTGAGCCGCCCGACAAAGTGTTCGCCGTTGTCCAGCAGATGCTCGAAAGCCACGGCCTGCGAAATGGGCCCGTCATAAAAGAACAGGTTGATCTTTTTTCCGGATGGAAGCCGGCACAAGTACGCGCGAGTCGGATCGATGCGCCCCCCATTTACGTCTTTCCAGCTCCGCCCGCCTATCTTCCGCACGCGTCCGGCCTGACGCGGCGCCAGAATCGTGAATTGAATGCCGCAGTCCGCAAGCACTTCCAGCGTCTCAATGTCCACGGCCGTCTCGGGCAGCCACATGCCTTCCGGCGCACGGGCGAAGCGGCGCTCAAAATCGCGCATGCCCCAGAGCACCTGCGTGTACTTGTCACGGCTGTTGGCCAGCGGCAGGATCATGTGGTTATAACCCTGCGCGATGGCCGAGCCGTGGCCGGAGAAGCGCATCCGGCTCTCCTGGTCGGATTTCAGGATGCACTCATAGGTCTCCGGCGAGTTTTCCTGCATCCACGAGAGCAGCGTGGGGCCGAAGTTGAAGCTGATGCGCTGGTAGTTGTCGACGATTTCCCGGATGCGGTCCGCCTCGTCCAGAATCCGCGAAGCGCCGTTGGGCGCGTAACATTCGGCGGTGATGCGCTCGTTCCAGTCGTGATACGGGCGCGCGGACTCCTGCCGCTCCACCGCTTCAAGCCAGGGATTCTCCCGCGGCGGCTGGTAAAAATGAGCGTGTATACAGATATAGCGTTCCATCAGGCAGGCGGCCAGCCAGGACAACGCATTCCCGCTTTGTGATGAGGGTTAGCCCGTCAAATGGTGCCTGCCGCTGAGAGAAAAACCGCGTAAAAAGCAGCTGAGGCAACTTGCCAGCAGCAGCATACATCCCTGTCGGACAAAAGCACCCACCCATAACCGGACCCCCTGTAACGGAATCATTCGCGGTGCACAAGGACCCTCATGCTCAAGCCGCTTCCTTATCTGCTTGTCTTCTGCTTGCTCGTTCTTATAGCCAGTGCTGCTTCTGCCGCGGCCGGTCCAGCTCCGGCCGTGAACATCCCTCTCAGCTTTGAAGTCAACCGCGGGCAGACCGCGCCGCAGGTCAAGTATCTGGCCAGAAGCCGTGAAGGTACTCTCTTCTTCACCAACAATGGGGTGACGGTTGCCGCGCCGCGAACGGGCGCTTTCCGCATGCTGTTTGAAAATGCCGCGCAGCCGGCGATCGTGCCTGAGCAGCAGATGATCGCCCGCAGCAACTATCTCGCGCGCCACGATGGCCAGCCGATCACCAACGTCGAAAACTACGCTACTGTGCGTTATTCCGGCCTCTATCCCGGCATCGACGTCCGCTTCTACGGTCAGGGACGCCATCTGGAGCACGATTTTGTGCTCGCGCCCGGCGCCGATCCCGTGCAGATCGTTCTGCGCTATGAAGGTCTCGACCGCCTGGCCCTCAATCAGGCCGGCAACGCTGAGCTCGTCTTAGGCGAGCTCACGCTCACGGAAACGCAGCCAGTCGCCTGGCAGATTGTGAACGGCGCAAAGCGCGCGGTTTCGGCGCGCTGGAAACTGCTAAGCGAGAACCGGCTCGGCATCGAGCTGGGGAGCTATGACCGCAGCCTGGCCGTGACCATCGATCCAGTGCTGGTCTACTCCACGCACCTGGGCGGCGCCACCGGCAATGATCCTGACATCGGGACCACCTTCCCGGCCGACACCTTTGTTACTCATATCGGGCTGGACAGCCATCGCAACGTTTATGTGGCCGGCCAGACCAGCGCCATCGACTATCCGACAACGGCAGGCGCCTTTGACCGCACCAATCATGACCAATGCGAGTTTCATGCCGGCTGCCTTTCTGAAAGCGGATTTGTCTCCAAGTTCGATCCCACGGGAAGGATCCTGATCTACTCCACCTTCCTGCGCGTCAGCGTCGAAGCCATGGCGGTCGATCTTGCCGGCCACGTCTACAGCGCGGAGGCCCAGGCGATTGAAGATCCCGGACCGGATGACGGACAGACGGATGAAGGAATCCACGTGGACAAGCTGAGCCTTGACGGTTCCCAGTTGATTTTCACCACCATGTTTGCCACATCCAACGGCCCGCCCTGCGCGGTTACAAATTTCCAGAACTCCTTTCCTCGCGGGATGGCCGCGGACAGCACCGGCCATGTCTGGCTGGTCGGCAACACCGGCAATCCCTGCATCGGCACGCCGGGAACTTTCCAGTCGAAGCTCCCCAACACCAATAACAGCGGCTTTCTGGCCAGGTTCGATACCACCAAGACACCGTCTACTGCACTGATGTTTGCTACCTACCTTGCCGGTACTTCGGGCAATGGAACGTTTGCGGTCGCGGTTGGCTTTGATTCGTCGGCGAACGTCTACGTCGCGGGCAACACCGCTGGCACAAGTTTTCCGCACGGGGTGGGCTTCGGCACGGGACAGAACTCCGTTTTTGTGGCCAAGCTCAACGCCACCGGGTCATCTCTGCTCTTTGGAACGCTGCTGCACAGCGGCTCCGTCGACTCCCTGGCGATTGACTCCTCGCACAACATCTACGTCGCCGGGCAGGCCGTAGTGGGCTTCCCCACCACCACCGGAGCGTTCCGGCGCACGCCCAGCGGCATGAACTGCAAAGACGTCAACAGCAATCCCACGCCCTGTCCTGACGGCTTTGTCACCAAGCTCAGCCCCGGCGGCGGCACGATGCTGTACTCCACCTTCCTCGGCGGCAGCAACGTCGATAACATTACCGGGCTTGCGCTCAATAGCGCCGGAATGGCATTCGTGACCGGCGTTACCACGTCCACCGATTTCCCGGTCACGGCCAGTGCCTTTCAAAAGACTATGCCCGCCGGCGCTGACAACGCCTTTGTCACTGCCCTGCAGCCCGACGGGAAGTCCCTTGTCTATTCCACCTACCTGGGCGGCAGCCACGGCACGCAGGGCTTCGCCATCGCCGTGGACCCGGCATGGAACGCCTGGGTCGCCGGCAATACCAGTGACAGCGATTTTCCCGTCACGGCGAACGCCTTCCAGCCCGGGAAGGAGGGCAACAGCGACGGGTTCTTCGCCAAGGTAGTCATTGCCGCAGATCTGGGAGCCACGCTCGCGGAGAACACCACGCTCGTCGCGCGTAACGGCACTGTTTCGTACACTGAGCGCGTGAACAACTTTGGCCCTGACGGGAGCGACGCCGTCGTCCTGACGGATGCAATCCCGAGCGGCTTCAGCTTTGCCGGGATCGTCAGCACCACGGCGACTTCCTGTTCTGTGCCCGCGCTGGGCGCGACTTCAGGCAGCGTCGTCTGTCATAAAACGCGCCTCGAAAGCGGCCAGAGCTTCACCGTCGTCCTCAAGCTGAAGGCCATCGCGGCTTCAGGATCGCACCTCACCAACAAAATCACCGTCTCTGCTCGAACGCAGGACCTGAAACCGGCCAACAACACCGCGCAAGTTGTCGTGGTGGTCCAGTAGCCCGGCAGCTGTATCGCAAAAGGCGCAGGCATGAGCTGCGCCTTTTGTTTTTGCTCTTTCTAGCGGCGTGCCATCTGCGCAATCTGCGGCTAGGCTTGTCCTACACCAACTCCCTCACCTTGTCCGCGATCACCGTCGCCACGATCTCTTTACGATTAGGTTCGCCGCGCATCAACGACTCGGCAAACCTGGTCGCCTGCTCCAGCGAGATCTTCGGCGGCATCGGCGCTTCAAACGGATCGACCACCGCTTCAATCACCACCGGCCCCGCAGTGTTCGCGGCCAGCGCACGGTCAAGAATCGCGCCGCACTGCTTCGGATCGTCAATGCAGAATCCCACAGCGCCGCAGGCTTCGGCAAATTTCACAAAGTCGATAGGCTGAAGGTCCACGCCGTACTCCGGATTGCCCAAAAAGACCATCTGCTCCCACTTGATCTGCCCAAGTGTGTTGTTCTTGATGACCACCACGATGATCGGCAGCTTGTACTTGACCGCCGTGGCCAGCTCGCCCATCAGCATGGTGAAGCCGCCGTCGCCCACGAACGCCACGCACTGCCGGTTGGGATAGGCAAGCTGCGCCGCGATGGTGTATGGCACGCCCGGCGCCATCGAGGCCAGAGTTCCCGAGCAGGAATACATCTGCCCGCGCCTGGCCGGAATATGCCGCGCCCACCACGTTGTGATGGTTCCGCTGTCAGAGCTGACGATGGCGTCATCGCGCAGCCGCTGCCCCAGCTCATGCGCAATCACCTGCGGCTTCATCGGTTTTTCCATGTGAGTGGCACGCTTCAGCATCAGCTCGCGCCAGTTCTTCATTCCTTCCTGCGCCTTTTCCAGGAACTTGCGCTCCTTCTTGCGCTCCAGCAGAGGCAGCAGCGCCTCCAGGCTGCGCCGGCTGTCGCCCACCAGGCCGACCTCCACGTCATAACGCAGCCCGACCTTCATCGGATCCAGTTCAATCTGGATCGCCTTCGCCTGCCCTGGCTTGGGCAGAAACTCGATGTATGGGAATGAAGAACCAACGATCAGCAGCGTGTCACAATCTTCCAGCGCCTCCTGCGAGGGCCTGGTGCCCAGCAGCCCGATTCCGCCGGTAGTAAAAGGACTGTCATCAGGAACGGCAGCCTTGCCCAGCAGCGGCTTCACAATCGGCGCGGCAAGCACATCGGCCGTCTGCTCCAGCGCGTCCGTCGCCCGCAACGCGCCCTGGCCGGCCAGGATGACGATCTTTTTTCCTCGATTCAGGATCTCCGCCGCGCGGCGCAGGTCGGCCTCGCCCGGCAGCCGCGCGCTGCATGCCAGCACGTCAGAGGTATGGCCTTCGACATTGCGCTTCGACGCCTGCTTGCGGTCCGCTTTCATCTCCTGGAAATCGACGGGGAAGGCGATATGCGTGGGCTTGCGGTAAACCAATGCCGTGCGGCAGGCCAGCTCCACGACGTTTTCCACGTGCGAAGCTCCCATGATCCGCGCATTGTAGACGCACGCATCCATGAACAGGCGGTCCATCGCGACGTCCTGCTGGGTGAACGTGTCATTCAAGTCGTGGAAAGGCAGGCCCGTGATCGCCAGCACGGGCTGGCTATCCATCTTGGCGTCATAAATGCCGTTCAGCAGGTGAATGCCGCCTGGCCCGGTGGTCGCCAGGCAGACACCGAGCCTGCCGGTGTACTTGGCGTAGCCGCAGGCCATGAACGCTGCGGCTTCCTCATGGCGGGTCTGGATGAAGCGGATCTGCTTCTGGTGCGTCCGCAATGACTCCATGATTCCGTTGATGCCGTCGCCGGGAATTCCAAAAATTATGTCCACACCCCAGTCGATGAGGCCCTCGATCATCACGTCAGCGGCGGTCCTGGCCATGCTCTGCTCTCCTTGGGAACGTCTTAAATAGGATGCGGGTCTGCGCGCCGCTGTTTTCGCCATTACCGGGAGCGTTGTACCTGAGCGATTCAACTCAGGAAATCGGCCGCAAAACGCGAGCAGTGATGAATGCCAAGCGAAAAAATGTGATGCAGAACTGCTGAAGCGTGCTTTTTCTTGCGCCGCGATCAATTTTTTTTCAGTCAACAGTAGCTGAATCTCTCGCTGTTGTTTATAATCACCTGTTTTCATCAACGCGTTGGTCGTTGATGATTCTCGCGCGGACTGCCGGATCGTGGCAGCGCGACGGTTCCCGCGGGAAAATCAGTCTCTCAATGGCACAGATCTTTCACCGCAGTGCAAATACCCTGGCCCGCGCCAGTATTTTTGGCCTCGTGCTTCTGCTTTCAGCGGTAGGCGCGGCGCTCATCCAGTTGCAGCGTTCACCTTACGTTACCCGGCAGCATATTGCGCCCGAACAGCCGGTCCCCTTCAGTCATCAGCACCACGCTGCGGGGCTGGGCCTCGATTGCCGCTACTGTCACACCTCGGTGGAGGAATCGAGCTTTGCCGGTATGCCGCCCACCAAGACGTGCATGAACTGCCACGCGCAGATCTGGACCAATGAAGCCATGCTGCGGCCCATCCGCTACAGCTTCTCCAGCGGGCAATCCATCCAGTGGACGCGCGTGCACGATCTGCCCGACTTCGTTTATTTCAATCACAGCATTCACATCGCCAAGGGCGTCGGCTGTTTCAGCTGTCACGGGCAGGTTGACTCCATGCCCCTCATGTACGCGGAGAACACGCTGCAGATGGAGTGGTGCCTGGACTGCCATCGCCAGCCGGAAAAATTCCTGCGTCCCCGGGAAGAAGTTTTCAATATGAAATACCAGCAGCCCTCGAGCGAGCACGCCGTCGACGTTGTGCTGCAGGGGCAGAAGAAGACATTCACCAGCCAGTTTGAGCTGGGCAAGGCATTGCGAGAGGAATATCACCTGCGCACGACGCAGGACATCACCAGTTGCTCCACCTGTCACCGCTAGGGTGGAAACAATATGGAAGCGAATGGCGAATAATAACGATACAAATTCAAACCTGGTGCCGCTAAGCGGCATCAAGCCGGCCAGCCTGGAGCTGGAAACCGTGCGCAAGAAGCTCTCTGAGGCCAAAGGGCCGAAATACTGGCGCACGCTGGAGGAACTCTCCAGCCAGCAGGCCTTCGGAGAGATGCTGGAGCGCGAATTTCCGCGCCACGCCTCCGAGTGGGTCGATCCCGTCTCCCGCCGCAACTTCCTGAAACTTGCCGGCGCGTCCATGGCGCTGGCCGGTCTGGCCGGATGCACCAAGCAGCCGCTGGAGGAGATCCTGCCGTACGTCCGCCAGCCGGAGCAGCTCATTCCCGGCAAGCCTATCTTCTACGCCACGGCCATGCCGCTGCATGGCCACGCGCTGCCGCTGGTGGTCGAGACGCACGAATTCCGCCCGACCAAGGTTGAAGGCAATCCGCAGCACCCAGCCTCGCTGGGCGCCACCGATCTGTTCGCCCAGGCCTCGATCCTCGATCTCTATGATCCTGACCGCTCCGCGCACCTGACCTGGATGGGCGAAGCGCGGCCGTGGGGCGAATTTCTTTCTGATCTAACCAGGCAGGCGGCAGCCGAAAAAGATAAACAGGGCGCGACCTTGCGCTTCCTCACCGGCGCAGTCACTTCGCCGACCTTTGCCTGGCAAATGAAGAACGTCCTGCAACAGTATCCCCAGGCAAAATGGCATCGCTGGGACCCGATCAACCGTGACAGCGCGCGCGCCGGCTCCAAGCTTGCCTTCGGCAGCTACCAGGACGCCGTCTATAAATTTGACGCCGCCGCGGTCGTGTTTTCGCTTGACGCCGACTTCCTCTCCGGCTCGTGGTTCCCCGGCTTCGTGCGCTACGCGCGCGACTTCATGCGCAACCGCAAGCTCGACAAAGGCGAGCAGATGAACCGCCTCTACGTTGCCGAGAGTTCGCCCAGCACCACCGGCGGCAAGGCCGATCACCGCCTGGTGCTGCGGCCCTCAGAAGTCGAAAGCCTCGCTCGCTACCTCGCCGGTAAGACCGGCGCCGGCGCCCAGGGCGGCCAGGTGAGCGACGAGCAGCGCAAGTGGGCCGACGCGGTCGCAGCCGACCTTCTTGAGCACAAAGGCAAGTGCCTGGTCGTGCCAGGAGAATTCCAGTCGCCCGCCGTTCATGCTCTCGCGCACGCCATGAATGCCGCGCTGGGCAACGTTGGCCAGACCGTCAGCTATATCGATCCCGTGGAAGCCGATCCGGTAGAGCACGGCCAGTCGCTGCGCGAACTGGTAGCCGATCTTAATGCCAAAAAAGTAGAGACGCTGGTCATCTTCGGCGGCAATCCGGTGTACAACGCGCCGGTGGATCTCGAATTTGACAAGGCGCTGGCCAATCTGAAGCTGGGCGTGCAGCTCTCGGCTTACCGGAACGAGACCTCTGACCACGTGCACTGGCACGTTCCCGAGACGCATTATCTTGAGACCTGGAGCGATGCCCGCTCGTATGACGGCACGGCCACCATCGTGCAGCCGATGATCACGCCGCTGTTTGACGGCCGAAGCGCGCATGAAGTTCTGGCCATTTTCACTGAGCAGTCGGGCACTTCGCCATACGATCTGGTGCAGACCTACTGGAAGACGCAGCACCCGACCGCCGACTTTGAAGCATGGTGGCGCCGCGCTCTGCATGATGGCGTGGTCGCCGGCAGCGCCGCACCGGCCAAATCAGTTACCGCGAAGCTCGGCGCTCTGCCCGCGCCGGCGCAGGCTGATCCCAGTGAGATCGAAATTTCTTTCCGCCCCGATCCCACCATTTACGACGGCCGTTTCGTCAACAATGCCTGGCTGCAGGAGACGCCCAAGCCGCTCAGCCGCAATACCTGGGACAACGTGGCCATGATCAGCCCGAAGATGGCGGCGCATTGGGGCCTCTACCAGCTCAGCGACGACAATGATCACCAGTCGGACGAGCAGCGCCTGCTGGAAATCGCGATCGGCGGCCGCAAGGTGAAAGCTCCGTATTGGGCGCAGCCCGGCCATCCCGACAACACCGTAACGCTCTTCCTTGGCTACGGCCAGACGCGCAGCGGCCGGGTCGGCACCGGAACCGGCTACAACGCGTATGCGCTGCGTGCCGCGGCCGCGCTGTACCTCGCCGCCGGCAAGGTGGATGTCACCAAAGAGTCCATGCCCATCGCCGTTACTCAGGGACACTTCAGCATGGAAGGCCGGGAGACGGTCAAAGCCACTACGCTCGAAGACTTCATCAGGAACCCGAAGTTCGCGCACGAAAATCCGGACGAGGAGCCGCAGGATACGAAAGACCACCCGGAATCTTTGTATCCCGATTATCGCTACTCGCAGGGCGACCAGTATTACAAGCAGTACGCCTGGGGCATGGCCATTGACCTGAACTCCTGCGTTGGCTGCCAGGCTTGCGCAGTGGCATGCCAGGCGGAGAACAACATTCCTGTGGTCGGCAAGGAGCAGGTGCAGCGCGGGCGTGAGATGCAGTGGCTGCGCATTGACGCCTATTACGAGGGCGATCCCGCCAACCCCACGCTCTACTTCCAGCCGGTGCCGTGCATGCAGTGTGAAAATGCGCCGTGCGAACCGGTCTGCCCGGTGGGCGCGACCGTCCACAGCACTGAAGGCCTGAATGACATGGTCTATAACCGCTGCGTGGGCACGCGCTACTGTTCCAACAACTGTCCTTACAAGGTGCGGCGGTTTAACTTCTTCCTGTTCTCCGATTACGATACGCCGAGCCTGAAGCTGGGACGCAATCCTGACGTGACTGTCCGCAGCCGCGGTGTCATGGAGAAGTGCACCTACTGCGTGCAGCGCATTACCGCGGCGCGCATCGCTTCGGAAAAGGACGAGCGCAGGATCAAGGACGGCGAGATCAAGACCGCCTGCCAGCAGTCCTGCCCCACGGATGCGATTACCTTCGGCGATATCAATGATCCGAACAGCGCGGTGGCACGGCGGAAGAGCAGCCCGCGCAATTATCAGATGCTGGCGGAACTGGATACCCGGCCGCGCACGACCTATATCGCCGCGGTGCGCAACCCGAACCCCAAGCTGGAGAAGGCATAGAGAATGGCCACGATCGAAACCATCGAACAAATCGACGTTCGGCCGCCCAAGGGCGTACGGCCACCGATCATCGGCCCCGGCCAGACTTTCGGCACCATCACCGACCGCCTTGCCGGTGTCGTGCTCACCCGGCACACGCCGGTCTTCTGGATTTTGATTGTCGCGCTTGCGGCCGGCATCTTCGGGATGCTGAACATTGCCATCGGCTACCTGCTGGCCAAGGGCGTCGGCATCTGGGGCATCAATATTCCGGTTGGCTGGGGCTTCGCCATCGTCAACTTCGTTTGGTGGATCGGTATCGGCCACGCCGGCACGCTGATCTCGGCGATTCTGCTTCTGTTCAAGCAAAGCTGGCGCACCTCCATCAACCGCTTTGCTGAGGCCATGACGATCTTTGCCGTCATGCAGGCCGGTCTTTTCCCGCTGATCCACACCGGACGTCCCTGGCTGGCGGCCTACTGGCTCTTCCCGCTGCCGCTGACCATGGGTGTGTGGCCGCAGTTCCGCAGCCCGCTCATCTGGGACGTGTTTGCCGTCTCGACGTACTTTACTGTCTCGTTCCTGTTCTGGGGCATCGGCTTGATCCCGGACTTCGCCACGCTGCGCGATTCGGCCAAGACGCTGGTCGTCCGGCGCATCTACGGCATGCTGGCCATGGGCTGGCGCGGCTCCGCACGGCACTGGAACCGCTATGAGACGGCCTACATGCTGCTGGCCGGACTGGCCACACCGCTGGTGCTCTCGGTGCACAGCGTCGTCTCCCTCGACTTCGCGGTTTCCGTGGTTCCGGGATGGCACACCACGTTCTTCCCGCCCTATTTCGTGGCCGGCGCCATCTACTCCGGGTTTGCCATGGTGCTGATCCTGGCCATCCCGTTCCGCTATCTCTACGGCATGCAGGACTTCATCACCCTGCGCCACCTGCAGAATTGCGGCAAGCTGATGCTGGC
>DASTJB010000192.1:0-10503 GCA_035717005.1 Candidatus Angelobacter sp.
TGAGCTTTAGAGGCGCGCCACCCAAACTGAAGCCGCTCGATATGTCCCAGGATCCCGCCTGCCCTTCGGGACCACAGCCAGGCGACGCGGTGATGATCATCGGCGGAAAGCTCGCTGACGTTTTTGTTTACATCAAAGAAGGAGTGCCGCAGGGCACGTTTGCGGTTCCCACCGAGCCGGCGGTGCTCGATCAGAGGGGCTGCCGCTATGTTCCGCACGTTCTCGGCATCATGACAGGACAGCAGCTCAAGATCCTCAATTCCGATAAGGCAGACCACAACATCCATTCCATGTCCAGCAACAATCCCATGTGGAATGAGTCACAGACGGCAAACAGCAAGCCGGTGCTTGAAAGCTTTGTCAATCCCGAGATGATGGTCCCGGTGCAGTGCAACCAGCATCCGTGGATGCGGGCCTACATCAACGTGATGTCGCATCCGTACTTTGCGGTGACTTCGGCAGACGGCAGTTTTGCGATCAAAAACCTTCCGCCCGGCGAATACACTCTGGCCGCCGTGCATGAGAAATTCGGCGAGCAGACGCTGAAGGTGAAGGTCGGACCGAAGATGGATTCGGACGCGCGGTTTACGTTTGCGGCCCAGTAACGGGACGCTGGCTGAATGCTAAAATAGTTGGTTCCCAGGAGATGTTCTGACCCCTTCCAGCTACAACGCCGCTCATCATCGCTTTACCGTCTTTGTTGCCGCGCTGGCCTTCCTTTTGATCGTCGCCGGGGGGCTGGTCACCAGCAACAACGCCGGGCTGGCCGTCCCTGACTGGCCCACCAGCTTTGGCCATCTCTTTAAGATTCCCAAGATGATCGGCGGGGTGAAGTTCGAGCACGGACACCGCATGATCGCCGAATTTGTGGGGCTGCTCACCATCATTGCGGCGCTCTGGACGTGGCGGATCGACAAGCGGCGGTGGATGCGCGGGCTGACCATCGGCGCGGTCGCAGGCGTGGTCTTTCAGGGCGTGCTGGGCGGATTGACGGTGCTCAACTTCCTGCCGCCCGCCATCTCCACGGCGCACGCCACGGTGGGACAGACGATGTTCTGCGTACTTGCGGCCATAGCCGTCTTCACCAGCCGAAGCTGGCTGGAGGAACCGTCAGAAAAAATCTCGCGCCAGGATGCGCGCCCCCTGCTGCGCCACTGCTGGATGCTGATCGGTTTCATCTATCTTCAGCTCATTCTGGGCGCCGCGTTTCGTCATGTGTGGACCAAGTGGGGGCCGAGCGGCTCGAATCATTGGGCGGTCAACAAGATCGTTCACATCTTTCTCTACCCGCACATCGTGAATGCGCTTCTGGTGAGCGGGCTGGTGCTCTACGTGAGCCTCCGCGCACTCAGCAGGCACGGCAGCATTCCTCATCTGCGCAAGCCCGCTCTGTGGCTTTTGCTGCTGCTGATCGCGCAATTGCTGCTGGGTGTGAGCGCGTACGTGGTGCGGGTGGTTCAGGGCATCAACGAGTCGCAACCGACCATGTCTCTGGTTGCGGTTACGGTCTCGCACCTTGCGGTGGGAGCGCTGATCCTCCTTCTGACCGTGGTCCTGACGATCCAGACCTACCGCCACAGAGGCGAGCCGGCCAGCGTGATTCCCTTTGACCGGCGTGAGGTAGCAACCGCATGAGCAGCACGGCACAGCGGATTGTAGAAGCAAAAGCCGAAGCTACGGCCGCGGCTCCCGTGGTGCTGCGCAGGAATTCCCTGCTGGGCGACTATCTTCAGCTCTTCAAGATACGCGTAACGTCGCTGATCGTAATGACGGCATGGGCGGGCTTCTTTATGGGAGCAGCCAGGAGTGGTGTCCCGGCCACGAGCTGGCGCCTGCTCTACGCGCTGCTGGGCATCGGCATGACCTGCGCCGGTTCGGCCGCGCTGAACGAAGTGGTTGAGCGCAAGATTGACGCGCTGATGCGCCGCACCCGCAACCGTCCGCTGCCCGCAGGGCGCATGAGCCTGGCCACCGGGGTCACTGCAGGAATCCTGGCCACGATCTCCGGTTCGGTTTTCCTGGCGCTCACCACCAACGTGCTCACCGGTGTATTGGCATTTCTGACAGCGGCGACTTACCTTGCGTTTTACACCCCGTTGAAGCGCCTTTCGCCCATCTCGACTTTTGTCGGCGCATTCCCCGGCGCTATGCCGCCGCTGCTCGGCTGGACTGCGATTCGCGGCAAGCTGGAAGTGGAAGCGCTCTTTCTTTTTCTGATCGTTTTTTTCTGGCAGTTCCCGCACTTCCAGGCCATCGCCTGGATGTACCGTGAGGACTACGAAGCAGCCGGAATCAAGATGCTTCCAGTGGTCGATACCGAGGGCCATATCGTCATTCGCCAGATGGTGGCCTATTGTTCCACTCTGATTTCGGTCAGCCTGATGCCCGCGCTCCTGGGCATGACCGGCAAGGTGTATCTGTTCGGCGCATTGGCGCTTGGGCTAGGATTTCTGTGGTTTGTTTTTCGATTGGCGCGGACCAAGCTGCCCACGACCTCGCCGGAATCGCGCGCCTTCGCCCGCCAGCTTCTGCAAGCCAGCGTGCTTTACCTGCCTCTGGTTTTTGCCCTGATGATGTTCAACGTGGTGCGATCGTAGCTATGGCAACGGCCCTGGAAGGAACTTCAATTACGCCCACCGGTCAAGGGATCTCTTCGGTGATCCGAGTTGATGCCATACGCCACATCTACGGTGAACGCAGTGCACTGAAGGGCATCTCGTTTGAAGTGCGCGCAGGCGAGATCTTCGGCCTGCTGGGCCCGAACGGCAGCGGCAAGACGACTCTTTTCCGAATTCTCTCCACGCTCATGCGGCCTACCGGCGGGAGCGCGACCATCGCCGGCTTTGACGTCGCGAAGCAACCCGACGAGGTGCGCCGCAGGATCGGCGTCGTCTTTCAGGCGCAAAGCACTGACATCAAACTTTCCGCAGCTGAGAATCTATGGCACCAGGGCCATCTTTATGGATTGCGCGGCGCGGTTTTGCAGTCTCGCATTCGCGAGATGCTGGAGCGGGTCGGGCTGGCGGATCGTGCGAAGGACCGGGTTGAGACTTTTTCCGGCGGCATGCAGAGGCGCGTCGAACTGGCAAAGGGACTGATGCACCGGCCCAGCGTGCTGTTACTCGACGAGCCTACCACCGGACTTGATCCCGGCGCGCGGCGCGACCTCTGGCTCTATCTTGACGTGCTGCGCAAGCGTGAAAACGTCTCGATCATCGTTACGACCCACCTGATGGAAGAAGCGGAACGCTGCGACCGGCTGGCGATCCTTAGCTCAGGAGACTTGGTGGGGATGGGAACTCCGGCGGAGCTGCGCAGCCAGATTGGCGGCGATGTGATCATGCTGGAAACGGCAGAACCGGCGGCGCTGGCGGACCGCATCCAGGCGCGGTTCGGGATTTCCGCCCACGTGCTCGAGGGCAAGGTGCGCATGGAAATTCATGATGGATTGAGGTTCGTGACCGAACTCGCCGAAGCGTTTCCCGGGGCCATACAGTCGGTCTCGATCAGCAAACCCACGCTGGACGACGTCTTCATCAGCCGCACCGGACATCGCTTCTGGGCGGAAAACCAGAAAGAGGAGCAGGCCTGATGGCGCAGGCAACAGTCCCAATCGCGGTTACGCCACGAGTCAATCCCCTGCTGCCGGCATTTACGCTGTGGTGGCGCGAGATCGTGCGCTTTTACCGCCAGCCGGCGCGCGTGGTCGGTGTGATTGTTTCCCCGTTGCTTTTCTGGGTGGTGATCGGGGCCGGATTTGGGACGTCACTGCAAAAAGGCGCCACCGGCACGGGAAATTTCCTGAATTACTTCTATCCCGGCGCGCTCCTGATGATCGTTTTGTTTACCTCGATTTTTACCATGATGTCGGTCATCGAAGACCGAAATGAGGGCTTTCTACTGTCAGTGATGGTCGCGCCGGTGCACCGGTCAGGAATTGTTCTGGGAAAAGTTCTTGGCGGAACAACTCTGTCTGCGATCCAGGGGCTGCTGTTTCTGGTGTTCGCGCCATTCATCGGGCTCAAATTCGGCCTGGAGCAGTTTCTGATCATCGTGCTGGTGACGTTTCTGGTGGCGTTTGCGCTTACCGCGCTTGGGTTTGTCATCGCCTGGCGCATGGAGTCGGCGCAGGGATTCCACGCCATCATTAACTTGTTTTTGATCCCGCTATGGATGCTCTCCGGCGCGCTCTTTCCCATGCACGGCGCCTCGGGCTGGCTCAAGTGGGTGATGAACATCAATCCGCTTAAATACGGCATGGACGCGCTTCTGCTCACGTTCTTCCCGGCGGGCGCACCGGCCACCACGCTGGCCTTGTGGCCTTCCATTGCCGTGCTGGCGGCGTTTGCGGCGGTTGTTTTCGTGGCGGGATTCGCAGTCGCCAACCGGCAGAGGACCTTGCCCGCGGCATAAAGCCATGTCCGACTACAGCATCTTTCCCGGCTTGAACGCCGCGCTAAACGGCGCCAGCGCAGTTCTGCTCACGATTGGACGCATCCTCGTCGGGCAAAAACGTATTGCGCTGCATCGCGCGTGCATGATCGCGGCATTTATCACCTCAAGCGTCTTTCTGGTCTGTTACCTGTACTATCACGCGCATGTCGGCTCCGTACGCTTTCCTGGACAGGGTTGGGTGCGGCCCGTCTACTTCACGATCTTGATTTCGCACACCGTTCTGGCTGCAGCCGTCGTGCCGCTCGTTGTGCTGTCGCTCAGCTATGGGTTACGCTCGCGCTTTGACCGGCACCGCAGGATTTCCCGCTGGACGTTTCCCATCTGGCTGTATGTCTCGATTACAGGCGTGGCGGTTTATATAATGCTGTACCAGATTTATGGTGCGCACGCCTGAGCTGCAGCGTTTTTCCACAATGCCGGGGGAAAGAAAAAACTTTAAGAAACCGTTGCCGAACTGTTATATTTACCAAAAATCGTAAAGGAAAAACTCTCCCATGCCAAAGAGCGTAAACAAAGTGATTCTACTTGGAAACCTGGGCAAGGACCCTGAAGTCAAGTTCACGCCCAGCGGAATTCCCGTGGCCAAGTTCTCCCTGGCCACAAACGAGCGCTATAAAGACAAGGGCGGCGAATGGCAGGAGCGCACTGAGTGGCACAACATTGTCGCCTGGCAGCGGTTGGCGGAGATCGTAGGAGAGTACGTAAAAAAAGGTTCGAAGATCTATATCGAAGGCCGATTGCAGACCTCCAGCTGGGAAGACAAGCAGAGCGGAGAAAAGAAATACAGGACTGAGATCGTGGCCAGTGATCTGGTGCTGCTCAGCGGCCGCGGCGAAGGCGGCGGCGAACACGAAGGCCGCTCCTCCAGGGGCGCTGCAGCCTCGGGATCTTCATTCGACCAGCGCACTCATGCGGACGAACCCGCGCCAACCGAGATTACCGACGAAGACATCCCGTTCTAGGGCTCAATTGAAGGTGCACGCACGGGGTCGCCCGAAGCGTCCGTTTGGGATGTCATTCTGTGTTAGTCTGGACTGACATTTTTTGTCATTTAGGTGATTTGGAGTCGCCAGCCGGGCGTCATATTTGTTAACATTTAATTGGTGCAAACCCCTATATTTCAGCTAGTTAAGAACAGTCCGCTTGCTGCCGGTGGGAATGGTGTGCAACCTGCAAGATTCCACAAACAGAGTCGCTGTCAGATTGCCAGTGAATCTAGCAATTACGGCAACGAGAAACGTTTTCCAGAGGAGAGAGATTTAAAATGCGCAAGCAAAAAGGATTTTCGCTGATCGAGCTGCTGATCGTGGTAGCTATCATTTTGATTATCGCGGCCATCGCGATTCCCAACCTGCTGCGGTCGAAGATGTCAGCCAACGACTCCGCCGCTGCCAGCACACTGCGTACGCTGAACACTTCTGAAGTTACTTACTCGACCACGTATCCGACATTCGGCTACGCTGATACGCTCACCAAGCTGGGCCCGAACGCGACGGCCGGCACTTGTGACCAGACCGGCGCCTGCTTGATCGACGGAATCCTGGCCTGCGGCACGGCCAATGGCCCCTGCCCAAAGAGCGGCTATAACTACTTCATGGTGAGCACCGCCACGGCTGCGCCTTTCGGCGATTACGTTGCCAGCGCCAGCCCGATCACGGTGAACAGCACCGGTTCGCGCAACTACTGCTCGTGGTCTGATGCCGTGATCAAATCAACGGCCGGCATTACCGCAACACCCACGAAGCTTACCGCCGGCGAGACGGCTGTGAACTGCAACGACAAGACGAAGTATCTCCCGATTCAGTAAGCAACTCGATTTTTTCGGCAAGTACCTGGGGGAGGGTATGAGCCAAAAAGAGAGGACATGGCGTAAGCCATGTCCTTTTTCTTTCGATCGGGAAACTTTACCTGTGACTTGACTTGAATTGTCGTCCGGGATGACAGAATTTGTCAGTTTGTATCGCCCCCTGACATTTCTTAACCCTTTCCGATCACCTGTTTCCAATGTAAATATCAGAAAATAAATAAGTTATTATTTTTTCTATTTACCGTCTGAAGTGGTTACCGATGGTATGTGGGGTGCAGTTTAAATGGGTGGAAATTGAGGCTGCGTCAGCGTCGGTAGAGAACCACATCCAGCCTAATGGACCAAGAGGAGAAACTAATGCGCAAGCAAAAAGGATTTTCGCTGATTGAGCTGCTCATCGTGGTAGCCATCATTCTGATTATCGCGGCCATCGCGATTCCCAACCTGCTGCGGTCGAAGATGTCAGCCAATGACTCCGCCGCTGCCAGCACACTTCGCACCATCAATACCTCGGAAGTGACCTATTCGACTACGTATCCGACATTCGGCTACGCTGATACGCTCACCAAGCTGGGCCCAAACGCGACGGCCGGCACTTGCGACCAGACCGGCGCCTGCTTGATTGACGGCATTCTGGCTTGCGCGGCCAATGCAAACGGTCCCTGCCCGAAGAGCGGCTACAATTATTTTGTGATTAGCACCGCTACGGCTCAACCGTGGGGTGACTACGTTGCCAGCGCCAGCCCGATCACGGTGAACAGCACCGGTTCGCGCAACTACTGCTCGTGGTCGGATGCCGTGATTAAGTCGACGGCCGGCATTACCGCGACGCCGACTGCCCTGACCGCCGGCGAGACGGCTGTGAACTGCAACGACAAGACGAAGTATCTCCCGATTCAGTAAGACTCAGAAGATGGAGTTTTTCGGCAAGTACCTGGGGGAGGGTATGAGCCAGAAAAAAGAGGGCGTGATGAAAATCATGCCCTCTTCATTTTTAGCTTCAGATTGTTTGGTAAGTCGCAGCAAAAAAGCGGTATTCGGCGCCCACCTCCTGACAGATTTTGTCATGGGCAGGTCAGGAAATGTGTTTCGACGAATCCAATTTACGCTCAAATGATTGAAAATAAATGGCTAAGCAATTTTCCATTCGTGGAGAGATTGGCTATAAAGATGCCATTAGTTAGGTGCGCGGGGAAGTAAAGGAAAATCTCACAAGAAGCAGACTAGGTTTCGTTCCCATGAAGGCAAAAAGAGGATTTTCACTAATCGAGCTGTTAATTGTTGTGGCGATTATCCTGATTATCGCGGCGATTGCCATTCCGAATCTGCTGCGCTCCAAGATGTCTGCCAATGAAGCGGCAGCGGTCTCAGTTTTGCGCAACGTCCACAACTCGCAGGCCACCTACATCAACCAGTTCTCGAACAGCGTAGGCTATGCCGATACCCTGATCAAGCTGGGTCCCGGCAACCCGTGCGACAAGACCCACGCCTGCCTGGTGGACTTTCTGGTCGGCTGCACCGCGGAGCCCTGCCCCAAAAGCGGCTACACCTTCTTTCTGATGTCGGACTCCAAGGCCGAGCCGTTTACCGACTACGCGGCTACCGCAACTCCCATTTCGTGGAACACCAGCGGTTCCAAGAACTACTGCAGCGCCGATGATGGCGTCATTCGCTACCAGAAGACGGCTGGAGGTTCTGTTACTACAGCCATCCTGCACACTGACTGCGTGGATATAGCGCAGTTTTCACCTCTTAGCGGCAACTAACCCGGCTTGATACTCGCACCGTGTCATGATTTGCAATAGAATCTCGTTAAGTTGACATGCATGCCATAGAGATTCGGGGCCTGGCAAAGGACTATCCCGTAGGATTCTGGAAAAAGAAGCTTCGGCCGGCGCTGAAGCCGCTGGATTTGACTGTCGAGTCCGGCGAAGCCTTCGGTTTTCTGGGTCCTAATGGGGCCGGAAAAACCACCACGTTGAAGCTGCTGATGGGGATCATTTTCCCCACGGCGGGATCTGCCATCATCCTGGGCAGGCATTTTCTGGACCCTGAAGTTAAGAAGAGAGTCGGCTTCCTTCCCGAACAACCCTATTTTTACGATTATCTGAGCGCGCCTGAGCTCCTGGACTACTACGCCAGCCTTTCCGGCGTGGCTGCGGCGGAACGAAAGAAGCGAATCCAGGCAGTGCTGGAGCGTGTCGGGCTGAGCGACGTTGGCAGCAAGCAGCTGCGCAAGTTTTCCAAAGGGATGCTGCAGCGCGTAGGGATTGCGCAGGCGATCATTCATGATCCGGAGGTCGTCTTCCTGGATGAACCGATGTCGGGGCTCGATCCTCTGGGCCGGCACGAAGTCCGGGAGCTGATCCAGGGCTTGAAAGACGAGGGCAAGACCGTTTTTTTCTCGACCCACATTCTCTCGGACGCCGAGGCGCTGTGCGATCGCGTGGCCGTGATCCACAAGGGCGAGCTTCGCGGAGTGGGAGTAGTGAATGACCTGCGCTCGAATGTTGCCAACAAAAGCGAAGTCATCTGGGAGGGCGCGAAAGTTATCACGGCCGTTCAGGATCTCCTCTCAGAAACGCATCTCACGGGCGAGAGCGTGCGCGGAACGGTCGAGAACAGCAATCTGGACCGGCTGCTGGAAAAGCTGCGCGTGCAGGGCGCGAGGCTCATCTCGGTAACGCCACTGCATGGCACGCTGGAGGACTATTTCCTGGCCAGGACGCGCGAGACGGAGACGGTGAGCCGATGACCTCACGCCTCTCCGCCATCACGCTGAATACCTTCCGCGAAGCGGTCCGCGACCGCGTGCTGTATAACCTGATCCTCTTCGTGCTGCTGCTGGTGGCTTCGGCGCCGCTGTTCGGGCAGATTTCCATTGGCATTGAGCGTCTGATTCTGGTCAATGTGGGCCTCAGCTCGATTTCCCTGTTCGGCACGATCATCGCGATCCTGGTCGGAATCGGGCTGGTGTCAAAAGAGATCGAAAAGAAGACGCTTTACACGATTCTTTCGCGCCCGGTGCGCCGCTGGGAGTTCATTGTCGGCAAATACTTTGGACTGCTGCTCACATTGGTGGTCAACACAGTGCTGATGACGGTGGGCCTCTACATCGCACTGCTGGTGACGGCTCACGGTTTGAAGCGCACCGATGCACTCCTGCTGGTTGCGATTTACTGCATCGTCCTTCAGTTCATGGTGATGGTGGCGCTGACGCTGCTATTCTCCAGTTTCTCCACGCCGATTTTTTCCGCGATCTTTGCGTTTGCGCTCTATGTAATCGGAACGTTTGGGGAGGACCTGAAGAACTTCGCCGCCATGTCCCACGGCGCCACTCATTGGCTCGCGACCGGCGCGGCGTATCTGGTGCCGAACTTCGCCTCACTCAATGTGATCTCGCAAGCGGCGCATGAACAGCCCATCAGCGGCAGCCTGATTGGATTCAATACACTCTATGCCCTGCTTTACTCCGGGGCCGTGACCGCGGCCGCGGTGCTGATCTTTGAACGGCGCAACTTGAAATGAAGCTGAATCGTAAAACCACGTGGATCGCATCTCTTTTGCTGGTCGCGCTGCTCGGCGGATCGGTCGCCGCCCGGCGCCGCGTGGAGCAGGTGCGCGGAAATCAGGCAACTCTCGAAGAAGTGCTGTATATGCCTTCCAGCAAGGCGGTCAAGCGCCTGAGCCTGGGCTATTCCAGCCTGCTTGCCGATATCTACTGGACCCGCGCGGTGCAATACTTCGGCTCACACCATATTGCGCACGCCGAGCGCTATGATCTCCTGGCGCCACTGCTGGAGATCACCACCGATCTCGATCCGCATTTGATAGTGGCCTACGAAAATGGCGCAATCTTTCTGAGCCAGCAGCAACCCGACGGCGCCGCCGAGCCCGACAAAGCGGTGGCGCTGGTGGAAAAAGGCACTCGCAATAACCCCGCATACTGGCGGCTGTATTTCACGCTGGGCTTCATCCATTACGTTGACCGGCATGACACCAGGTCGGCGCAGCAGGCGTTTGAAAAAGGCTCTGAGGTTCCTGGCGCGCTGCCCTGGATGAAGGTAATGGCAGCCAGAATGGCCGAGAAATCCGATGATCCTGCAACTGCCGGCTATCTATGGAAGACGATTCTCGAGACCACGACCGACAAGGACATCAAACAAACGGCGATCATGCACCTGACTTCCCTGCACGCTCAGGCCGACATCGAGGCGCTGGAGAAGCGGACTGCGATCTAC
>DASTJB010000193.1:0-35971 GCA_035717005.1 Candidatus Angelobacter sp.
TGCTTGAGAACTACAGCAATGACGAAATCGAGGCCGTGCTGGCCCACGAGCTCGGCCACCATGTTCACGGACACATGCTGAAGATGATCGCGGTGCAGGCGGTGGTCACCTTCCTTGGATTCTGGGCCGCCAATGAGGTCCTGCACTTCGCCATCGACGAACAGAAGATGTTCTTCAACCTCTCCGACTTCGCCAACCTGCCCCTGCTCGCGCTGGTGGCCAGCGGCCTCTCATTGCTGCTGATGCCGGCGCTGAACGCCTACTCGCGCTTCACCGAGCGCCAGGCCGACCAGTATTGCTGGAAGTGCGTGGCCAACGTTGGGCCGTACATCACAGCGATGGAGAAGCTCGCCAAACAGAATTTGAGTGAAAGCCATCCTTCGCGGGTCGTCGAGTTGCTCTTCCACTCGCACCCGCCCATCTCCAAGCGCATCGCCGCCGCCCAGGCCTGGGCGGAAAGCCACCGGCCAAGTTTGGCGACCTAGGCGGCCTTCTCGTTCCAATAGTTTTTTAGGGATTCATCGATATCGTCGCGCTCCCAGGCGTCGTCTGCCTGCCGCTTGAAAAGCAAATACGCGACGATCGCCCTAGCTTCCAGCCGCGAGAAGCCCGCAAACCTTTTGCTGGCTTCATCAAACCAGGTAGTCTCCCCATAGCGTAGCGGGTTCACCAGCTGGCTGCGCGATGAATCGTCGAATCCGTGCGTCAGGTAGAACACCGGCGTGGTACGCTGCAATTTTCCCCGAACATCCGCCAGCAGGTACGCCGGCAGGTAGAAGTGGAACGCCTCGTCAGAGAAAAAGCTCAACGCAGTGCTGAAGCCGTCAGGAGCTTGATCCAGAAATTCTGGATCGAGGATTCGCCAATCGGACTTGCCTTTGAATTCGTCTTCCAACAGGAAAGGCTCATCGCCCTCGTTGCTGCGCCGCAGACACAAATCGCCCGGATACTGCACGGAACTAAAAGCAGAAAGAATTTGTTCGGCGACTTTTTCCGGGTCCGTCATTGTTTCAGCAGCCAATGATTCGGAAGTGAGTGCTGTTCAGCAAGCCGCAAATTCAAGGGCAGTTTACGTTATACCGCCAGCTTTCATGATTGCTTCCACCCGGCGCAGATCCTCTTCCGTATCGACCTCCACCGTATTGAACGGCGTCTCCTCGACATAAATATCGATCCCGTTTTCCAGCAGCCTCAGCTGTTCCAGGCGTTCGGCCGCTTCCAGCTTCGACTCCGGCAGCCGGCAGAACCGGTCCAGTGCGCTCTTGCGGTACGCATAGAGTCCCAGGTGCTTGAAGTATTCGATCTTGCCGCTCTGGTCCCGATCAAAAGGAACGGTCGAACGGGAAAAGTACAACGCGCGCCCGTTCTTGTCCGTCACCACCTTCACGGCGTTCGGGTTCGCGATCTCCTCCGGTTTGCAGTGCGTCTTCACCGTCGAAACCAATACTTCGGGCCGCTGCATCGGCCGCAGCAGAGCGTCAATGTGCTCCGGCTTCAGCATGGGCAGGTCGCCCTGGATGTTGACGTATACGTCCGCGGCCACGCGCTGCGCGACCTCATACATCCGATCAGTGCCGCTACGGTGTTCGCTCCGGGTCATCTGTGCGGTCCAGCCGCGCGCGGCAGCCAGTTGCATCACCTCATCAGAGTCCGTGGCGATAATCACCTCGCGCAGCAGCGGCGACCTTTTTGCCGACTCATACACATGCCCCACCATCGGCTTGCCCGCGATCTCCCGCAGCACCTTGCGGGCCAGCCGCGTCGAGCCCAACCGCGCCGGGATAATGGCAACCGCCGTAAAGCCTTGGCTCAACCGCGCTTCCTCAACTGCTGCAGCTTTTGCGACTTCTCTTCCACGCTCTTCACCAGCTTGCCTTTCATCTCTTTTAGCTTTCCCGCTACCGTGGCATTGCTCAAACCGATGATCTGCGCGGCCAGAATTCCCGCATTCGTCGCTCCCGCCTTGCCAATTGCCGTTGTACCCACGGGAATTCCCGCAGGCATCTGCACGATCGCCAGCAGCGAATCCATGCCGTTCAGCGGCGTCGAAGGAATCGGCACGCCGATGACCGGCAGCGTGGTCTCGGCGGCGATCACTCCGGCCAGGTGCGCCGCTCCGCCCGCGCCCGCGATGATCACCTTGATCCCGCGCCCGGCGGCGTTGCGCGCATACTCTGAGGTCCGCGCCGGCGAACGATGCGCCGACGTGACGTCGATTTCATAGGCAATGCCAAAGTCGTCCAGCGCCTTGGCGGCTTCGTTCATGATCTCCAGATCGGAATCCGATCCCATCACAATAGAAACAAGAGGACTTTCTGCCATGTGGTTCTTTTTGCTCCGTTTTTAAGGATTATTTCTGCGCCCGCAGCGCGCGGGCACCGATGTCTCTGCGGTAATACATATCTTCAAAGCTGATCAGCCGAACAGCCTCGTACGCGCGGTCAATCGCTTCATTCAGCCGTGACCCACGCGCCGTAACGCCGAGCACGCGGCCGCCGTTGGTGTAGAAAACGCCGTCGCGCTTGCTGGTCCCCGCGTGAAACACTTTCACGTTGGGTATCTGCCCCGCGCGATCAAGGCCGGAGATCTGTTTCCCGCTCACAAAGCTTCCCGGATATCCGCCGGAGGCGACCACCACGCAGCAAGAAGCATCGCTCGACCATTTGAAGTCGCCGGCGCTCACGCGCCCCTCGATTGCTGCCTCAATCGCGTCCAGCAGATCGCTGTCGAGCCGCATCAGCACTGCCTGGGTCTCCGGATCGCCAAACCGGCAGTTGAACTCCAGCACCATCGGGCCGCGCGCCGTCATCATCAGGCCGCAATACAGGATGCCGCGATATTCCGCGCCCTCGGACTTCATGCCGTCGATCACCGGCCGCGCAATGTGGTTCACCAGCCATTCGGCCATGCCTTGCTCCAGCAGCGCGTCCGTAGAGTATGCGCCCATGCCGCCGGTGTTCGCGCCCTTGTCGCCCTCGCCCACGCGCTTGTGGTCCTGCGAGGGCACCAGCGGCGCCACGCGCTCGCCATCGCTCAGCACCAGGAATGAGACCTCTTCGCCCTGAAGGAATTCCTCCAGTACAACATGCGTTACCGGCGCGCCCAGCAGCTTGCCGCTGAACATTTCCGCCCCTGCGGTTGCGGCTTCTTCTTTCGTCTGCGCGATCACCACGCCCTTGCCCGCGGCCAGACCGTCGGCCTTGACAACCACCGGAGTTGAAAACAGCCCCAGCGATTTACGCAGCTCGTCGTCCGACGAGCACACGGCATAATGTGCTGTGGGGATCTTGTGCCGCTGCATGAACTCCTTGGCAAAGCTCTTGCTGGTTTCCAGCTGCGCGGCTTTCTGTGTGGGACCAAAAATCTTCAAGCCCCGGCGCGTAAACTCATCCACCACGCCAACTGAGAGCGGCTGTTCCGGCCCCACCACGGTAATGTCCGGCTGAATCTGGTGCGCGGCGGCCAGCAGAGCGCTCAGGCTCTTGGGATCGCCCGGCAGGCAGGTGGCTTCGTCGCAGATGCCGCCGTTCCCCGGCACGCAATAGAGCTGCTGCACCCGCGGCGACTGGCGCAACTTCCACACCAGCGCGTGCTCTCTGCCTCCTCCGCCAATGACCAGTACTTTCATAAGAAGTGGGCGAACCAGTGCGACTTGTGAGGATATAGCATCCGGCGGTTAGACGTCATCTGGGGGCGCTTAGCATTAGGCAACTACGCCATTAGCCGAATTACCAAGTGGGAAGGTGTAACTGCTACGGCATCCTTACATCGATTACCGTCGTCTTTTGGTCACGGCATTCCTGGTAGATCCACACTTTAGGCGGATTAGAGTGGTAGCCGGCGGCGATGCGGTCAAGAATCTCGGCCACCGTGCGGTTTTTCATCTCCACGATCATCGGCGGCGAGAGCACTTTTCGTGCGCCGTACGCGCGCCGGGTGAAAACAACGTTGTGCCGGCGTAGGAAGGCCCTGACTTCCGGCTGGCGCCAGAGCACTGACATGACCGCGTCGGGCTCCAGGTCTTCGATAACCCTGAACTCCCTGACCCGGACTTTCAAAATGGCTGCTTGCGTCTTCCGGTCGACAACGCGCACGCCGCTCGAGCGCGATTGGTGCCATTCAATGTTCTGATGCTGTGCGGATATTTCCTTGAGCGACTCCTGCAAGCTTTTCCCCGCTGGCGGAGGAGACGCCGTATACACATCGGCAATGCTGCGTCCGCTGCACTGGCCTTGGAGGACGACACCGCCACCCTCTCTTGCTGTGTACAAAGTGTGCAGCACGACGTCAGAAATTGTGCTGCGGTCGAAACTCGGCGGCTGCGCTGGACCAATGGCTGCGCTTGCCTGCGCCGGGGCCTCAGCCGGCGGTTGCGGTTGCTGCTCGTTTTCAGGGGTTGTTCTCTTGCAGCCCGCACAAACCGTGGCCAGCAACAAGCAGCTGAGCGTGCTCGCAACAATGGCGCAGTATGAGGTTGAATTCGTTGGGCGCAAGTTTGTCTTCAGAGAATAGCTGGCGCGCCGGACCCTGAAAAGTAGCAAACTGGCTACAACACTCGTGGCCGGCCGCAGCACCAGGGCTAATGGTTAAGGCCAGGAAGTAGAATACAGGCGTTGTTTAAAGAGAAGCATGTGCCCGAACTTCCTGACATCGTCGTCTACATTGAAGCGCTGGAGCGCCGCATTACCGGCCACCTGCTCGAGCGGATTCTGGCGCCCGGGCCGTCTCTTTTGCGGACCGCCAACCCCCCGCTCGAGACTGTATTCGGTCATCGTGTTACCAGCCTGCGGCGGATCGGCAAACGAATCGCCATCGGGCTCGACAACGATCTCTGGCTGGTGCTTCATCTCATGATCGCCGGCCGTCTGCACTGGAGCGAGAAGCGCGTAATCCCCGATGGCCGCCGCACGCTCGCGGCGTTCGATTTTGACAACGGCACTCTGACGCTCACCGAAGCCGGCACGCGCAAGCGCGCATCGTTGCATCTGTTGGCCGGCGCCGCAGCTCTGGCGCAGCACGATCCCGGCGGCATCGACGTCATTTCTGCGACACCGGAGCAATTCAGCGCCGCGCTTACCTCGGCCAACCATACCCTGAAGCGCGCGCTCACAGATCCGCGGCTGTTCAGCGGGATAGGCAATGCTTATTCCGACGAGATTCTCTTTCACGCGCAGCTTTCCCCCATCGCGCTGACGCAAAAACTCAAACCGGAAGAGATCGCGCGACTCTACGAAGCGACGCGCACCACGCTCGGCCGGTGGATCGAAGAACTGCGGGCGGAGGTTGGCGGGGGGTTCCCGAAAAAAGTTACGGCGTTTCGCGAGCAGATGGCGGTGCACGGCCGCTACGGCAAACCTTGTCCGCGCTGCGGCGCCAGGGTGCAGCGCATCCGCTATGCCTCCAACGAAACCAACTACTGCGCCAGCTGTCAGACTGGAGGCAAGCTGCTGGCTGATCGCGCCCTCAGCCGCCTCCTGCGTGAAGACTGGCCGCGCTCGCTCGAGGAGCTGGAGGAACGCCTTTCGCGCTGAGGCTGGCTCGCTGTAAATGCTTCAACTCCAGCAGCTTAGGATAAATTTATCCGCTTTTGTTCTTTCTCTCGTCCGCCTCTCTTCTTCGGTTCTGTACCAGGAAAAGAGTAAGATTGCGTGCGCAGAATCAGTGATGCAGCCGCAGCCATCAGAAACGTCAATCCGGGAGTTGCTTGATCTGTGCTTACGCACTGAAGAAGAAAGGCATTGGCAGGAGTTTGTCCGGCGCACCCAGCCGCTCATCGCCAAGGTCATTATCAACACGCTGCGCCGCTGGTGCGAGCCGTCTCCCAGTCTGGTCGATGATCTGGTGCAGGACACGTTCCTCAAGCTTTTCGCCAACGATCGCAAAGCCTTGCGTAGCATACGGAATGAGCACGAGTACGCAATCTTCGGTTTTCTCAAGGTGATCGCTTCAAATGTGACGTTCGATCACGGCCGCCGCCAAAAGAATATAGTTGCAGAAATCGAACTCGATGACGTGGTGGTTCCTCCCTCGCCGGACGGCTTTGACCGTATCCAGTTCAAACGCCTGAAGGACCAGATTGAGACGTGTCTTTGCAATCTTTCTTCCTCAGAAACCTATGAACGGGATGTCGGGATTTTCTGGCTCTACTACGACCAGGGATACTCGGCCCGGGAGATCTCCGAACTTACCGGTATCGGGCTTACGGTCAAGGGAGTAGAAGCCGTGGTGCAGCGCCTGACCCGCTTTATAAAAGAAAGCGGGATCGGCCCACCCGGCACTGAGAGTGGCTGATTCGGGCTTTAGGACAAAAAGGTTTTTCTCGCCGGGTTCCGTCTTTGGCTTCAGAAGGGCAGTAATGATTCAGCAAGCACAGCAAATTGCCGGCATGATCAGGAATGAGGGGACGCGGCCGTCTCATGCTCGATCGCGCAGCCTTACCTGGGGTGCGAGATTGCGGGTGGCTGGCCGGCAATGGAAGGTGAGCCAATGAACGCGCCGTATCGTCCTTGTCCTGACGACGAAGTATTGCAGGAGCTGGCCGCCGGCCTGAGTTCACCGGAGCTGGCCGAGCGCACTCTGCAGCATGTCTCACGCTGCAGCATCTGCGGACCCGCGGTGAAGCGCTATTTGAGTGAATTCTCCGATCAGGAAACGCCGGCAACCACGCGCATCTTAAAACAGCTTGAGAGTTCCAAACCCGAGTGGCAGCGACGGCTGGTGAGCGGCGTGCTTCCGCCCCGGCGCTCGCGGTGGCCGAAGCTGATCCCTGTCTTCGCCGGCCTTGCCGCCGTGCTGTTACTGTTCATGGCAGGACCGTATTTCCTGCGGGAATTCAAGGTCCGCCAGGCACAGAAAGATGTAGCCGCGGCCTTTGCCGAGCGGCGCACCACCGAGAATCGCCTGCCCTCCACGGAGTATTCGGCCTTCCGGGGATTTCCTGTCGAATTAGGACCGGAGCGCAGCGTTGACGAGCTTCCTCCCGCGCTGCACAACGCACTGAGCGCGGCGATCGAGAACCTGAAGAAGCCCAACGCCGATCCGCGCTGGCTGCAGATTCAGGGTCGCGCCTTCCTGTGGGAAGCCACGCCCAGCAGCCTGGAAAAGGCGGAAAAGAATTTCGAGAAGGCCCGGGCCGCGGGCCTAAACACCCCGGGCCTGGAGATCGACCTGGCCGCCGCTTACTACGAGCGCGATAACAAGAGCAACCATCCCAATCTCCAGCGCACGCTGGATTTGCTGAACAAAGTCCTGACCGAGCCGAACCTGACCGGTCAGGACCGCGCCAGCGCGCTCTTCAACCTGGCCATCGCATACGAGCGCACCCAGGCCTGGGACCTGGCAGTCGAGACATGGGAGAAGTATCTGCAGGTGGATTCGACGAGCCAGTGGGCGGAAGAAGCCAGAAGGCGGTTGAAACAGGGGAAAGAGAAAACTTCAGCCAGGCGTCAACAGAGCTATTCGGATCCGTCTTTTTTTTTGCAACAAGTCGCCCAGGGAACCCTGAGACCGGAAGATCCCGAGCAATACCAGCAGAAAGCCTTGACGGAATGGCTGCCGGTCGGGTTGGCGGACAACAATAGCCGGGAATACCAGGCCCTGAAAGCCCTGGCGGGAATTTTTGCCGAGCACCAGGATTTCTGGTGGCGGGATTTTCTTCGCCGGAGCGGTGCAGCGGACGTTCCGGCCGTCCAGGCGTTAGGGACAGCGATTTCAAAGAACCAGCAGGGCAGCCATCAGGAAGCCTTGAGTCAATCAAAACTGGCCGCGTCTCTGTTCAGCGGCCGGAAAAATGTTCCTGGAAATCTCTTCGCCGGCCTGCAAGAGGTCTACGCGTTGCGACGCACTTTGCAGGCTGAGCAATGCCTCGCCAAAGCCAAGCGCCTTTCGGAACTGATGGCACGTCCAAAATACACTTGGCTGGAAGCACAGTTTTTTCTTGAGCGCGGACTGTGTAGAAACTTTCATCTCGAGCTGTCCAAAGCTGATGCAGATGTGGCCACAAGCCTGACTCTGGTCAAGCAATCCAATTTCTCTGTCCTCAGGCTTAGGGGTTTGGAAATTTCAGCGAGCATCAAAAGACAGCAGAAGAGCTACGATGATTGTTGGAACGTCGGCGTAGAGGGTCTTGAACAGTATTGGTTGGGCGAATACCCGACCGAACGCCTTGAACAGTTCTATGCCGTAATGTTCCAGAGCGCCGAGGATGCTGGCTATTCCTACTTATCCCAGGCGCTATTGCAGCGCGTCATAGCAATAAGAGAGAACCCGGACAGCCGCATTCCAAGAAACCTGATTCGGGAAGGGATGCTGCACCTGGAGTCGAGCAATCTCTGGCTGGCGCATCACAGCGATCGTGAAGCGCGGGAACAAGCGAAGATAGCGTCAAATTTGCTCGGAGCAGCAGCGTACCCGGATGACTTCAAGGCGATTGCCGGCATCAAGTCCTTTGAAAACGGCTTCCAGGACAACGATCCCGCAAAAGCCTTGGCAGGCTTGCAAAATTTACGTCCTCTGATCGAGCGCACCCAATACAACGATCTTGCGCTCAATTATTACCGGCTCCTGGGTGATGTTCAGTTCCGCTTGCAGCACTTCGATCAGGCGGCTAGTGCATACGATTCAGCGATCAAGATAGCAGACGCTGGTCTTGAAAGTCTGGGAGACTCGGAAAGCCGGCTGTCATGGCAGCGCGCAACAGATGGCAGCTATCGCGGCAGAATTCGCATTCTTCTTGCCCGAAAGGAGGACAGGCACGCTCTTGAGGAATGGGAGCTTTACAAAGGCCATGCTGCGCTGCACAGTGGCGCTTCAGAGCCTGCCGTTGTTTCAGCAACTACGAGTGTGACGCCCCACAGCTTTCAAGTTCCGCTTTCTCCCGAGACAAGGGTAGTGTATGCAAGCTTCCGCGATGGGATGGAGATATGGGTAGTCAGAGACGGTCATGTTCAAGGAAACTGGGTAAACAGCACAAGCCAGGAGTTGGAGAAGTGGGCGCGTTCTTTTGCGGCCCAATGCGCCAACCCGGATTCTGACCTCCAGGAAATCGCAGTCCAGGGACGCAAGCTGTATTCCGTGCTTGTACAGCCAGTTGTTTCTGATATTCAGCCGGGACAGCTTGTAGTGGTCGAACTGGACAAACCGGCATACGGCGTTCCACTGGAAGCCTTGACAACTCCTGGTGGGCGCTATCTGGGGCAGGAGTACTCGATTGTATATTCACCAGGGATTCTTGCGGAGCAGCAGCTTCGGAAGGCCCGTGCAATCCAGTCCAGCGACCCAGTGCTGCTCTTAGACGCGGTGCATTCGCCCAACTCTGTCGCTTTGCCCGGTATGGAGCTGGAAGAAGATGCCATCGCGAAAGCTTTTCCACGCTCCGCAATTATGAGAACAGATCACGCGACACTGACGGATGTGAATGGGGCGATGGCGCAACACGCGATCCTCCACTATAGTGGGCACGCCATCCAGTCGGGCAATGGAGCTCAATTGGTGTTGAATCCAAAACAATTTATGGGTTCCCAGGAATTAGCAAAGGCGCCACTCGGAAATACGCAGTTGGTGGTATTAGCCGCATGCTCCAGCGGCAGAGGCGCGAGGGATGGCCTGATGGACCCGCAAAGTCTGATCCATTCCATATTTGTTACTGGTGTTCCGATGGTTGTAGCGAGCCAGTGGAATGTGGACTCGGAGAGCACTTCCGAGCTGATGGTCAGCTTTTACCTACACCTGGCGGAACAATCACCAGTTCCCACTGCTATGCTCCAGGCGCGCCGGGAGATGCTGAAGAAGAATTCTCATCCGTATTATTGGGCTGGGTTTATGGTTACGGGTAGAGTAAGCTAGCCGGCAGAAAATCCCATTCAATTGAGCGGGGAAGCGCCGGGATGGGAGGGTTGCGCAGTCATTTCTGACATCAGGAGTTGCCATGAACCGTCGGGACATCTTGAAGGCAATTGCGACGTTACCTTTCGCAAGCACCCTTGCGTACAGTCGCGAATCACAAAAAGCTCCATCACAATCGAAAGACGACAGGGCTCACACGCTTCAAATCCTGTTGGAGGGACCTTTTGCGCTTGTGCTTCAGAAAGGCAAGACTGATCGTCTGACGGCATTTGTGCCGCGAGCCGAGGAGCGGGACCTCGCGCATGACTTCTATTTTAATGATCCAACCACCCCTAAAGCGCCCCTGCTCAAGGAAAGCACAGGCTACGTGTTCCAGCTCTCTGAGGCAGGCTTGAGAAAGGAATGCGATCCTTATATCAATCCGGGCCTCGCGGATTTCACAGCAGAGACAGAAAAATGGCATCTGGCTGAGCGTGTTGTGACCTTGGAGCTTCCGTTCCCCAACAGCATTAACTTTACGGGAAAGCCCCTCCACGTAAGATTTGCCACGGGAGAAAGAGCAGGACGCATGGCGACAAATTTCGTCCTTGAGTACTATCTTGAACACCCCGAAGTTACGCTGAATTGTCCTCAGCTTGAAGGGAGATGCTCACCCTCCCCCAACTGCCCGCCAGGCATAATTAGATACTTCTTCGGAGTTGCTCCTCGCTATAAAGGAGATTCGCAGGAGCATGCACGTGAGTTCTTTAACAGCGTGTTGCTGCACAAGTTCTTCCCTGATCTGGAAAGGCGCTATAGCATTTCTTATATTGAGCCCTCGTTCCAGCACCAGAACCAGGGTCCTCCGGCCGGGACAGCCAAACCCACCAAGGCTGTATTTGATCCTTCGTTTAATCATCCGAATTTGTTGAGGGTGGGAGCAGTGTTGGACTGCGATCTGGGCGGGATTACGGTAAGTACGTCGGCGGGACCCACAGGCTGAAGTGCTTAGAGAGCTCTAATAATTTGCTACCGAAGACAAGAGTCTTGTAGCTGATTGACGACATCTGATGGCGGTTCGCAATCCCGTTTTGCCAATCTTGTTGTCGCGGCCGGATTGCCGCTTAACTCGCAAATCCCTGCCGACCAGCACGCCCATGATGCCTTCGCCGAATTGAAGAGCTTCTTCCCGACGCTCGTTGGAAGTCCTGAACATCGGGGCGCGAAACGCAACCTGGCACCGTCGATGGGCTCCCTGAGGAACTAATGCGCGGCAACATGAGCATTCGTCGAGGAGCGCAGACAAGACTAGTGACAACAAGCTTGCATGCCCAAACTCGAAGGCAGCAGCTTCTCCCGAGCTTTATATCACTGACTGCGAAGCCGCCGGCGTCGTTCGTCACCAAACCATAGCCATTCGAAGAGCTATCTGTAGGGGGTGATTTCTCCAAATCAGTCCTTCTCGTCTCAAATCGATACCAATCCCACCCCCGCTGATTCCTGCAAAGAAAATCCCACAATTCCCGCAGGGAAAACCCAGCCTCTCACGTCTTTTGTGACAAGCACGGGAAGTACTCATTGGTAATTCACTTGGCAGTGGACGGATGAGCCTGACGCCCTTGGTCAGGCCGTGCGTGATGTGGCGCTTCGAGCGAGCGCAGTAACCGAGAGGTGGAGAACATGGGCACCGCACAGTCTCTGGATTTTCATCAGTTCAGCGAAAGCTATCTACACGAGTTGAGGGGCGAGGACACCGATACCCAGGCCCATTTTGTCTCGTATTTCACCCGCATCCTGCAAAACAAGCTGCGCCGCCGCCTGAGCTGCCCGGAACACATCAAGGACGTGCAGCAGGAGACGCTGCTGCGCGCCTGGGCCGCGGTCCGGGCTAAGGGCGGGGTCCGCCAGCCGGAGCGGTTCGGAGCTTTTGTAAGCTCGGTGTGCAACAACATTCTCCGCGAATCGTATCGCTCTCGCGCCAGAATGCGCGCGCTCGATGACATGCAGCTGGATCCGGTCGACGAATCCGCCACCCCCGACGGCGCCTTGCTGGCCGCCGAGACCAAAAAGCAGGTCCAGGAAGTACTGGCGCGGCTGGAAGACAAAGACCGCAAGCTCCTGCGCGCCGTCTTCTTCGAGCAGCGCGACAAAGACGAGGTCTGCCGCGAACTGGGCGTCAGCCGCGATTATCTGCGCGTGCTGCTCCACCGCGCCAAGCAGCAGTTCGTCTCCAGATACAAGCAGGTGAGCGCTCCGCCGCGCAAGATCGGCAGCGCTCCGCAGCAGCCCAACAAATTGTCCTGAAAATCTTTCACCGAAGAGCAGGGGTGCATCTCAGGGTCCCGTATACAGCTGCAGGGCGGACCAGTAGTAAGGTCGCCTATTGTGGTCCCCGGAGCCGAGCATCGCCAGCTTGGCCAGGCGCAACGCATGGGCGGGGCGTTGCCCTTTTTGCAGCTCAGCGTAGAACGTGTCCATCAGTCCCGGCGTGGAGGCGTCGTCCACGTCCCACAACCCTGCCACCACGCTGTGCGCGCCGGCGCGCATGAATGCCCAGCCCAAGCCAACGAGTCCCTCGGTGTCATACGAGCGGAGGCCGGCGCTTTCGCAGGAGGAAATGGTTACAAGATCAGCATGGATTTTGGATTTGATAATCTCCGGAGCGCTGAGTTTGTACTGTCCAGCCGCGTCCGGAGAAAGCAGGATGGCTGACTCAAGTGGTTTGTTCTGGCTGGCGACCCCGTGCGCCGCAAAATGAATATACCGGAATCGTTCGGGCGAGCTGTTGACGTAGGCTTTAGGGATCGCCTGCTCACGGTTGATTACCACGCGCTGCTCCGCGGGAAAATGGTTTGCCACCGCGCGGATCTCTGCATCGGCGTATTGCAGCGCTCGCGGCCCGTCCTGGGCCTGGATGGCAGCGCCCATCAGCAGAATCTGCTTCGGTGGGGGCGCCGTTCTCGGATGGGAATTCGCCAGCAGCGTAAGTGCGCTGGCAATCTGGATGTCGACATCCTCGATCCAGTAGTGTGCCGGAGGTCCCGGCGCCACCAGCGCGTCGAAATCCAGGTGATAAAGATAACGGTTCGGCACCACTGTGACCAGGGCATCGCGCGGGATGAGTTTCCCCGCCGGACGCACCAGGATCTCGTATAAAGAGCTGCCCAGAGAGGAATCGCCAAGCTTCCCCAAGTCCTGAATTTCCTTGTTGTAGGCGTGGATTTTCTCGTAGAGCTCTTTGATCGGCGGCAGGGGGAAGAATTGCAGTTGCTCGTGAGTGATTGCCCACAGATAGGACCGGTCATCGGCAACGAAGTAGGCGAGCACTACTTCCTTCTGCGGCTTCAGTCGCCGCTGAATGCGCGCGATATCGGCCAGCGCTCTTGCTTCAGTTCTCTTGCCGGAAGTCTCAGCCAGCGTCCGGGAACGGCCCAGTTCTGCCACCGCCAGGGCTTCGCGGTACCGTTTGCGGTCGGTCAAAAAAGAAATGTACGACGCGTAGAAAGGACCAGAACCGGAGAGCGTTATGCGCTCATCGTCGTCTGAGATTTCGGCGAGCGCATTTTCAGCCGTTTCTATCGCGTTGCGGAACCAATGCTCGGCAAGCTCGTCGCGTTTTTCTGCTTCGTAGGTCCGGCCCAGGTCAGCCTGGAGGTGCGAGCGCAGGTAAAAAGGCGCCGTGCTCGGATTGCGGATTGCATTCGTCAGCAAGCGTTCCGCCTCGGGAAAATCCTTCTGCGCGAGCGCGAGATACGCCTGATCGAGCAACAGAAATATTCCAAGGTCGCCTTCGGGATGAAGCTCAGCCGCCTGCTCGGTATATTTCTTCGCTTGCGCAATGTCAGATTGCTTGAATGCCAGCTGCGCCAGATTGTGATAGCACTTGGCTTCGGCCTGTTGATCGTGCAGTTCCCGGGCGATTTGGATCGCCCTGGCATAGGCCTCCTGCGCTTCGGCATAGAGCTGGCGCGCGTCAGCCTGATAGGAACGCCCCAGAGTAATCAGCCACGCTTTCTCATCAGCAGGTTCTCCGATGGCATGTGCAATATCAGCTGCCCGTTTCGAATATTCCTCGCCGTTCGGGTAGTCGCCGAGTTCGGAATAGAAGAATCCCAAATTGCCCAGGGCATGCTCTTCGACCCACCGGTCTTGCCATTTTCTTGCTACCTCGGCGGAGTAAGTCAGCTTCTCCAGGGCGTCACGATAGCGCTTGGAGTCGTAGTAGAGCAGGCCGAGGTTGTTGAGGGCCGAAGCCTCCACTGGATTGTTAAATTGCCGGGCCAGAGTGACCGCCGTAAGGTAGTTCTTTTCCTGTTGTGCAGGACGCTTTTGCTTTCCGTCGAGCCAGGCCCGTAGACTGGCAATGTTGGCGCGAAATGGGGGACTGGCCTGCTCTGCCAGCGCTTCAGCATCGCGCAAGAGTTGCTCTGAACTCGCGTAGTCACCGGTACAACCCGTGGCGAACGCCTGCGTATATCTCCGCTCCGCTTCGAGATCAGGATGTTGAGTGAATCCCGGAGGTGCCTGGGCAAGCATTGCGAGCACTTCCTTTGGCGTTGTGCAGGCAGCGATTCCGGCTTTGAGGAGAATGAACTTGTAATGCAGAAGTGCGTCGAGCCGCTCGGTTTCGCGAATCCCGCGCTCCGCCATCTCCGCTGCTGATTTATCGTGGATCTCTTTCTTCAGACGTGCTTCTGCGTAGAATTTACCCCAGTCCGTTGGCTGGGGCTTCTGCCGGCACCCAGTGCCCAGAAGAAGCCCCAGAACCACAATGATCGTAGTTAAGGTGGTGTAGGCCTGCCCCCGCCGCCGCTGGTCCCAGTCCCATCGCTGCTGCCACTGCCGCTGGAGCACATGTGCACACGAAACATCGTCAAACTGCGGGTGTGGTGGTGGACCACCAGTTCGGCCAGTCGGATGACGCCAAACTTGGGTATGCAAATGATTGATCCGTAGTTCTTGATTTCCGATTCCCCGATTTGATTGTTCAAATCGAGATGGTTGGCGGGTGAAAACCAGTAACTTCCCCGATCGGCCGGTCTCGACTTTTTGGCGTTGCATTCTTTTGCGATTCCGCTTATGCCCTTCAGCGCGTGATAGGTGTCTTCCAATTCCGCCAGCTCCTCGCCTTTTAAATTCGCCATCTTGCTGGCGAAGAGCCACGGATCGGAGGTGGCCTTCTGATGCGCCCTGGCTACCTTGGAGTACGTATCATGATCGTGAAAGACATTGGTGGCCAATTTTACATCGAGTTTATGCCCCGCAATTCTCAGATTGTCAAAGTGACTGCCGGTGATATCGAAGCTCGGTTCCGCCTTCAGATCGTCAGGAGAATAAACGAACATGCGGGAGACAATCCGGTCAGCCGTGAGCACATCGGCGATGTTGATGCCCTCCACCACGGAATAGGCATAAGTAGTATGCATGGCGTGGTCTTCGTCGTAGCTGCCGCCTACTTCAACATAGGCTTCTTTGAACGAAATAAATTTGTCGAAGGTGAAATCCCGGACGCGGTGAGAACCTCGCCCGCCGCTGGCAGCCAGGACCGTGGCTGCCTGCGTAGGAATGCTGTGGCGTGTGGGACGATCCAGTTCCACAGCCAGGCCATAAGCTGAGGCATGATACAGATATTGCGAGTGGCGCATCGGAAAACTTCCTCTTAGTGGATTTTCTGAACGACACGAGCCCGGACCCAAATTAACTACCGTCTAGGCTGATGGCCCTGCTTGCCGCCACGAGCTAGCCGGAGCCAAACTTTCGAGGAACGTTGGAGGAATTTCTTCTTGCTACTTCTGGAACTCCAGCCTGAAAAAATAAGTTGCAACATTTGTCTTCGACCCGTCGGACCTGACTCCGAACACCTCCAGCCTGTAGTTGCCTTCCTGAAGATCGCCCGAGTAGAGGTTGACGGCGATTGCGTCCTGCGCGTCCGCTCTGGATATAGAAAACGATTTCAGGGCGGAACTCCCTTCGCTTGCCCCCGGATTGGGCGGGGGGGCTCCGGCTTCGAGGCGATCGCGGAATATCTGCCCCTCATAGGAGACATATTCGGCCCGCGCAGCAAATAACAGATGCAAAGGGAAAAGCCCGTTGCGCGGCGCTGTTACCAGGTTACCGTCGCCTCCACGACGCGCTGCCTTCAGCATGGGCGCGGCCATCGCCCGTGATTCCTTGAAGCGGTGGATCAGAGTGGCCTGATAAAGGCTCAGGCCGGCAAAGCAGACGAAGAGTAACGCGAAAGCCGGCGCGGGCCGCAGGGCCGGGCCCAGCAGACCGCGCCAAAACGGCCGTTTCTGCGGTTTTGTCGTTTCTGCCGCGGCCTCTTCGGCGCCGAGCCGTTTCACGTAACGCACAAATTCCGTTCCCGCGCGGACCTGCTCAAAGCACTCGGCACATTCAAAAAGGTGGGCTTCGAACGCATCTCGCTCCACGGAGCTCAACTCGCCCAGAAGATAGCGTTCTGCCATCATCTTCTCGAGTGCCTGTTGATGATCAATCACGCTGGAATTCATAGTCTTTCCGTTTCTTTTCCCCGCTTGCATGGCCGCGCTTCCTAGTTGCTCTTCTTGCGGTAAATTTCTCCGAATTTGATGATGGCCCGGTGCAGCAGCACGCGCAAATAGTCGCGATCGATGCCGAACTGGACACACACATCCTCGTTCTCACGCTCCTCGAAGAAGCGCGCCTGAAGGATGCGGCGGTCTCTTTCCGGCAGCATGTCCAGAATTTCCCGGACCAGCTTCCCGTCCTGCTTCTGCTGCATGACTGTTTCCAGATCAAGCTCTCCATCGGCTACGTCGGTCGAGTCGATCGGATCATGTTGATTGCGGATGATGTCGCGTCGTGTCTCAGAAAGCACATTCCTGCATACCGAATGCACATAGGCCCCGAACCCTTTGGGATTGCGCACATCGCCGGAGCGCACGGCGTTCCACACGCGGCAGAAGGTTTCCTGGCGCACCTCATCGATGGTCTGCGAGTCGACCCCGCGCGCGCGCAGAGTCACCTTCAGGCGCTCACTGAAATACGAAAAAAAGTGCGCTTCCGTCGCAGCATCCCGGGCGCCCAGGCGGCGAAGGTAGTCTTCATCAAACGAGAAAAGGTCCACGGGCTTTTGGAACCAGTATACTTCAGGCGCAGAACGAGCTTTCCCTTTTCTCGCTGCCGCTCCGGAAATGAAGGAAGCATAGACCAACGAAAAGCTGTTCCTGCCCGACTTCCGGCTGACGGATTGTTTATGCGCGCTCTTCATTACAATCCCGGAAATGACCCTGGTCCGGCGGGTACAGCCAAAACCCCCATTTCGGGGACTCCCACACCGCAGCTATCAAACTAGTGACTAAGACGGCCGCAGCGTTTCATTGGAAGACGCCGGAATCAGCCTTAACCCTTGGTAAGGTGATTCCGGGTAGAGATTAGGGAATTACTACTGATCGTTCCCATGCGCGAATCGCCCCGTTTTTAGAAACCTCTTAGAAATCGGGCCAATGAGCCAACCCGGCAAAATTCCCGGCCCGGCGTGCGACAGCAGGAGATGTTCGAAAAAGCTTTCGGTCCCCGCTGATACTGTAAAATGCCAAGTCACCGCTTTTGAGCAACTTACAATTCTGGAACCGCTATGCGCAGCTTTGACAGCCTTTCTGAACAGGAAATACTCGCTCTGGCCATCGCGCTCGAGGAAGAAGATGAGCGAGTCTACGCCGATTTCGTCGAGGCATTCCGCAAGGACTTTCCCGCGACGGCCACTATGTTTGACGGCATGCGGGAAGAAGAATCGGCGCACCGGCGCCGCCTGATTGACCTGTACCGTGCCCGGTTCGGAGAGCACATTCCGTTGATCCGCCGCGGCGATGTCAAAGGGCTGGTCAGCCGCAAGCCGATCTGGCTGATGCAGCCTCTGCGTCCGGAAGCGGCGCGCCACCAGGCGGCTACACTCGAAGTGGAGACGCGCATCTTCTACGAAAAAGCCGCCTCGCGCACGCAGGACGCCAGCATCCGCCAGTTATTGAATGACCTGGCGCAGGAAGAGCGGCAGCATGAAAACCGCGCGGAAGAGCTTGGCCGTGAAAACCTGGATGCCGCCGCGCGCAGCGATGAAGAGCGGGCCAGCCGCCGGCTCTTCGTTCTCCAGATCGTGCAGCCGGGACTTGCCGGCCTGATGGACGGGTCCGTTTCCACGCTCGCGCCGGTCTTTGCCGCCGCTTCTGCGCAACACGAATCACACTTCGCCTTGGTGGTTGGACTCGCCGCTTCGCTCGGCGCCGGCATCAGCATGGGCTTTGCCGAGGCGCTCTCTGACGACGGCAGCCTCACCGGCCGCGGGCATCCCTGGGTTCGCGGGCTGGTCTGTGGATTGATGACGATGATCGGCGGTATCGGGCATACGCTGCCATTTCTGATTGCAAACTTTCACGTCGCGATGATAGTGGCGGTGCTGGTGGTGATTGCAGAGCTGGGCACGATCGCCTGGGTCCGGCATCGCTACATGGAATCACCCTGGGTTTCCGCGACGCTCCAGGTGGTGCTGGGAGGAGCGATGGTGTTTGCCGCGGGATATTGGATCGGACGTTCGTAGGGCGGAGCGGGCGGGCTACTCGCCGCTGTCCAGGTCCCAGCCGTCCTTCTTCATTTCCGCGCGCAGCCAGCGTTGCAGGCTGGTGCGGAGCGAAGTGGAAAGGTCTTCGAACTGAATCCCGTATTGTCCGCTTTTATTGGTCCAGGTGATTCGTCCGGGAAATTCGGCCGCTGCATCCGAGCCGGGAATGGGAAACAGCAAGGCCACCGGTGCGCCTGATTTAAGCGACGTTTCCGTCTTGATCCCGGCGCCGCCGGCGCTGATGTTCAACAGCGCGGCATCAGAGTGCTCCCCGGCATATTTGATCCTGATGGGGACTTCGACTTGCGCGCGATAATAGCGCTGCTGGTTCACGCTGAGTGTGCCGCCCGGAGTCTCCACTCCGGCTTCCCGGTAGGCCTTGAGCTTGCGGAGAAGCGTGCGCCGCGAGATGCCCAGCGCCGCCGCCGCCTTGCCCTGTTTGCCGCCGGTCTTTTCCAGTGCCAGCAGAATGGCTTTGCGTTCCATCTCGTCCAGCCCGGCGTCCATCGTCACTGCCGTCTTTCGCGATTCGCTCACGCCTTCCGGGAAGCGCAGGTCGTCCCCGGCGATTTCAATTTCCGCGTTCCTGGCCTGAAGCACCGCACCGAAGATGATGTTCTTGAGCTCGCGGATATTTCCCGGCCAGCTGTAGCTGAGCAAGGCCTCGACGGCGTCCTGGCTGAAGCTCGACTCCGGGTAATGCTGGTGCAGGACCTGTTGCGCGATCCCCAGCACATCTTCCGGGCGCTCACGCAGCGGCGGCAGCTCAAGCTTGAACTGCGCCAGCCGGTGATAAAGGTCACCGCGAAACCTGCCGGCTTGCACCAGACCTTCCAGGTCCTGGTTGGTCGCCGCTACTACACGCACGTCGACGCCTACCTTCTTGTTGCCGCCCAACCTGAAATAGGGAACACCATCGAGCACGCGCAGCAGCTTTACCTGGATCTTCTGGTCCAGGTCGCCGATCTCGTCCAGAAACAGCGTGCCCTTGTGCGCCAGTTCGAACATGCCGGGCTTCATGGCGTCGGCGCCGCTGAACGCGCCTTTCTCGTAGCCGAACAGTTCGCTCTCTACCAGGTGTTCCGGAATGGCCGCGCAGTTAACGTCGATAAACGGTTGGTTGCAACGCAGCGAGTGATTGTGAATGGCGTGCGCAATCATCTCCTTGCCGGTGCCGGTTTCTCCCACGATCAGGACCGCGGCAGGATGCCGCGCCACCTTTTCCGCCAGTCTCATCACCTGCTGCAACGCGGGGCTGCGGACCACCAATCCGTTGTCGGTCGTGCTTGCGGACGCTCTTTCGGTGGCCGAAATCGAATTCGGATCGGGCGGTTGGGATGAGTGAGGCATTTTGGGCGCGTGTGCCAATTGTCTAGCAAGCTGCATGAACAAGGCAATCTAAATCCGCGTTCGAAACGGAGAGATCCTCGTCACCGCGGGTTTTCAGGGGACTCTGCGATGTAGCCCTGTTTACAGCCCCGGAAAATCAGCATAGACTTTCCAGTTTTCAAAAAATCCTTTTTAAGGGGACAACAAACTTATGCTCTGGAAAAGAGCGATCAATTGCAGTGTTTTGGGAATTCTGGCTGCTCTGGCCCTTACCGGCTGCGAGCGCCACAAAGTCACCACCAAAGCGCCCGCGCCTGCGCCGGCTGCAACCCCGGCTGCCGCCACTTCCGGCGAAAAAGCGGTCGCGCGCCCCAAGTCCTTTGATCTGGCCGCCATGGACAAGAGCGTCGACCCCTGCGAAGACTTCTATCAGTATGCCTGCGGCACCTGGCGTAAGAACAACCCCATCCCTTCTGACCAGGCGCGCTGGGGGCGCTTCAATGAGCTGGCCGAGTACAACCGCCAGTTCCTGCACAACATTCTGGAAAAGGCGTCGGCCAATGATCCCAGGCGCACGCCCGTGATGCAGAAGATTGGCGACATGTACCAGTCCTGCATGGACGAGACGACGGTCAACAGCAAGGGCGCCGCTCCGCTGAAGCCTGAACTCGACCGCATCGCCGCGATCACCAGCAAAGACCAGCTTATTGACACCATCGCTTATCTGCACTCGCTTGGCGTGCCTGCGCTCTTCGGCTTCGGCGCGCAACCCGATCTGCACAATGCCAGCATGATCATCGCCAACGTGGGCCAGGGCGGACTTGGCCTGCCCGATCGCGACTACTACCTTGAACAGGACCCGAAATCGCAGGAGACCCGGCAGAAGTACCTGGAGCACATGGCCAACATGTTCGGGCTTCTGGGCGATGATCAGGGAGTCGCGCAGAAAGAGGCGCAGGCTGTCATGAACATAGAGACCAGGCTGGCCGAAGCAGCTTTCAAGCGCGTGCAGATGCGCGATCCCAGGAACCGCGACCACAAGATGAAAGTTTCCGAGCTTGACGCGCTCGCCCCGAACTTCCAGTTCAACCGTCTCTTCGCCGCGAGCGGCGCTCCCAGCTTCACTGAAGTGAACGTGGTGCCGCCCGACTTCTTCCAGAAAGCAAACAGCGTACTTGATGCGGCATCGATCGATGACTGGAAGACCTATCTGCGCTGGCATCTGGTCCACAGCGCCGCGGCCGCGCTCTCCGATGCATTCGTGAAAGAAAACTTCAGCTTTGAAGGGCAGTACCTGAGTGGGCAAAAGGAGCTGCAGCCACGCTGGAAACGCTGCGTCCAGATCACGGACCGCCTCCTGGGCGAGGCGCTGGGCCAGCCCTATGTACAAGAGACCTTTGGCGCCGAAGGCAAGGCGCGCATGCTGAAGATGGTGGCCGCGCTCGAGGATTCGTTGGGCCAGGACATCCAGGAGCTGGATTGGATGACGCCGGAAACCAAGAAGCAGGCGCTGGTAAAGCTGCATGCCATCACCAATAAGATCGGCTATCCCGATAAGTGGCGTGACTACGACACGGTCAAGATTGTGCGCGGAGATTTCTTCGGCGATGGCCAGCGCGCCCGCGCATTTGAGGTCAAGCGGCAGCTGAACAAGATCGGCAAACCGCTCGACAAGAACGAGTGGGGCATGACGCCGCCGACAGTGAATGCCTACTACAGCGCCGCGAACAATGATATTAACTTCCCCGCCGGCATCCTGCAGCCCCCGTTCTTTGACCGGTCAGAGGACGACGCGGTGAACTTCGGCGGCATCGGGGTGGTGATCGGCCACGAGCTCACACACGGCTTTGACGATCAGGGAAGCAAGTTCGATGCCGAGGGCAACCTCACCAACTGGTGGACGCAGAAAGACCGCGAGGAATTCGAGAAACGCACCGGCTGTATCGCCGATGAGTACAGCGGATTCGTCGCCGTGGAGGACGTGCACCTGAACGGACGTCTGACGCTGGGCGAGAACACGGCCGACAACGGCGGGCTCAAGATCGCCCTGATGTCGCTGCGCAAACAGATGGCCAACGATGCAAAAACCGCTGCCAAGAAAGACGGTTTCACGGCGGAGCAGCGCTTCTTCCTCGGCTTTGCGCAAATCTGGTGCCAGAACTCCACGCCGGAGAGCTCGCGCCTGCTGGCCAAGACCGATCCGCATTCACCCGGCCAGTACCGCGTGAATGGCACGCTCCAGAACAGCGACGACTTCGCCAAGGCCTTCGGCTGCAAAGCCGGGCAGAAGATGGTGAGCGCGAACGCCTGCCATGTCTGGTAAGTAGCATTCAGCAGTCAGCATTCAGCCGCAAAGCTGTCGGCCTGAAGGTTGACAGCTGTCGTGAGCCTGATGGAATGCCGCATCTTTCGATGCGGCATTTTTGCTTTATCGTCCGCCTAAGTTCAGGATTGCGTAAGCCTTCAGCCCACAATCTTTCTGGCTGGTTGTTAACTGCTAGTTGCCCGTTGCTTCCCTCACATTGCCCTTAATGCCGGCGCCACCGGCCGTCTGGCGGCGCGGATGGCCGGGAAAAGCCCGCCGAGCACTCCCATGAGCACGGCAAAGATGAGCCCCAGCCCGAGCAGAAATGGAGTGATGCGGAAAGCGAACGCCAGGTGCGAGAACGTCTGCCAGTTCATGGCACCTGTAGTGAGTCCGTTCAGCGGTAAAACAGCGACGCACCCAAGCAGGCCGCCCACCAGCGAGATGAGCAGCGCCTCGATCATGAATGAGAAAACTACGCTTCCGGCGCCAAATCCCAGCGCGCGCAAGGTGGCGATCTCGCGCGAGCGCTCCGCCACTGCGGAATACATCGTATTCAGCGCGCCGAAGATCGCGCCGATGCCCATGACAAATGCCACGATTCCGCCCAGCACGGTGATGAGCGTGGTCAGCGTGCGCGACTGCTTGTCGTAGTATTCGATCTCGCGGCTTACGTCGACTGTCAGCCGCGGGTCGGCCGTGACGGCGTCCTTGAACCGCTGCAGAGAGTCCACTGAATCAAGGTGGACTGTGAGCGACTGAAAAATGTTTTCCGGACGATGATAAATCTGGTTGAGCACCGCGGCATCGCACCAGACCTCGGAATCGAACGCTGAACCGCCGGCATCGAACACGCCGACCACCTTCCATGTGCCTCCGCCGAATTTCACCGAATCGCCGATCTGCAGTCCGGCGTAGGTATGTCCGACGTTGCGGCCGACGACCAGTTCGGCAAGGCCCGGGTGAAAGAACGTGCCTTCTTTCATTTTGATTTTGTTGCGGACTTCCAGCACGCGCGCCGAAACGCCTCGTACCTGCACATTGGCGTCAGTCCCGGTCGAGATCAGCGGGAAAGGTGCGATCACTACTACCTCCGGCGTCGCCAGAGGACCGCTTGCGCCGCGCGCAACGCCGGGAGCGTCTTCAATGATCTTTACCTGGTCCAGGGTGATGCTGCTGTCCATCTCAGAAGTGGAACCGGCGCGACGGACCATCGCGTTGTCTTTTGAACCTGACGCCACCAGCGTGGCCTTGAACCCTGAAGCCAGCGACAGCATCGCGATGAAGACACCAACCGTACCGGCGATTCCAAGCACCGCCACGACTGCAGAAGTCCACCGTTGCCGAACGCTGCGAACGTTGTAGACCACCGGAATAGCCATCTCAGACCCTCCTCAGCGCGTCGACGACGCGCAGCCGCATGGCGCTGATCGCCGGCAGAATGCCGCTCGCCGCGCCCACTGCCAGCGCTGTAGCCAGGCCCAGCAAGATCGCGCTGCTGGGAAGGTAGAAGGCATAGAGCAAACCATGCGTGGGATCGCCGCGCAGAGTAAACAGCTTGGCCAGTCCCAGGCCGAGCACTCCGCCGATCAACGAGATGATCAGCGATTCAAACAACACGAAGAGCAGAACAAAGCGGTCCGAATAGCCTATTGCTTTCAACACCGCCAGTTCTCCCACGCGTTCGCGCACGGCGATCGCCATGGTGTTGCCGGTGACCAGCAGCAGAGTGAAGAACACGACGCTGCCGATCGCCATGATCAGAAATTGAATATTGCCGAACTGCTTCACCCAACTTGCAGCGAATGCTTTCTCTGTGTTCGTTCGCGTCTCAAAGGGCGAGTTGGCGAACTGCTCATCGATCGCCTTGCTGATGCGCAGCGCGTCGTCGGCCTTGTCGAGCTTCACCGTGTACCAGCCTATGTTGCCCTTGAATGACGGCGGGACCTGCTCGTCGAACCGCTTCCAATGGAACCAGAACTGGGTTTCATCGTCAGCCTGGCGCGTCCCGTGATAGATGCCCACCAGGTTGAACTCCCATGTTCCCCCGAGAAAAGTTCCCTTGATGGGGATGCGGTCACCCACTTTCCAGCCAAACCGCTTGGCTGTGGCGGCGCCGGCAATCGCCGCCTGCTGGTCTTTGACGAACGCCTGCCACTGGTCTTCAGGAATATCGAATTCGGGATAGACCTTGCGCTGGTTCTCCGGGTCGATGGCAAACTGCGGGAAGAAATTCTTCTCGTCCTGATAGACGCCGCCAAACCAGTTGTCGTGCGTAATTTCCTTCACCCCGGGAATGCGGCGGATCTTGTCGGCATAGGCCAGCGGGAGCGGCTGGATGATGGAAACGCGATTGATCACTACCAGGCGGTCGGCGCCGGCAATGTCGACACCGCCCTGGAAAGCGCCACGGATGACCGCCAGCATTCCGAAAAGAAAGAGCGCCACAGCGAACGACCCGATCGTGAGATGGAGACGAATTTTTTTGCGAAACAGGTTTGCGCGAAGCAGTCCGAAGAACTTCATCGTCCACCTCCGCTCGAGACGGCCTCCAGCCGGTCTGCCTCAACCAGTACGCCCTTCTCCAGGTGCAGGGTCACGTCAGCGCGCGCGGCCACCACGGGATCATGCGTCACCATCAGGACGGTCTTCTTGTATTCCTTCACCAGACGCAGGATGAGGTCCATGATCTCGTCAGCGCTCTTGCGGTCCAGGTCGCCGGTGGGTTCGTCGCAAAGCAGAAACGTAGGATCGGAGACAATGGCGCGCGCAATGGCCACGCGCTGCTCCTGTCCGCCGGAGAGCTGGCGTGGGAAGTGATGCATGCGATCGCTCAATCCCACCACGCCCAGCGCCGTTTCCACATGCTGGCGGCGCTGCGATGACGAAAGCTTCGTCAATAGCAGCGGCAGCTCCACGTTCTGGAAGGCCGTAAGCACGGGGATGAGGTTGTACATCTGAAAGATGAAGCCGACGTGGCGGGCCCGCCACTCCGTGAGCTTACGCCGCGACATGTGAGTGATTTCGTCGCCGGAGACGGTGATGCTTCCGGCCGACGGCACGTCCAGCCCGCCCAGCAGGTTCAGCAGCGTGGTCTTTCCCGATCCACTCGGCCCCATGAAGGCGACAAAGTCGCCCGGTTCCACGTCGAGATTCAGCGCGTGCAGCACCTGGATCTGCTCTCCGCCGCGAGAATAGTTTTTACTCAGGCCGCGAGCCTGGATCAGGCCCTCAGGGCCGCCGCGTCCATCCACACGAACCATGGCTCCTCCTACTGCTTCACTTCCACGGATTGTCCGTCATGCAACTTTTCTGCGCCGCGCACCACCAGACGATCGCCTGGAGAAAGGCCGGCCAGAATCTCAATGTCATTGCCGCGCTCCGCGCCAACACTTACCGCGCGACGCTCCAATTTGTCATCGCGGACGAGATAAACAATTTGCGCGGCGCCATCGCTGCGCACGGCCGACTTTGGCACCAGTGCTTTGGCCGAAGTGGCGTTGCTGCCGGCCGCCGGCGCCGGCGCCAGGAATGCGACCTTTACTCCCATGTCAGGCAGAATGGTGTCATCCAGCTTGTCAAAGCTGATGCGGACTTTGACCGTGGCCTTCTGCCGGTCGGCCGTGGGGATCACTGTGCGCACTCGCGCCGGGAGTTCGCGGTCAGGATACGCATCGAGCGTGGCGCTCACCGGCTGGCCGGGTTTTACGCGCGCGATATAGGACTCGTTCACGTCTACTTCAATCTCCAGCGAATTCATGTCAACCAGCGTGGCGATTCCGGTGCGGGTGAAGCCGCCGCCGGCAGAGATGGGTGAGACCATCTCGCCGCGCTGCGCGTCTTTGGAGACCACGATCCCGTCAAACGGCGCGCGTACGGTGCAATTGTCCACATCCTGCTGCGCTACTCCGATCCGCGCCTCGGCGGCGCGCACCTGCTCCCTGGTGAGCGCGATCTTGGAATGCAAACTGTCCGCCGTGGTTTTGGCTGTGTCGAGCGCCTGCGGGCTGATCACCCCGGCCGAGCGCAGTCCCTGGGCGCGCTGGTATTCGCGATCGGCATTTCCGGATTGCACTTCAAGGTCGGCCAGCGCCGCAGCGGTGGCGTCGCGGTCAGTCTTCGCTGAAACCAGAGTCGCATTGGGCTGTGCGCAGTCGAGTGTCGCCAGCACCTGTCCCGATCTCACGCGCAGGCCTTCTTCCGCCAAGATCTGCTCCACGCGGCCGGTCACCTTGGCGGCGACGGTTGCGCGGCGGCGCGGGGTAACGTAGCCGCTGGCATTCAGCAGAGCTTCAGCCTTGGTCCCGGTTGCGGGACGCGCCGCAGCCACCTCCACCACGGGCTTCTGCGCCCTGAAGGCGAGCAGCAGTCCGCCGATGAGCACCAGAGCACCGAGCGCCGCGGCAAAAATCCCCAGGCGCTTTCCCAGGCTGCCGCCACGGCGCGAGCGGTCGTCAATGCGCAGCGAGCCGAGATCGTGCTGTGGAGGCGTTGTGGTGCTCATACTCTGTTGCTGCTTCCCTTGAAAATTGATTGTTGGATCGAACCCGGGCGGAAAAGCGGGACTTATTGAGTCATCCATGCAGAATGGCCGCGCCAGAACTTCAACTTACATCCGCGAAAAAACCGCCTAATTGTTTTTCTAATGATAGCAGCCCTGCGCTCGCTAATGCTTTGTAGCGCTGTTGAAATCGCGCAGAAGAGCCGGGCGATTGCTCCTCAGATCACGCCCGTCCGGCTCCGCCGGATAAGGTTCATCTTCGCCCTTCAGCCCGCGCCAGAGAATCAGGTTGAAGCTCTCGGAATCCAGCTTGTCCTCGCTGCTGAAATCGAAGCTCTCTGTTCGTTCCGCCCAGTAAGACGCATCGTGCCGGGGCTGCGGCGCGGGCGAACCGGACTGCGACGAAGGAAGAGGCAATCGTGTGGCGCGCAAAACGGCCGGCACGCGGGCCGTGTAACTCCACGGTGGCAGGCGCGTGGAAAACACTTCGGCCATGGGTGCTTGAAGAGCATCATTCAAGCCCAGCGGCTTCATGCCAAGAAGCTCTTCGATGGTTCGGAGCACAGAAACCGTGGTGTAGTGTTGGGACACAACCGCGCCCTGCCTGACATACGGTCCGGCCACCAGGGCGATGCTGCGGTGCGCGTCCACATGGTCCGGCCCGTTCTGGGCGTCGTCTTCGATAGCAAAGATCACGGTGTCATTCGCATATCTGCTGTGCGCGACTTTCTCCACGATGAGCCCCAGCGCGTAATCATTGTCGGCGAACATGGTTTCCACGGTGTTCACGCCATCTTCAGCTTTATCGAAATTGCCGAAATGATCGTGCGGCAGACGGACCAGCTCCAGGTTGGGCAGGTTGTCGTGTTTCACGTAGTCATCGAACTCGCGTTCCCATTCCCGGAAGCGCCAGTAATCGGCAAAGCGCATATCAAAGCTGCGGTAGTAAGGATCGGTGATGGGCTGGAGCCGCGGGTTGGTGGGAAAGGCCACCCGGACTCCCGCCGCGGCCGGGTCATGCAGCAGCGGAACGGCAGGCCCGCCTTCAGGCGTGGCCGAATAATGCGCCAGGTTGGCGAAGAACCCATAGTTGCGCACGGCGAGTTTCGCGCGCAGCGCCGAATCCCACAGGAAGCCTGCGCCGGTCTCGTCATCGCCAGGACCGTCCGGCGCGGAAACGTCGGCCGGGCCGGGAAGCTGGTTCCCGGCGTCATCCAGCGGGCTGCTCATGCGCTCATCGGGCCGCGCTGCGCCAACGTTGATCCCGCGATTGATGCCCTCCACGTCATAGGGCACGCCGCGCCTGGCGTAGTCCAGCACAATCGTGCGCTCGACGAAGTCGGTCGCCCGGGCAGCGGTGCTCCAGTTCCAGCCGTTGCCGCTGACCTCGCCGCTGTCATAGAAATTGTCGAGCGTAACGAAGCGCCGGGCCAGCTCGTGGTGGTTCGGGCCCAGCGCCTCAGGAAACAGCGTCAGCCGCGGATCTCCGTTGCCTTTCTCCAGATCGCCCAGCACCTGGTCATAGCTGCGGTTTTCTTTGACGATATAGATCACGTGGTGGATCTTGCTGCGCAAAAACGTAAAGAGCTTCTGGCTTTCCGGAGTTTGCGCGGGCAGCAGGAAGTGATTGTTTCGCGACACCTGCAGCGTGAGTGACTTCAGTTCGGCTGGCGAAGGCATGGGCGTCACCTGCAGCGACCCTTTTTCCAGCTGCCAGACATATTGCTGCGCCAACATGCACGGACGGTCATCGGACGAAACCGTGTAATAGGTGTTGCGGCACCCGCCGGGATTCGGTCCCGCGGGAGACTTGGCGTTCGCGATGTAGAGATACTTCATGTCGCGGCTGATGCTGACCGCATTGGGATACCAGCCCGTTGGAACCAGCCCCACCACGTGACCGTCGTCGAGTTCACGGTCGAGCTGGATCACCGCAACCGAATTCGTGCCACCATTGGTCACGTAGAGTGTCTTCTCGTCGGCGGAGAGCGCAAGGCCGGTCGGATTCGCGCCCTTGAAGCCTGAGCGCCCCGTCAGCATGCCGGGGGGAGCCGCGGTTTTAATCTCGGCGCGAAGCCGGTCTTTCTGCGTATCAACGATCACGACTGAATCGCTATTGTCGGCAACGGCGAAGAGCGCGCGTTGCGAGACATTCAGGATCATCTTTCCCGGTTGGCCTCGCAGCTTGATTCGGCCAATGATGGCCGGGGTTGCATGCAGATCGACGACTGCAATTTCCCGGTCGCGCAGGCAGGAAACATAGGCCTTGTCATTGCCCTTGATCACCACGTCATACGGATACTCGCCGCCCGGCTGGCCGTTTCCGGGACGGAGGTCCAGTTCGGCCACAATCTTTTTCTGCGCCAGGTCAATCAGCGTGACCGAATCGTTCATGTTGTTGGCGACGAGCAACCGCTTGCCGTCGCGGCTCACCGCCAGCCCGGCGGCGACCGGTTTGTTCTTGTGGTCTTTCGAGGTTTCCTCGTCGTCGAGGCCGAGTCCATGCTGGTGTCCGAGCGCTATCGGAGGCGACGACTCCTCCCACCGGGCGGGGCCGTGCATAAACAGTTTGTTCACAAATATGTGAACGTTGTCATCCGACCCGCCGGCAACGAAGAACGCGATCCCATCCGGCGCCCACGCGATCCCCATGTGGGTGTTGGGCACCGGCAAAACCTGCCGTTTGACCGGTGGGTTTTGCGTAACGTCATAAACAAAGACGTATTCGTTGGAAAGCTCGGGAACGATTTTGGACTTGATATCGTAGTTGCGATTGAATCCGCTGGTGAGCACCAGGAGCGTCTGGCCGTCGGGACTGAGCGCAGTGGAAATGGGATGGTCGGCCAGAAATTCCGGCATGCTGGGCAAATCGGGATTCAGGAAAATCAGTCTCGAACCAGGCGCGGCCGCAGGAGTGATGCTCATGCCGGTGGGCAGATTCTGTGCGGCGCTCTTCCTGGCCGCTTGCGACTGAGCGAGACAGACCAGGAGCAGGGAACAGCTGAGAACAGCAGCGAGGTTTTTCATCACGGCCCATTTTCGACGCCGGCTACATTGCCTGCGCGTGCTTCTCCAGGTCCTGTTTCAGCTTGGCGGTGGGAATGTTTCCCAACGTGTGGTTGAGCACCGCGGCCAGGCGCAGTCCGGCGAGCGCCAGCTTCTTGTTTACCAGGTCAATGTTCGCCTGAAAATACGGCTGTTCGATTGCCGCGGGCTTGTGCTCCATGATTTGTCGGGCCTGCACGTGGGATTCATTGGCCCACTCTTCCGGCGTGCCCGGCGCCTGCTGTAAGAGCTTCCCTTTCTTGATCACCTTTTTCAGCCGCTTCACGTACTCTTCTTCCGAATAGCCAGTGTGTTCGAGCAGCAGCGTGTCCCAGGCCCAGTGCAGGTTGCAGTCATAGTCGCCGCATTTGGGCGAGCCGAAGACCGGCAGCTTGATGTCATTGCCTCCGCGCGCCTCCTCGATCGCGTGCAGAGGTTGATGCAGGTCGCCGACGAAGTGGACAATCCATTTGAGTGCCTCTACGCGCGCAGCACGCGGAGCGTTTTCATCGGCCAGCACTTTTTCGAACATCTCAATCCGGTCCACCACGCAGTTGTGATGGTCGGTCAGCGCGTCCTTGTGCTTGTCCTGTGGACGGAAGCAGTCACGCTCTTCGGAAAACCCGGCGGCGTCTTTGGGAATGTCGACGAAGTGCCAGTCATAACTCTCGTCGCGGTCCTTCCTGACCTGGTCGGCCCAGCTGGCCACGGAAGCCAGCGTGTCATTCCCCAACAAGAGTTGAATGTTAGCTTTGGCCACCGGCGTCAGGTGGGCGGCGGCAATATCGCCGATGATGGCGTGGCCTTTGGGGCCCCAGGCGCCAAGCTGGATGGAGACAAAAACGGCCAGAAGCAGGATGGCGATGGTTTTCTTCACGCGGCCTCAGAGCAATACAAGGTTTGCTTGCAGCGATCAGGATGAGCAAGGGAACGCCTGACGATTGTAGCTGGCGGATTACAGCCGTGCAATCGGAGTGGGAATTCAAAGTCGAATTTCACTGCAAATTCACGCACGAAATTGCTTCTGGACAAAAAAATCGCGGCAGCCGAAGCCGCCGCGATTTCCAGAAGTCTTCTGGAGGTTAGAACTTCACGCGCACGCCCAGTTGAAGCTGTCTGGGTGAGTAGATGAAGTTGCTGTTGGCGCTGTTGGGCACGCCCAACTGCGGGGTGAACGGCGAGCCGGTGGCCGGCGTGGGGCCGCTGGTATTGAAGTTCAGGCAAGGCGCCGCGCTGGAACAGGCCTGGGTGCCGCCGCCAATCAAGGCAACGGTCCCGGTGCTGACGACGCTGTAGCCTAGGGTGGTCACACCGGTCACGTTGGTGTGGTTGGCCAGGTTGAAGACGTCGGCCAGCAGCTCAACGCTGTAGCGCTCCTGATACTTGATGGTCTTGGAGAGCCGCAGGTCCTGCACGTAAGTGCTGGGGAACCGGAACGTGTTGCGTCCGATGGTGTCGATGCGGAAGGCGCCGTTTGAACCGTTCACGCCGCCCAGGCTGCCGGGAGCGCTGCCGCTGGTAGTCAGCGAGAAGGGCAGACCGGTCTGGAACTGGAAGATCGGAGCCAGTGTCCAGTCATTGGTCAGGTAGCCGAGCCATCCCGACGTCTTCCACGGCGAGTTGGCGACTGCATTCAGGACCACGCGGTGGCGCACGTCATAAATGGAGTTGCCGTAGTCGGCCTGGAAGTTGAGGGGTGAGAGCAGGTCATTGGTATCAGAGAACGTGCTCTCGTTCTGGCCAAAGTCCAGCGCATGCGCCCAGGTGTAATTGGCGTTGAACTGGATGTGGTGGCTCATGCGATGGATCAGGTCCACCGAGAGCGCGTTGTAGTTCGAGTTGGCGCCGCTGAAGATTGCGGTCTCAGCGCCGAACGCGCTGCTAAGGCGCGAGGTGAACACTGCCGTGGAGTAAGTCGGTCCCTGCTTCGCCAACGGACCGCCGTTCAGCACCAGGTAAGTCAGGTTCTTGGTGGGAGCGGCGATGTTGGTGTCAACGAAGTTGGGCAACTCACGGCCCAGGCTGCCCAGGTAGCTCACGCGCAGCACCGTGCCCCAGCCCAGATCACGCTCCGCGATCAGGTCAAACTGATGGATCTGCGGGGCCTGGAAGCCGGGATTGAAGAAGGTGACGTTGGGAGCCACGCCGCCAGTTGGAGCGGAGGCCAGAATCGTGGGAAACACGGGTGAGGTAGTCGAGGGGCTGAAGCTAAACGTCTTCTGGGCCCCGGGCATTCCCGTGTTGGTCAACGCGTTGAAGATGGTGGAGTTGATGATCCGTCCGTAGTAAATACCGTAGCCGCCGCGAACGATGGTTTTGCCGTTCCCGGTGACGTCGTAGGCGAAACCGAGGCGCGGACCGAAGTTCGACTTGTCAGCAGGCATCCGCCCGGTCTGCGGCAGCGCCGGATTAATCAGGTTGCTGAACGGAGCGGGCAGGACCTCGCGCTCGTAACGCAGTCCCATCGATACACTCAGACGGGGCAGGATCTTCCAGTCGTCCGCGGCAAATCCGGAGATGTCCGTGGTGTCGAACTCGAAGCCGATTGGGCCGAAGGCCTGGCTGAATCCGTTGTTGCTGTAACAGGGAAGAGGGGTGGCAGTAGTTCCGCAACCCTTACCCAGGATAGCGTCCAGCATGTAGTTGTTCACGCTGGAATAGCTGTAGCTGCCGAACTGGGTGCGCAGGTTCTGCGAGTTGTCATGCACGCGGCGCACGTCCGTCCCGAACTTGAAGCTGTGCTTGCCGGTTGTCCAGGTGAGGGTGTCGGCGATCTGATAGGTGCTCTCATCCGGGAACGACGGCCGCTGCAGGAAGGTCGGCACGCCGAAGGTGAACCCGTTGGTGATTGAAACTTGCGGGGGAAGACCCAGCGGGTTGGTGAATGACGGAGTGTTGACCAGCCGGCTCAGTTCGTACGGCGTAGGCTGCTGCGCGAACTCATATTCAAAATCCCGGCCATACTGATAGCGGACTTCATTCGCCATGTTGGCGGTGATGAAGGTGTTGAGCTTGGCAATGCCCCAGGTGTCCTTTACAAAATCGTCACCGAAGCTGCGGACGCCGAACGTGTTTGTGGCCTGGGTCTGAATGCCGGCCGGAGACGCCCAGCGCATGCGGTTAAAGGTGAACGAGGCGTGGTTCTTCTGGTTGATGGTCCAGTCCACCTTGGGGAAGATGATGTACTGCTCGCCCTGGCGCGGCGTGGAACCCAGCATGCTGACCAGGCCATTGAACTCGTTTGAATACAGGGCCTGCGCCTGCGCGGTGGTGATGCCCCGCCTGGTCGCAATCGTAGCGATCGTCGCGGTCTGTGAGCTGGCCGTAGGATCGCCCTGACCGAAGAAGACCGTCGGGTTGCTGGCGACGGCGGTACCGGGGAAGTTGCGCTTGTACCAGTCGAAGGTCAGGTTCCAGAACAGCTTGTCTTTGATGGCCGGTCCGCCAAGACCGAAGCCGGAAATCTTGCGCCAGTCGGTCGGCTTGTAGGGGACCTGCTGGAACCCGGTCGGGGTAGAGACCGCCAGCTTGGTGAACGGATTGATGGCGCCCCAATTGTTGTCACGATCGTAGAAATACGCTTCGCCGTGGATGGCATTAGTGCCGCTCTTGGTTACCGTGTTGATCACGCCACCGGCCGCGCGCCCATATTCGGAGGAGTAATTCGAGGTGTTGACCTGGAATTCCTCAATGGCTGCCTTCGGCGTCGAGTAGCCGGCGCGGGTGCGGCCGCGCTCTTCCGAGAAGAAGGCCTGGTTGTTGTCAGCGCCGTCGACCGTGTTGTTGTTCAGCAGAGTGCTGATGCCGCGGAAGCTCAGCAGGCCAAACCCGCTCGAGTTGCTGACGACGCCAGGGGTCAACAGCGCGAAGCTGGACCAGCGGCCGCCGTTGATCGGCAGGTTTGCGATCGCCGTCTGGTTCAACGTGGGAGCAAACTCAGGCGAGGTCGTGTTGATTTGCGGGACTTCCGCCGTCACTTCCACCGTCTCTGAGGTGCCGGCCACGCCCAGTCGCGGTGAAACATCGGTAACGCTGCCGACCGATACGATTACCTGCTGAGCTTTGTAGGTGGCCAGTCCGCTGCCGTCAACGGTGACGGTGTAGCTCCCGGGCTGCAATCCGGTGACACGGTAGTAGCCTGAAGCATCGCTAGTGACCGATTGCTCAGCGTTGGTGCCGGCGTTGTGGACAGTAACTTTTGCGTTGGCCACCACGGCACCGGTGCTGTCATACACCGTGCCGCCGATGGCGCCATCGGTGGTGGACTGAGCGTAGATCAGCGCGCTACAACTTAGGATCAGCAGCGCGATCAGAACTAGCTTTTCGATTGAACTCCAAAAGCGTGACTTCATGCTCTCTCTCCTGTGGGGGACTTCACCTGGCGGGGTAAACCTGGAAACTTTTAGGCCATCATCATAATCGGGAACTCCGGAAAAGCAAGCCCCGAAAATAGATTTTTCCCGCATTTTTGCTGCTTAATCCTAACTTAGGAATTGTTGCGGATTGATGAAGCTTCTACAAAAAATTGTGGAACTCCTGTGGAGAACCCGGCGCTCCCCGGAAATGCCGACCAAGACATATGAAATTCAGTAATTCCGGGCATTTCAGCGGGGAAAATTGACACAATTTGGTATCTGCGCGTTCGCATCCAGGTCTCAGCGTCTGTCGCCCTTTCATGGATTTAAGGAAACGTGCCGTGCTACCTTGGACGTAAGCAGTTTCCAATGAGTGCCCGGAGCAACTCGGTGACCTGGACTGAAACATTTAATTGCGATATCTGCGGCAAGCAGAAAGGCAGCACTGACCACTGGTGGCTGGCCTGGACCGAGCCGTATAGCCCTCATCCCGAGGCGCCAGAGCGGCACCTTTTCAAAATCTATCCCTGGGAGAACATGATGGCGCACGATGCCACCGTGAAGCATCTCTGCGGGCAAGCCTGCCTGCAAAAACTGGTGGACCGATGGCTGAACGCGGAGATGGGAGTGGGGCACGTCAGCACTGCGGGCGGCCGATAAGTCCGAATCGGGACAGCATCCCGTTGAATAGCTGTTGAATCGCTTTGACGACGCGATCGCGCGGTCCGCTCATCCCACTCTTACCGCCAGCATCGAAATGGATCCGCCATCCACGCCTTCCACGGGAAATGAGACCCGATCTCTTTCCTGTCGCGCACCGATGACATAAAGCAACGGCAGATAGTGATCGGGAGTTGGAATTGAGAGATGCGCATCGCGCCCCAGCTTCTCGTATTCCACCAGGGGACGATGTTCAGCAGCCAGCAGCATCTCACGCGCCTGCTGCTCAAAACGCACGGCCCAGTCGAACGGCTCAACCGCATGACGCCCCCAGGCATAGGCATGCAGGTTGTGGACCAGGTTGCCGCTGCCCACAATGAGCACGCCTTCCTGGCGCAGCGGCGCCAGACGCCGGCCGATTTCGTAATGAAACTCCGGCGGCTGCGTTTCATCGATGCTGAGCTGGACCACCGGCACGTCGGCCTGCGGATACACATGGCAGAGGACCGCCCACGTTCCGTGATCCAGGCCCCAGCTTTCGTCGAGCAGAACCGGCGTGGGCTCAAGCAGCTTTTGTACGCGGCGCGCCAGTACAGGATCGCCCGGCGCAGGATACTTCACCTGGTACAAATCGCGGGGAAAGCCCCCGAAGTCGTGAATGGTCCGCGGCGCTGTGGTGATCGTAACCCCGGTTCCCGGAGCAAACCAGTGCGCTGAGATCGACAACACAGCCGTAGGACGCGGAATGTCCTGGCCTAACGCCGACCACGCTTCTGTGTAAGGGTTCCGCAGCAGCGCATTCATCGGATTGCCATGGCCGATAAAGACGGCAGGCAGAATCTCACTCATGGTCTACCTCCTGGAGCGACCCCGCACGCGGGGCAAAGAAGCATAGGAAAACCGCAGGTTGTCCAGTTTAGATCGAGAGCAGAAGGGAAATGAAGCAGGTGAACCGCAGTCTAGGAGAGCCGCATTTCCGACTGGCACTCTTCACTGCACCGTTTGTTGCGGCAGCACAGCAGCAATGCGGAAACCGAATGCTTGAAGATGAGCTGTTCCTGCGTGGTGGTTTCCAGCACAATGGAGTACTTGTCAAACGAGCGCACGCTGCCGGAAACCTTGAGACCGTTGAGCAGATGCACAGTCACGTGCTTGCCGCCGGCGAGGGCCACATTCAGAAACGATTCCTGCACGCTGATGACGGACATGATTCGAACCGGGGAATAGAAAAAGAGAGCGGCCCCGGCCACCCCATTGGGCCGGGACGCCAGTTCTTCTATCAGCTGCCGACAAAATAAAACCCCCGGACCTATCTGTCCAATATATAATTGGACTGCTTTTAATAGGCTGTAACTATC
>DASTJB010000194.1:0-9368 GCA_035717005.1 Candidatus Angelobacter sp.
CGCCCCTTCGGGGCTCGGAAGTTATTGCCGGGACTTGTTTCTATACGCTTCCAGAACCTTGTCTGTTTTTTCCGGCGTCAAGTTTTCGTGAAAATCGTAGTTGACCTGCAACGCGGGGGCCCAGCTGCAGGCGCCGATGCACTCCACTTCTTCCAGAGAAAAAGTTCCGTCCGGTGTGGTCTGCTTGTGGCCGATACCCAGCTTCTGCTTGCAGTGCTCCAGGATCTCTTCGCCGCCGCGCAGCATGCAGCTGATGTTGGTGCACACCTGCACGTGAAATTTACCCATCGGTTTGGTGTGCAGCATGGAGTAATAGCTGATCACGTTGCGGACTTCCAGTTCGGTGAGCTCGGTTTTTTTCGCCAAGTGCGCGATCACGGCGTCACTTAGATATCCCACCTCGTCTTGCGAATACAGCAACATCGGAACGAGGAATCCCCGCTTGGTGGGATATTGCGTCATCTTCTCGTCGAAGAATTTGTCGAGCTTGTCAGAAATGGGAGGCATTAGCGGTCGATCTCCCCGAGAACGATATCGATGCTTCCTATGGCCGCGACCACGTCCGCGATCAGTTTGCCTTCGCACATCTGAGGTAAAGCTTGAAGGTTGGCGTATGAGGGTGATCGCATGTGCACGCGCATCGGTTTTGCGGTTCCATCGGAAACCACGTAGTAGCCCATCTCGCCGCGCGGAGACTCGATGGCGTGGTAAACCTCACCTTCAGGCACGGCAAAACCTTCCGTGACAATCTTAAAGTGATAGATGAGGGCTTCCATCTGCGTCTTCATCTTCTCACGGTCGGGCAGCACGATCTTGGGCGCATCAGCCTTAATGGGGCCGGAGGAGGGCATGCCTTCGAGAGCCTGTCTGGCGATCTCGCGCGATTCGCGCAGCTCAGCCACGCGGCACAGATAGCGCGCCCAGACGTCGCCGTCTTTTTGAGTCGGGACCTTGAACTTGAAATTCTCGTAGCCGCCGTAGGGCATGTCGCGGCGGATATCGAAATCAACGCCACTGGCGCGCAGCGAAGGGCCGGTAAGGCCGATGGCAAGGGCGTCTTCCGCACTGATATGCGCAACACCCTTCAGGCGATCGATGAAGATCCGGTTGCCGGTGAGCAAGTCCTCGTATTCGTCCACCTTCTCCGGGAAGCGATCCAGGAAGTCCTTGACCTTCTCAAAGAAGCCGAGGGGAGGTTCCAGCGCCAGGCCGCCGATGCGGAAGTAAGAAGTCATCATGCGCTGGCCGCTGACCATCTCGTAGATACGCAGCAGGTCTTCACGCTCACGGAAGCAGTAGAGGAAGACCGACATGGCGCCGATGTCCATGGCATGAGTGCCCAGCCAGACCAGGTGCGAGCTGATGCGCTGGAGTTCGGCCAGCAGCACGCGCATCCACAGGGCGCGCGGCGGGATTTCCAGCCCCAGGAGTTTTTCCACCGCCTGCACGTAGCAGAGGTTGTTGACCATGGGGCAGAGATAATCGATACGGTCGGTGAGCGGCACCACCTGCTGGTAGAACTTGGCTTCGCAGGTCTTTTCGATCCCGGTGTGGAGGAAGCCGATGTCGGGCATCATGCGGACAATGGTTTCGCCATCGATCTCCAGCAGCAGGCGGAGCACACCATGCGTCGACGGGTGCTGCGGCCCCATGTTGAGGATCATGGTCCTGTCGTCAGCCGTGTCGAGCACCGGATTGGCCTGATTCAAGTGGCCCATTAACGATAGCCCTCCACCGGGTAGTCCTTGCGCAAAGGATGGCCTTCCCAATCTTCGGGCATCATGATGCGGCGCAGATAAGGATGGCCGAGGAAGCGTATGCCGAAGAGATCAAAGAGCTCGCGTTCGAAAAAATTGGCGGAAGGCCAGACGGAGGTAATGGATTCGAGCACCGCGTCATCGCCGCCGAGGACAACTTTCAGACGGATGCGCTGCTTATTTTTGATTGAAAGCAGATGATAGGCGACTTCAAAGCGCGGATCGCGCGGATAGAAATCGGCGCAGGTCAAGTCAGAAAGGAAATCGGTGGCGCCGCGCGACTTGAGTTGCGCGCAGGCCTCGCGAATGGATTCGCGGGCGATGAAGACCGTGAGCTCATCGCGATCAAAGCGCGCTTTCTCGACGGCGCCGGGGTTCCAGGCCAGCAGGTCGGCAAGAATAGGACGGTTTTTGAGTTGTTCAAGATCGGTGATGGCAGGGGCGAGAGGCATCAGCCTTCACCTCGCTCGGGCCGGTTCCAGTCGAGGATGCCTTTCTTCCATATATAGAAGAAGCCGACGAGCACCAGGCCGATGTAGATCAGCATCTCCCAGAAGCCGAACATGCGGAGCTCGCGCGCGATCACCGCCCAGGGATAGAGGAAGACGGCCTCGACGTCGAACAGGATGAAGAGCATGCCGACCATGTAGAACTTGACGCTGAAGCGCTGCTGCGCGTCGCCGGTGGGAGTGATGCCGCACTCGTACGGCGTGTTTTTCACCCGCGACCATTTATGCTTGCCGAGAAGCTGCGAGAGCGTAACCATCACGGCGGCCAGACCGGCAGCGACGATGACCTGGATCAGCAACGGAATATAATGGGCGAAGTAGCTGTTCTCCGGCATGCAAAAGGCCTATACAGGCAGCAAAAAGTATAAGTGCTAAACATTCGAGAGTAATTTCCATTCGCTTGAGTGTCAAGACCTTGGCGGCGAACAGAGCTGGTAGATTTCGTTAAATTTTATAAGTCCAAAAAACGGTCGATTGGCTGAGCGTGGCCGGCCTTAGATCACACCTGCATTATGACGATATTTGGCTTCAACACCGATGTGAAGCAAGCGGACACTACTTACCACGTGCAGAGCGAGGCGCGGCAGCAGGACCTGCTGCTGCAGACGCTGGTGTTCGTGAAAGGCCAGTGCGTGGGCAAGCACACGGTCTCCTACGCCGAGCAGGTTTCGCGGCCGGAATTTTCCACGGAGGCGATCCACGAGCTGCTGAAGGCGCAGCACAAGAACGTGCTCGATGCGATCCAGCAGGGAAGAATGGACGCGATGCTCGGCAGCGGCGCGGAGGTGCAGGACATAGGCGGCTCTGGATTGTCACTCGGCTGGTCCGTGGGGCAAAGCGGCGGTGCCGCGCTGCCTGTGACTTTTCGCGTGCTCGATGGCGGCCGGCCGGCGCGTGGAGCGGAAGTCGTGGCGCGGGGCATCATTGCGTCCGATGGCGAACTGGCGCGGGGTGAGACAGACAAAGCGGGCGCCGCGGAACTCTCGATTCCGTTGACTGAAGACGTGGTCGCGCGGGGTGCAGTGATGGTGCAGGCGAAACGTGATGGTAAGTCGGTAACACGAAAGCTGAGAATCAGAAGATAGCCACCGCGGTAATTTATCCTGTAAGTGCGTGCCGGCCTCGCGCAAATTCGATCTTCCAAAAACTGACGCAATCGTCGTCGGCTCGGGGCCGAATGGCCTGGCTGCGGCGATACGGCTGGCGCAGGCGGGAAAGTCAGTGGTCGTGCTTGAGGCCGCGGAGACGCCCGGCGGCGGCGCGCGCTCGGCCGAGCTGACGCTGCCCGGCTTCCGGCACGATGTCTGTTCTTCCGTGATGGCCATGGGCGTGTGCTCGCCGTACCTTTCCACGTTGCCGCTCGAGAAATATGGCTTGCAGTGGGTCTTTCCCCGCGCCGCGATGGCGCATCCGTTTTCCGATGGCACGGCCGCAGTGCTCTACCGTTCGGTCGAGGAAACAGCAGCCACGCTGGGCGAAGACGGACGCGGATATCGCGCGCTGATGGGTGACTTTGCCGAGCATGCGAACGATCTGCTGCGCGACATGCTGGCGCCTTTTCATTTTCCGCGGCACCCGTTCTTGTTTGCGCGATTTGGTTTGCGGGCGCTGCGCGCGGCCACCTCGCTGGCGCGGGCTTACTTCAGGACTGAACACGCACGGGCTTTTTTTGCCGGGATGGCGGCGCATTCAATGCTGCCGTTGGAATATGCGGCCACCTCCGCGGTCACACTGGGGCTGGCGGTCTCGGCGCACGCCGGCGGCTGGCCGTTTGTCCGCGGCGGAGCGCAGCAGCTTACGGCATCGCTCGTCGGCTATCTGGAGTCGCTGGGCGGCAAGCTGATCACTCGCTGCCGGGTGGAGTCGCTTGAGCAGCTGCCGGCCGGAGCGACAATTCTGTTCGACGTCACGCCGAAGCAACTGGTGCAGATTGCCGGCGAACGGCTGCCCGCGAGGTATCGAAAGAAGCTGGAACGTTATCGCTATGGGCCGGGCGCCTACAAGATCGACTGGGCGCTCGACCAGCCGATTCCGTGGCGCGCCGCCGAATGCGCGCAGGCGGGCACGGTGCATCTGGGCGAGACGCTTGAGGAGATCAGCGCATCAGAGAGCGCGCCGTGGCGCGGCGAAACGTCGCCGCGGCCTTACGTGCTGCTGACGCAGCCCAGCCTCTTCGATCCTACGCGAGCGCCGGCAGGCAAGCACACGGCGTGGGGCTATTGCCACGTGCCGAATGGCTTTTCGCCCCAACACGCGCAAACCCGGCGCGCGTCGGGGGCCCCGGATGGAGGAATTCCTTCGCTAACACAGGCGATCGAGGCGCAGGTGGAGCGGTTTGCGCCGGGGTTCCGCGAATGCATAGCCGCCCGGTCGATCATGAAGCCGCTGGAATTCGAACAGTACAACGAGAACCTGATCGGCGGCGATATTGGCGGCGGCGCCGGATCGCTTGGCCAGTTGCTCCTGCGGCCGACGGCAAGTATGTATCGCACGCCGCTTAAGGGTGTTTACCTGTGCTCGGCTTCGACGCCGCCCGGACCAGGAGTCCACGGGATGTGCGGCTATTTTGCGGCGGAAGCGGCGCTCGAGAAGCAGCTCTTGAGCCATTAGCTTTTAGCTCTTGGCTTGATATTGTTCAGCAATGATCTGGTCAGGCCTTGGAACACGGATCCGCCGCAGTTCCGTCCGCAGGGGCTAAAGCCCAATCAACCCCGCGCAGGCCCGCGATTGGCAAGCGAATCGCTAGACGCTGACACTTCGTTGGTCAGTTTTCAACTGACCAACTAGCAGAGCTGTAACTGCTTCTAACGGTTATGGACTTGCGAATGGGGACCCTGCGCCAGGCAGATCCGAACCCGCCCGTTTATATCAGACCGTCATTCTTCGGGCGGGCGGCGCGCATGCTTCCCGGGGTGGTGGCCGGAGCAGCCGATCTGGATCCGGCAGCAGTCCTGACGGCCACGGTCGCCGGTGCTGCCTTTGGGGTGTCACTGGGATGGGTGGTTGTGCTCTGCGTTCCCGTGCTGTTCAGCGTGTTTGCCGTGGCCTCGCGTATAGGCCATGAGACGCGGAAAGGGCTGGTGGAGCTGATCCGGGAGAATTACAGCCGGAACTGGTCAGTCCTGATTGCGGTGCTGATCGCCGTGGTGAACCTGGCGATGATTGTCGGCGATATCGTAGCGGTGAGCGACGGTTTTTCGATGATTACCATGTCTCCGCGCTCGTTCTTCCTGGCGATTGTGGGGTTCACTGTCTGGTATGTCCTGATTATCGGGAATTACCAGCGCACCACCAAGGTCTTGGGCACGCTTGCCTTGCTTCTGGCTGCGTACGTCATTGCGGCGTACCGGGTGACGGATTCGTTCGCGGGGCTGGCCAAAGACGTGCTCCTGCCGCGCATGCAGGTGAACACCGGATACATGATGGGCGTGGTGGCTGTGTTTGGATCGTTGCTCACGCCGGACGTGATCGTCTGGCAGACCAGCTCCAAACGCGGCCTGCCGGAAGGCCTGGCGAGGGCGCATGTGACGGAATCGCACGCCGGAACATTTGTGGCCTGCCTGATTTCTCTTTCCGCGATGGTGGCCGCCTCACATCTGCATATCCTGGATCCCTCGAACATGACGACCCGAATGGCTTCCGAGGCCATGGGCTCGTTCGGTTTTCTGGGGACCGTCCTGTTTGCGCTCGGCATCATCGCCTCCGGGCTGATCGCGCTGCCGATCCTGGTGGCCTCGCTGTGCTTCAGCGTGGCCGAGGCAGTGGGCTGGAAATCCGGACTGGGAATGGAGCCGTGGAACGCGCGGATGTTTTACGTGATGATCTCAGGAACGGTGTTTGTGGCTGTGGTGATCGATTTCTCCCATGTGAACACGGTGCACGTACTTTACTTCTCGCAGGTGCTGGCCGGAATTGTCCTGGTACCGATCTTCGCCTTCATTCTGCTGCTCTCCAACAACACGCGCGTGATGCGCACCACCAACAGCCACTTTGAGAACTTCTGGCTGGGCTGCGCCGCCACCGGCATGCTGATCGCAAACGTGCTGTTTTTCTGGTTTCAGGTCAGATAGCACTCAGCAGTCAGCACTCAGCACTCAGCTTCTTTCTGAAATCCCGAACTCGCGCATCTGTAGTTTGTCTTTTTCAAAGATCGAAGGCGCGAGTGAGGGAACTCTATAGCCGCGATGCTCTCAGCGTGTCACCAGTTCGAAGATGATGGAGTCGAAATTCACAAATAACCAAGTTTGAAGGGTAGGGATCCGTCGCTCCGCTCGGGATTTTAGAAAAAAGCTGCCTGCTGCTTGCTGACTGCTCTCTAACTGGCGCGATTCTGGGCTTCGGGTCCTCTGCTGCCGGTGACAATTCTCTCCACGGTGGCCAGGAAGTCCTCCGGCTGGTCGGGGGAGGCGTGGAAGTCGCAGGGAACTTTTTCCTCGCCAGGGCGCTCCAGAGACAAAATCGGGGCGGGGCAGTGGCGCCGGAAGGTCTTGATGAGCTCCTGCTTGTCGGTGACGGGAATGGAATGGCCCAGGATAAACAGATCGAAATCAGGCGTGTTGCAGTGCGCGCTGGCCTGGGTGAAGCCCAGGGCAGAGGTCACCTGGAAACCGCGCTGCTCCAGGAGCATGCGTCGAGTGGCGAGGAGACTGGCGTCGTAAGAAACTGAGAGAATCTGTTTAGGCATGGCCCGTTTTCTGAATTGAGTGAGCTCATTTTCAGCGCGGAAAGGCGGGCTGTCAAGCAGGCAAACAATTCTGGATGTTCGCCGCGAGACGGCTGAATTTGCTTGACAAAATTGGCTGGCCGTCGTAACATAAGTCATTTTATAGCAATGGTTTAGATGAATAAGCGCAGCCCGGGAAAAGAGATGCGATTCGAGGTCGAAACGAGGCCAAGAAGGGGCTTCGACTGGTCGGTCACAGGCCTGTCGAAACGGGCCCGGGCCTTTGTTTTCAACAGAAGTGACATGGGGGGTGGGGTAGAAATCGGGTGATCTGGTGATCCGGCATCGGAAAAACAAAGCGCCGCAGATTTAACGCAGATAGGCGCAGATCGAGCATGGAATCAAGCAAATCGGGTACGGAATCAACAGGGCTAATGATCGGCAGACCACGGTTTCAGTAGCTAGCCCTTAGAATGACAGGAGCGGGAACTCTTCACTTTTTGTCGCTTCGCTCCAAACCGCTCGGGAGTCACGACGATATAACTTCCTCGTGCTCCTGTTGCGGGCGGCTCGGCGCCACACGGGCCTCGCCGCACACAAGCGATTCCCGGTGGACGGTCCCGACTTGGACGAGATGAAATCGTTTTTAGACACAGTTCGCGAACGCGTTGTCATCTATGACGGCGCCATGGGCACGCAGATACAGGAGCGGCATCCGTCGCTCGATGACTTCTGGGGCAAGGAGAATTGCTCAGAGGTCCTGGTGCTCAGCCGGCCTGACATTATCAAAGACATTCACGCCGCATATTTCAAGGCCGGCGCCGACGTGGTGGAGACCAACACGTTTGGCGGCAGCCGCATTGTGCTGGGCGAATTCGATCTGGCGGACAAGGTCCATGAGATCAACCAGCGCGCGGCAGAGCTGGCGCGCGAGGTGGCGCGGGATTTCTCCGGTAACGGCAAGCAGCGTTTTGTGGCCGGGTCGATTGGGCCGGGGACCAAGCTGCCGTCGCTGGGGCAGATCGGCTATGACGATATGTTCCAGGCTTACCTGGAGCAGTCGCTGGGCCTGATCGCGGGCGGCGTGGACATCCTGTTGATCGAAACCTGCCAGGACATTCTGCAAACCAAAATCGCCGTAGCTGCGGCCTTCGAAGCCATGAAGCAGGCGGGGAAGCGCGTCCCGGTGCAGGCGCAGGTGACGCTGCAGGAATCTGGCACCATGCTGCTGGGAACCGAAATCGGCGCAGCGGAAACGGCGTTGGAGCCTTTCGATTGCGAGATCGTCGGGCTGAACTGCGCGACTGGTCCGAAAGAAATGAATGACGCGGTGCGCTACCTGGCGCACAACGCGCCAAAAGAGATTTCCGTCCTGCCGAACGCCGGACTGCCGGAGAATGTGGGCGGCGTAGCGCATTACCGGCTCACGCCGCACGATCTGGCGGAGTGGCACAAGAAGTTCATCACCGAATACGGTGTGCGCATCGTGGGCGGATGCTGCGGCACGACGCCGGAGCACATCAAGGCTGTTGTGGATGCGTGCGCAAATTTGCAGCCTGCCACACGCGACGTCGAGGTCACGCCCGCGGCCTCAAGCGCCTACTCGATGGTCCCGCTGGAGCTTGACCCCAAGCCGCTGATCGTGGCGGAGGAGATGAACACCACCACGCGCGTGGAGCACTTCAAGAACATGGTGCGCGGCGGCAAGTATGACGACATTCTGGCGCTGGCCAAAAAGCTGGTGGCGGAAGGCTCGCACATGCTGGACCTGTGCACGGCGATTGTGGGCGAGGACGAGAAGGGCTACATGAGCTCGATCCTCGAGAAAGTCGCTACGCGCGTGCCCGCGCCCGTTCTCGTCGATTCGACCGAAGCCGACGTGATCGAGGAAGCGCTGAAGCGCATTCCCGGCAAAGCGATCATCAACTCCATCAATCTGGAAGACGGCGAGAAGCGTACGGCCAAAGTTCTGCCCATGGCCAAGAAGTACGGCGCGGCGGTGATCGCGCTGACGATCGACGAAGCCGGCATGGCGCTAACGGCGGAGAAGAAAGTCGCCATCGCCAAGCGGATATTCAAGCTGGCCACGGAGAAGTACGGCATTCGTCCGGTCGATCTCATCTTTGACGCGCTGACGCTGCCGATCTCGACCGGGCAGGAAGAGTACCGCACGGCGGGCATCGAGACGCTGAACGCCCTCAAGGGCATCAAGCAGGAGCTGCCCGAGGTGAAGACCATTCTGGGCGTGAGCAATATTTCATTCGGGCTGAACGTCTATGCGCGGCGCGTGCTGAACAGCGTCTTCATGAAAGAAGCCGTCGATCACGGGCTGGACATGGCGATTGTGAACTACGCCAAAATCTATCCTTTATATAAGATCCCGGAAATTGAGGTGGAGCTGGCGCGCAGGCTGATCTACTTTGACCGCGCGGCGGGCGA
>DASTJB010000195.1:0-5379 GCA_035717005.1 Candidatus Angelobacter sp.
GGATTCAGGGAGAAATAAGGAGTTCCGGAAGAGGCGGTTGCCCCGTTGATCGGCGGAACAAGAACCAGATAGCGTCCGGGATTGGACATTCCGCCGCCGCCCAGGGTGAACGCGAACAGGTCTTTGTGGAACCACAGGCGATGGTAAAGCATGCCGCCGAGGAACGCCTGTTTAGGCCCCTGGCGGGAATCCCCGAAGCAACTCACGCCGCTGCCGCTTTCGCAACCCGCATCGAGCGTGAGTGAAAATGCCGCCTTGTCCATCAGGTGCCCCGGGTTGTCAAAGTACTTCACCTGAATGCTGTTATCGCTGTGGAAGCGCGTGCGCCGCGGCGCTCCCAGCGTGTCCCGGCCTACGGCATACGTGTTCGAAAGGATTGAGACGGCGCCGTTCGGACGCCACAAAACCTGCAGCCCCATCCCCGGACGTCCGTTGAACACGCCATACGATTGCCAGCCATTCACCAGCCAGGGTTCGATCTTCAACTTTTCCGTGGGGAATATCTGTACGCGCACGCCGTTAAAGAACCACGGCGTGTTCGACGAAACATAAGATGGTTGGTATGCCCAGTTGTCAAAGTTGTAATAGCTGAACAAGCCTACATACGACATGAAAATGCCGGCATCGAGGTTGATTCCATGCAGTACGTTGAAGTGATAACCGCCGTAAGCCTCGGAAAGATAGCGATAGGCGTCGGCAAGGTTCCATTGTCCCCGGCCGGGGCTCGCGTCGTTACGCGGCGTCATGGTGGAGTACATGCCGAACTGCGTCATCACGCGTCCGCGCACCTTGCCCTGATGAAAATCTCCGCCCACACCGAGCTGCTGGACCTGAAACTCGCCTGTCCGCCCGCTTTCGCTGGTTCCGATCAATGTGTGGTCCTGGGGATGATTCAAGTCGTAGATGTAGCTGATGTCCGCGCGGAATTCCCCCGTAAAAGCCTTCGTCTCCAGAGGGGACTCTTGCGTACGGCTGTTGCCGTTGAGCCAGGTAAAGTCGGCGAAGGCGAACGGCTCCGCGGCTTCGTTGGGCGCTGAAAGTTTCGTGGTCTCCGCCGGCGCCGAAGCCGCAAGCGGCTTCTCTCCTGGAGCCGGATCGCTGGAGGTTGGCGCTTTGTTTCCCGCATGCGCTTCCAGTTCCGCAACGCGCCTCTCCAGACTCTCAACCTTTTCCAGCAGGCGCCGCACCTCGTCAGGTGTTGCCGATGTCCCCTGATTTTGTTGCGCGGTCATGGAGTCTGAAGAAATGAGTGCGGACATCAGCAAAAGAGCAAACAGCTTCGCAGCCAGCGCGAGGAGACGCCCTCGCAAGCCACGCTCCTGAATCAATTTCATGTTGCCTCCCGGCAACAACAATACAAAAGCGCGCATAAAGAAACCGTTAAGGCGCGTTATGGCCAATCACGCCGGCCTCGGGCCTGGCATTCCCTTTCGTTCCCGCTTCCTGTTATCCTGACCGGTTTCCTTATTGAGGTCCTCTTATGCTGAGCATGCAAGGGAAGAACGCGGTCATCTTTGGCGTGGCCAACAAGCGCTCCATTGCCTGGGCCATCGCCCAGCGCCTGAGCGAGGCCGGCGCGCGGCTCGCCATTACCTATCAGAACGAGCGCCTCAAGGCCGAGGCGCACGACCTGATCGGCTCGCTGGCAAACGCCGAGGCCTTCCAGTGCGACGTCTCCAGTGACGCCGAGATCGACCAGCTCTTTGCGCAACTCAAAGAGCGCTTCGGGCAGCTCGACGTCCTCGTTCATTCCGTGGCCTTCGCGCCCGCGCCCGAGATGCATGGTGACTTCCTCAACACCTCGCGCGAGGGCTTCCGCATTGCGCACGATATCAGCGTCTATTCGCTCATCGGCGTTACCCGCGCTGCGGCCCCGCTCATGGCCAATGGCGGCAGCGTGATCACCCTGACTTACTTTGGCGCGGAAAAAGTCGTGCCCGGATACAACGTGATGGGCGTGGCCAAGGCGGCGCTCGAAGCCACGGTGCGTTACCTGGCCAACAGCCTGGGCCCGAAGAAGGTTCGGGTGAACGCCATCTCCGCCGGCCCTATCAAGACGCTGGCCGCCCGCGGCGTGGGCGACTTTTCGCTCATGCTGAAGAACCACGCCGATCACGCGCCTTTGAAGCGCAATGTCGACGCCAAAGAAGTGGGCGACACCGCGCTCTTCCTCGCTTCCGACCTGGCTACGGCGATTACCGGCGAGACCGTGTATGTCGACTGCGGCTACAACATCATGGGGTTTTGATTTTTTCTGCAATCCCGAGCGAACGGGGTCCCCGCAAAGCCCGATTTTGGCTTTGTGGGGTGGGGAGCGAGGGAACCCTATCAATCTCTTTGCGCTGCAGGTACTACAACATGATGGGATTTTAGTCAGAAAAAAGTTGGTATCCTCGGGGTGGAGCAGGCCTTTAGGCCTGCGCTAAGAGCCACTGACATCTGCGGGGCTTTAGCCCCTGAGGTAAAGGAACCATCATCCACAATGTCCCGCACCCAGATATTCACGATCTTCATCCTCGTCGACCTCGCCATCGTCGCCGGAGTGGTCTTCTGCGTCTTTCAGCGCCTGCCCGTCAGCAAGTACCTCGTCCCGGCGATCGTCTTGTTCACGTTGAATGGACTGTGGCTCGTGGTGATGACCGTGAGAACGACCCCGCCCGGTGGAAAATCGGGTGATCGGGAGATCCGGTGATCGGGTGATCTGAAAACGGCTCTGCTATACATTATTAGCCCTGATTCAGGAAAAGAAGATGAGCTTAGACCAACATCAGCAGCTAAAAGCCAGGACGAAACAGTTTGCCTTAAGAGTCATTCGGATGTCACAAGCGCTGCCAAGGACGCGCGCAGCGGCCATAATTGATCAGCAGATTCTTCGCTCTGCCACAAGTATGGCGGCGAACTATAGAGCTGTTGGAAGAGCCCGCTCCAAGGCTGAATTTATCGCCAAATAGGAATCGTAATCGAAGAAGCCGATGAAACGGTCTTTTGGCTGGAAATGTTGGCAGAAAGCGGCATTGTGAAAGCCGAGAAGCTTACAGAGATGTTAGGTGAAGCGAACCAACTTCTGGCAGTTTTCTCGGCATCAGGCAAGACGGCGCGATCGTAGGCGCTGACAAAACATTGATCACCCGATCACCCGATCTTGATAACTCTCTCATCCCCGCCACGGTGTTCAATCCCAATCTCCACGTCCCGCTCCCGGGCGAACCTCGCAAACTTCTCTCCCCACTCAATCAGCAAAATGCTCTGCGGCGTCATCAGGTCGTCGAGCGCCAGGGTGTCCAACTCACGCTGCGTATCGATGCGGTAGAGATCGATGTGATACAGCGTCACCTGCGGCCCACGGTACTCGTGAATCAGCGTAAACGTCGGGCTGGTGACGTCTTCGGCTTTCGCGGCGTTGAATCCTTCGGCGATGCCTTTCACCAGCGTCGTCTTTCCCGCGCCGAGATCGCCGCGCAGCAGCACGATGCTGCCGGGCTTCAGCTCCGGCGCCAGCTGCCGGCCCAGCTCGGTTGTCTCTTCGGCTGAATGGGTGTGAAACGTCCTCATAGCTGGAGGTAAAAGAATTTGGAATCGGCTGCGGCTCTACGCCCAAGCGCAATGCTTTCACCGATGTTGTTGACAATATCGGTCGCCAGCATCGATGCCTCGCCGCAGAGGTCCCTCGCCACGTCCCCGGCCAGCCCGTGCAGGCAAACGCCAAGAGCGGTGACCATGGTGAACATATAAAACGTGCTGTTTGTGCTTAGCTCCTCCAGTTCGCGGGCTGCCGCAGCATCTCCTTCCTCGCTTTGTCGCATCAGTTCAGTCATCCGCTCGTACCATTTACGCGATTGACGCCGGCCCAGCCCACCCTGAATCTGCGTGTGCACAGCCGCAATGATTCCGGACAGCACATCTCCCGATCCTCCTTTGGCCATGCCGGGATTTCCTGACATGTTGATCCACACGGTGCCGCTGGGAGAAGCGGTTACCGTGCGATGGCCCTTCAGCACCACAATTGCACGGTGCTTTTTCGCCACTTCGCGCGCCGTGCGAATGCGGCCCGGATGATCGTCAGGTGTTGGTACGCCCGTCAGCCTGGCCATCTCGGCCGGATGCGGAGTGAGGATCAACAGGCCCTCATTGTGCAGCTCGTCCGCGCGACCGGCGAAAGCATTGAGGCCATCGGCATCCAGGACCAGCCGGGTTTCGCCGCCAATCTTGGCAACCAGTTCTCTCGCGAGCCGGTCGGACTCCGAATTCCGCGAGAGTCCAGGGCCAAGCACTACCACATCTTTCTTCCCGAGCAGGGCCTCAATTCGTTCCCGCGCTGATTCGGCAATGGTGCCGTCCTCCGTTTCCGGCAGTGGTTCTGTCATGATCTCCGGCGCAAAAGCAGCGACGGTCGGCTGCACTGAACGCGGGCAGGCCACAGTGACCAAGCCTGCGCCGGAACGAAGAGCTGCGATTCCGGCCATTGCAGCAGCGCCCGCCTTACCCACCGAGCCACCGATCACCAGAACGTGGCCGAAATTTCCCTTATGCGTCTCAGCCTCACGGGGGTGGAAAACAACGTAGAGATAGGCTGGAGCCGTGACCTCGAGATCGAGGGAGCCGCTCTCCATCAGGAGCTCCTGCGGCGAGCCGATGTCCGCCACCGCGATCGGGCCTTCCGTGACTCCGCCGAACACGTGAACGGGCTTGGGCGCGGTAAAGGTGATGACTCCGTCAGAGCGCGCCATCAGTCCTTGCACTTTGGCTGGCAAGAAGCTGTCTGTGTAAGATCCGGAGGGCAGATCCACCGAAACCACCGGAGCCGTACACGCGTTGATTGCCGCCACGGCCCTTTCGCCAACACCCTGCAGTGGAGGCTTAAAGCCTGTGCCGACGATCGCATCAAGAATGAGATCAGCCTGGCGCAGCGTCTGCTCGACCTCCGCTTGGCCGAACCGCTCCTCGTCGCCTGCCCATAGAGGCTCGACCGGCAGCTTCCTGAACATCTCCGCCGCATCGCCGCGCAGATCGTCAAAGCTCTTGCCCAGCACGATCACGGAGACCTTCTTTCCTGCCTCATGCAGCTTGCGCGCGGCCACAAAGCCGTCGCCGCCGTTGTTGCCGCGCCCGCAAACCGCGCACACAGTCTCGAAATCAAAATGCTTCTGCGCGAATTTGGCGACAGCGGCGCCGGCATTTTCCATGAGCGTGAGTGACGGCACGCCGTGTTTTTCGGTGGTGGCGCGGTCGATCACGCGCATCTCTTCCGCAGTAACGATTTTCATGAGCGCGCGCTGGCGGCGCGGGCCGCCATAGTCTCCAGTTTCGCCAGCTGCGCCGGCTCGCCCATGGCGATCAGCGTGTCCCCGGCGTGGATCGGCTCCGGCGCTTCAGGGTTGA
>DASTJB010000196.1:0-9108 GCA_035717005.1 Candidatus Angelobacter sp.
GTGTGGAAGTCAAGCATCGGCAGCCTGGATCGTAATAGATACGGCGGGAGAAAGGAAAAGTTACTGCCCGGCGTGATGTGACCAACAAGAGCGTTCTGGTTGAGACTTCTACGGCATCCGCTCCGGGAAGACTTACCCAGAAGGTCGATTACATCGACCCGGCAATTGGCCGCCCGGCCGGCTGGCGGCCGAATCCACCGGCAGGAGCCGGCTTGCAATCCGGGCATCAAAAAAACGCAGGGCCGACTCAAAGAGTCCAGCCCCGCGCTTTATGCCATTTCCTCCCCCAGGAAACAGCAATTCTTGTGTGTTGCCCCCGGCCTAACCGCCAGAACCCGGATACAGGTGAGTCAAACTACCAGAGCGGCCTGCCTTTATCGTCACGGAAATTGTACGTGTCGTGGTTGACCGTAACTGTCTTGGCAATTAACGCGGGCTTGTCCTCATAGACGATTCTTGAGCCCACAACAGTCACCCTGTCACCCTTGTTAATGTTGATGTCATACTGCTTCAGGAAAGTGACAGGCGCTAAATGGGCTTCGATCTCCGAGCCCACCGACTTGATGACGATATGAGCGCCGAGCGCGCCGCTTACGGGACAGCTGTAGTCCCGGGTATCGGAAACGATGCCTTCCACCGTCTGCTGGTTGGCAACTTCGTATTTGTAATTGTGCTGCGCCGGCGGGTTCTGTGCCTGCGACACAACCATGGTGACGCCGGCCAGGACCAGCAGCGCCCAAATGACCCTGCTCGTCTTCATCTCCGCCTCCTTGAAAGAAGCAGTTTCCGCCTGCGCGGCAATTCCGCGCTGTGACCGCAGTCACACTTGAAAAGAGACACCGGAAATCGGGTCATCGGGAGATCGGGCCATCTGGCCATCCCAAGATTAAGCCATCTGTTCCGGCTCCTGGGGCCTGCCAAACAAACCAATGCCCCCCTGCGACTTGGGCGGCTCAGAATTCTCGCACCGGCGCGGCCTGGTCGGGACCCAGGCTGCCCACCTTAATCTCCGCGCGATGATAATTCTCGCCCTTGATCGGGCAGCCGGCCATTCGGCGTAACATTGCCAGCTGGCCGGTGTGGGTGAGCGCATCGGCAATCGGCCCTTGAAACAGCTTCTCGGGAGATTCCGCCAGCGGGGCTCCGGAAGCCAGGAAATCATCGAAGGCCTGCAAGCTGCGAAAAAACCGCTCTACCTCCTGCGCCCAGGAGAGAGGCTGCGAGTCATGCCAGGCTTGTCTTCCCTGAGCCAGTGAAAGGGCCCAATCAAACAAGTCACCCATGTGCGCCAGAAGATTAGCGGGGGTGCGGCCCTTGTCGCCGGTGTTGAAGGTGGCAAAGCTCTCCGGCGCGCCGCGCAGCGCTTTGGCGGCACGGTAGGCGAGCGTGGCCAGAGTGTGCCGCAGAAGCTGACGGCTCATTTGGGCCGCGGGTTGGGTGGCATTGCTGCTCATGGAGGATCCTCCCGGTAGATTCTACGATTTCCCGGCTTCAGGAACGCTGGGCAATCTGGAGAAATGCATACAAGCAGCGAGGCCGGGTCCCCGGCACACGCCGGTTTTGCGCGCATTGGGGTGGGACCCCGTCCACGCGCCGAAGCGCGCGTATGAGGAGCACGAAAGTGTCAAGCGGTCGAAGACGCCTGCGGTTTGGAGCGCAGCGACCATGCAAATCCGGCGAGCGTTCGCGCTGAGCCGCCCACGCGCCGAAGCGCGCGTATGAGGAGCACGAAAGTGTCAAGCGGTCGAAGATCGCCGGCGGTTTGGAGCGCAGCGACAAGAACTACGACGCGATGGTGAGGTCTTCTTCTTCCCCGTCGGAAGCGGGAAGGGCGTAGAGCGCAACTTTGAATGGGGCCAGGGTGATGTCTGGGGCGCTGCGCACCAGTTCGAAATAGACCGCGTCTTCGCACTTGATACATCTGGGGAATAACTGGTCACGAAGAAGAGTAACTTCATGCGGCAGCCGGTGGTTGCTGTGCACCACGCGGTAAATGCCGCTTTCAAGGATTGGCTCCCCGCAACGAAATTGCTTTGGGTCGGACATACTGTGGCGCGTGACCAAACGAAGTTTTCGCGCTTTCCTGCTCATAGACGAGGGCCCAAGTGCAACAAACAGAGAATTGGATGCGCTGGGTCCAGGTAAAGTTGTGCTAACCGGGGGCAAAGCCAGAAATCACTTTTATGTCAAAGGGATTAACACGATTGGCTCCAGTTATTTAGAAGCCAAGCAACTAAATGAGCACTGACCGTCATCGAAAACAGCGGCCAATAAATTGCTAAAGGAGAGTGCGTCAGACTGAATGAAGCAGCAGAAACAAGAACCGCCGATGGCCGGCCCCGAACAGGCTGCAGCCGGCGCAGCAAAGAAAGCAGAAAAAGTACAAAGCTCACGTTATGAATGGGAAGGCAGGTCCGGCGAAGCGGAAATGCCAGATCCCCAGACTAAAGCAGCGAGAAGCTCGCTCCTGGCGACCCTGGGCGCGCGGCTGAAGAAGCTGTTGTCGCTCGACTTCTTCGATAAAGATGACGACCCAACGCCGAGCGCGGCGTGAAAAGTTGCAGGGCTGGATTCGTTCTGTCGCAGGATCGGGGCGGCTGCAGCGGCGCGATCATTTGCGCCAGAGCCGGCTGAGATTGCCCCTGCGCTCGGATAGGCAAGGGAACGTTATTGCGCGAAACGGTTCAAGGCCACCAGACGCTCCTGGTCGAGCCATGTCTTCCAGTCCTGCTCGCTTGTCTCCGGGTATCGCTGCCGGGCAAAGTCAATCCACTCGTTCACATAGCGGCGCCACTCAACTTCGCTTAAGTGGAGGCTTTCACGAGTGACTGTGCCCCAGCGCGCTACCGGACCATTTTGTGTGTGCTCATAGGCGGCGCGTTCATCGGCTTCAGCACGCTTGAAGTCGTCTTTTGACGCCTTGGGCAGCTGGCCGCTCTCAAACTGTTGCAGGCTGGAGAGCAGATTGTTTCGCAGAAAACCCTCCTCCTGGACTTCAAAAGTGCTTTCCAGGTTGATGCCGTTCCGGACCTGCACTTTGAAAAACCTGTCGGCCTCCTGCATGAAAGTGTGAAACGCCTTCTGCTGGCGTGGCGTCCACTTTTCAATCAGCTCGTTGAATTTCCTGTCGCGCTCAATGGCGTCGAAGCGTTCGGAAAGGATGGCGCATTGTTCATACAGTTCGCGGCCGCTGGAGTGGTCGCAGACGCTGAAGTTGCCGCCCGCCCAATTCATTTTTTTGAGGCGATCGAGTTGATGGACGCGGCCGGCGGCGTCGCCCGGCGCGTCGCCGATGGTGCAGGCAAAATTCAGGGCGACATCAAAGTTTCGCTGTGCGCCTTTGCCGTTGGCGTAGACCATCATCAATATAGCTTTGCCGCCGAGCACGACTTTTGCGTCGCGGTCGAGCTCAGCGAAGGCGCATTTGCGGGCTTTGACTGGATCAACCGGTTGGCCAAAGCCGAAATAGGCATCGAGCGAAGCACAGCGGGCGAGGGATTTCTCTTCCGCTGGCCTGGGACGGTCTTCGGACGGCGGAGCGGCGTCTTTTACCGCGGCGCAGATCTGTTTGGCGCCGGGATCGGTGATCTGGTTCTGCGGGAAGGCCGCCGACGACAAGAGGGGCAGCAGGAAGAAGTGAGATAAGCGCATTGGAGACATTCTGCTGGATTCCTGGCACGAAGAGCAATCCGGAACTTTGTGCGCTGCGTGAGGCGAACCTGGCGCTGCTCCGGTCCGGTCCGCGCAAGCTTTGGGAGAACTCCGGCCGTGGGAGAACTATGGAATTCACCAGGAGCGCGGAAATGAGAGCGTGAGCCACATTGTCCTCATGGTCATGGGCCACGATCTCAAGGAGCAATATAAAAGCCGCCAGCTTCTGCCAGCGGCCTTTGGAGGCGTTACTGTTTCGGCGTTGGAGCGGGAGCCGGTGAAGGCGAAGCATTCGGTTGCCCGCCCTGAGGCTCTTCCTTGCCCTTAATGGAGAGCAGCTCCACTTCGAAGAGCAGCGTTGCGTTAGGACCAATATCGGCGCCCGCGCCACGTGCTCCATAGGCGAGATCGGAAGGAATGTAAAGCTCCCATTTGGAGCCAACCGGCATCAGCTGCAAAGCCTCGGTCCAGCCCTTGATCACACCACCGACCGGAAATGTTGCCGGCTCGCCGCGTTTGTACGAACTATCAAACTCCGTGCCATTGATCAGGGTGCCGCGATAATTCACGCTGACCGTGTCCGTGGGGGCAGGCTTCGGGCCGGTGCCCTCTTTCACAATCTTGTATTGCAGGCCGTCGGGCAGGGCCACCACCCCCGGCTTGCTCTTGTTCGCCGCCAGGAAGGCATCGCCCTCTTTTTTATTGTTTTCGCCCGCCTCTTTCATCTTTTGTTCCTGCTTCTGCTGGAGCTCGCTCATGAACTGGCGCAGTGTGTTCTGCGCTTCGGCTTCAGTCATCAGCGTCTTGCCCCCGCTGAGGCCGTCCTTGATCGCCTGTATCAGCACGTCATGGTTGATCTCAACGTTTTGCCGCTTCAGGTTTGCGCCCAGGCTGGCCGCTATGTTCATGCCCAGGGCATAGCTGACTTTGTCCTTCTCGTTGGTGAACGGCGAGGCGTTCTCACTCTTGGGCGTGGGGCTGGCCGCGGGCGCCGCCGGCTTTTTGGCGGGCGCCGTAGATTGTGTTTTGGCCGGCGCGGTCTGGCTTTTGCCCGTGGTTTGCGCCACGCTGCTGCCCAGCAGTACCGCCCCGGTGGCTACGATTATTGCCGCTGCGATCAGGGGTTTTCTCATGCCCTCTATTGTCCCACATTGGGCTCAAAACCGCGCAGATCGCGGCCGGCAACAGCTTTGGCCGTCCGGGCATCCCTTCTAAATGCGACTTTTGCGCCACCGGCCGAACCAGTTCGCAATTGCGGTTGCCGCGATTCTGCTGTTGCTCCTGCTGCTCGCAGGCTGCGTGATCTCACCCCGACGCGTGGTTGCAGAGAACCCCTCGCCCACGCCGACGCCAACGATCTCGCCAACCCCGACCCCGGGAGCAACTCCCAGCGCGACCCCGACGCCGACGCCAATGGCCGCCACTGTCTCCCCGCAATTTCTGTTTGTGGGTGAGGCGGATGCACCGGTCGTCACCGCGTTCCGAATCAACAGCGACGGCTCCCTTGCTCCGGTTCCCGGATCGCCGTTTGCGATCAAAGCGCCAGCGCAAGCATTGGCAGCAGCCCATGACATATTGCTGGTTACAACCGAAACGGGCATCACCGCGTTTCATGTGGAGAAAGAAACCGGCTTCCTTCAGCAAACCGATCTTGCTGGAATTCCCATGACAGCTCGAGATACGCCTTCGGTGGCCGGCACCGGCCCCCAACTTGCTGTACTGGATTCGGGAGAAAGATTCATGTTCGTCGTTAATGCCAATCAAGCCGAACTACTTCAGTATCGGGTGGAGCGCGGAAAGCCCCTGTCCCCGCCAATAGCAGCGATCCCTATTCCACACTCCGCCACGTCGATTACCGTCGTAAAGCCCTAGCTTTAGCTCTCTCGCCCGGCCCATTCTTAGGGCCAACATCCGCTCTGGTCAGGAGCATCTCATCCGGGAAACCCGTCAAGAAAGTAGGGCCCTATGTCTTTCAGGTTCAAGTTTTTGCTCCCAGGCGCTGCATTTGCAGTGATGGTCGCCGGCTGTGGCGGTGTCTCCAGTAAGCACAATCCGGGAACAGTGGAGCCGCAACCAGCGGGAATCACGGCGGTCAATCACGTGGTCATCCTGCTGCAGGAAAACCGCTCGTTCGATCACTATTTCGGCCAGATGACGGCGTATCGCCGCGCGAACGGAATTCCCATCAACGGCTCTCCGGCAACGATCGATGATGAGAGCGCAGGAACATTTTCCAATGTCTCCCCGGCCACCGGGGCTGCCATTGCGCCTTATCACACTGGGTCGGTCTGCACGGAAGACCTCACGCCCGACTGGGAGCCGTCGCACATCGACTTCGACCGGCAGAACCCAGCGGCAGCTTCATCCAGCTCGCCGATGGATGGCTTTGTCGCGATAGGTTTCAACATCAGCAAGGTCGCAGCCGGGCTGGGAATCCATATGGCGGACCAGGACGGTCATCGTGTTATGGGCTTCTTCGATGGCAATGACCTGAATTACTACTACTTCATGGCATCACAGTTTGCCATCGATGACCGGTTCTTCGCGCCTGTGCCCAGCGACACTCCGGCCAACCGGCATTTTCTGATGGCGGGAACGTCCCAGGGGTTTGTCCACGAAGGGCCCGGCCCGGGAGGCCTCACGGCAAAGACAATTTTTCAGGAACTGGATGCAGCCGGCGTCAGCTGGAAGATTTATTCGGCCGATACTTCCATGGCGACGTTCCTTCGGGATTTCGCGTATTTCAATCAGCCCGGCGTATCCGGTCATGTCGTCGGCATCGGACAGTATTTCGCCGATGCTGCAGCAGGCAAGCTGCCGGGAGTTTCGTTTATCGAACCCGGGCTGCACGATGGTCTTTCCGAGCACCCGAGCAATTTCGATATAACAAAGCCCCAGGCTGGCGAGCCGGCGATCAATGTCCAGGTGGGCGCGCAATTTGCGTCGAAACTGATCAACGCGGTGATGCAGGGCCCATCGTGGAGTGACACCGTGATCTTCTTCGCCCATGACGAGGGTGGAGGAACGTTCGACCACGTGCCCCCTATGTCCGTGCCGAGCCCGGACGGCATTAAGCCCCTGGATCTCCTGTCCATTGACGCTCCTGGAGACTTCACCATCACCGCCAGCAGGGTTCCAAATATAGTAATTTCTCCGTTTGCGAAAAAGAACTTCGTTTCGCACACGCCGATGGACTACACAGCTTATCTGCGCTTCATTGAAGCGCGCTGGAGTCTGCCCACACTGACGGCCCGCGACGCCGCGATGCCCAACATGACGGAGTTCTTTGACTTCACCGGAAAGCCGTGGGCGACCCCGCCCACACCGCCGGCGCAAAACATGAGTGGAGCGTGTGATTTCACCAAACAATAACACCTTGGACGGTGGAAACGACTCCCCTGCGTCGCGGTAGATTGCGGCCAAAGCAAAACCCGCAGCTTACGCTGCGGGTTTTGCTGTTGGCTAATTGCCAAATGCTAGTTGCTGTAAAGCAACACGCCGTCCGTCTTTTCTGCTCCCTCGCCCACCTGGCGATAGAACAGCTGGTCGCCTTCGAGGTAAACCTCAATGAAGGCTGGACGCGTGGTGATGGTGCCCTGGATCAGCGCTTCAGACAGCGGATCTTCGATGTACCGCTGCAGGGCCCGGCGCAGAGGGCGCGCGCCGTAGCTGCGGTCGACCAGCGTCTTGTCCAGGATCCACTTCTTGGCGTCGTCATTCACGGTGATGGTGATGTGCCGCTGCGCCAGGTTCCCGTTGAGCTGCTGTACCAGCAGTTCCAGGATCTGGATCAGGTCAGTGTCGACCAGGGCGTTGAAGATGATCACTTCATCCAGACGGTTGAGGAATTCCGGATTGAAGGTCTTCTTCACTTCCTGCCGCACCATCTCTTCGACCTTGTCGCTGACGGTTTCTTCCTTATCGATCTGGAAGCCCAGTCCTTTGCGTTTCATCAGGTGCCGCGCGCCGATATTGGAGGTCATCACGATGATCACATTCTTGAAGTCGACCGTGTTGCCCAGACCGTCAGTGAGCTGGCCGTCTTCCAGCACCTGCAGCAGGATGTTGAAGACATCCGGGTGCGCTTTCTCGATTTCGTCGAGCAGCACCACGGAGTACGGTGAACGCTTCACGCGCTCGGTCAACTGGCCGCCCTCTTCGTAGCCCACGTATCCCGGAGGCGAGCCGATCAGCTTGCTGACCGAGTGTTTCTCCATGAATTCGGACATGTCGAAGCGGATCAGCGATTTTTCGCTGCCGAAAAGGAACTGCGCCAGCGTGCGCGCCACTTCCGTCTTGCCTACGCCCGTGGGGCCGAGGAAGAGGAACGAGCCGATCGGCCGGTTGGGCGACTTCAGGCCTGCGCGTGAGCGGCGGATCGAGCGGGCCAGAGCGCTGATAGCCTTGTCCTGCGAAATTACGCGCTTGTGCAGCTCTTCTTCCACCCGCAGCAGCTTCTGCGTCTCTTCTTCTTTAATCGACGTTACGGGCACGCCGGTCCAGCGGCTCACCACTTCCTCGATGTCCTCGCGGGCTACGACGCCGGCGGAGGACTCGTCGAGGTGGTATTTTTCGCGCAGGGCACGCAGGTTCTCGCGCTCCTTGCGCTCTTCATCGGAGTAGAAGCGCGCCTTTTCGAACTCGTGGTTCGCAATGGCGTTCTCCATCCGGTGAACGATAAACTTGATCCGCTTCTGGACTTCGGTGATTTCGTCCGGCAGCGAGGTCTGGCGCAGCTTGACGCGCGCGCCCGCCTCGTCCAGCAGGTCGATGGCCTTGTCCGGCAGGAAGCGGTCGGGAATATAGCGGTTTGAGTGATAAACGGCGTACTGGATCGCCTCGTCCACGTAGCTTACGGCGTGGAACTTCTCGTAGCGCTCCTTGATTCCGTAGATGATCTTGACTGCCTGCTCTTCACTCGGCGGCGGAACTTTTACGGCCTGGAAGCGCCGCTCCAGTGAGCGGTCTTTCTCGATCGACTTGCGGTATTCGCCCGGAGTAGTTGCGCCAATGCACTGAATTTCGCCGCGCGAAAGCGCAGGCTTCAGGATATTCGCGGCATCGAGCGAGCCCTCGGCGGATCCGGCGCCGACCAGCGTGTGCAACTCATCGATAAAGATGATGCAGTTCTGGTTCTCCATCAATTCCTTCATGATGGTCTTCAGGCGCTCTTCAAACTGTCCGCGATACTTGGTGCCGGCAACGATCAGCGAGAGATCAAGCGCGAGGATGCGTTTTTCCGCCAGGAAGGACGGAACGTCGCCATCGGCGATGCGCTGCGCCAGGCCTTCGACGATCGCAGTCTTGCCTACGCCGGGCTCGCCAATCAGCACCGGATTGTTCTTGGTGCGGCGGCACAGAATCTGGATGACACGGTCAACTTCGCCTTCACGGCCGACCAGCGGATCGAGTTGGCTGTCCATGGCGGCCTGGGTCAGGTCGCGCGAGAATTCTGCG
>DASTJB010000197.1:0-6797 GCA_035717005.1 Candidatus Angelobacter sp.
TCCGCAGCAAGCTGCTGCGCCCTAGCGATTAGCTCGCGCGATCCGGCGCTCGCCATCGCTCACCCACCACAATTCAAAATCCAGTGTCGCATTAGTTCTATTGAGCTACGGACAGCTAAAGCACGGAGTTCGTAGCAAAAAATCACCTATTCATTCAAGGGCTCCGCAGCAAGCTGCTTTGCCCTCGCGATTAGCTCGCGCGATCCGGCGCTCGCCATCGCTCACCTATTCCTCGATAGTAAGGAGATTTCGTCCGCGCGGCAATGCGAAATTCCCCGTAGCACCGAAGTGGTACCTTGTTGTTCACTACTTTTTCTGTCGCTGCGCTCCAACCGCCGACGTTTCTCGACCGGCGCAAAATCTGAGTGCCGCCTAATAAGAAAGATGCTGCTGCTCCAGGGTATGTTGCGGGAGCCGCGCCGGGCCGGTGCGCCAAAATGCGCAGCGCTGACGAAATTGCGAGGCAACTCCGCACGAAGTGTCTGCTGGAACATTGTGATTTTCGCCACGCCGCCGGCAAGCAAAAATCCCCCGAATATAAACCTGAGTTGCTGGAATTAGTTGCGGTGGGCCTGGCCGTAATTGGCGCGCGCCTCAGTAATCGAGCATGAAGATAAGACCTGGTGCAGACAGCCTAAGAGCCAAGAGCCAAGAGCTGGTTTATCCAAACCATCCACTCTTGTAGGCCACCCACCAGCAGGCGACCACGAGCGGCAGCGTGAGCGCCAGGGCCCACCAGATGGGCAGGGCGACGTCGAGGATGGCGCCGAAGATGATGAAGAGGAGCCAGAAGATTTTGCGTTCCATGGGCAAATCCCTGCGATTCCGGAAGAACGATACAGGCCCTGGCTTTCCGCTGAAGTTTCCTGAGCTTGGCTCAGGAACGCCAGCGCTTACTAATCTATTACACCTGCGAAAAACCCCGGCCCGTAAAGGTCGGGGCTTCCAGAAAGTCTGGACTGATGATCAGTTAATCTCGCCGCGCTTGCGGATGAAGGCGGGGACGTCGAGGTCGTCATGCTCGACGGCGCCGCGGATCGCTTCCTTTACGCTGGCGAGGTTCGGAGTTTCCCGCGCCGGAGCAGCGACGCGCGCGGGCGCAGAAGCGGCGTGGGCTGCGACTGAGCTGTGAGTGGTCGCGCCGCCATTGACTGCGCGGGGCATGACTGGCGGCTGTTGCTCGACGGCAGTCCGCGCATAAGCGGCGCGGTCTGTGGAGTTCTGATACGCGGAGGCGGTGCGAGCCGATGAAATCGCATGCTGCACCGAGCTGACAACGCGGTCCTTGCGCTGGCTGATGTCATTGCGGAAGCCGGTGGCGATCACCGTCACTTTGATGGAATCTTCCATCCGTTCTGCCTGGACGGCGCCGAAGATGATGTTGGCGTCTTCATGCGCGGCGGATTGGATGATGGTCGAGGCCTCGTTGACCTCTGCGAGCTTGAGCGAGGACGAGCCGGTGATATTGATAAGAATGCCGCGTGCGCCGTCGATGGCGCCGGCTTCGAGCAGCGGCGAGCTGATGGCCGCTTGCGCAGCTTCGGTAGCGCGGTGGTCGCCGCGCGCGACCGCGGTGCCCATCACGGCGTAGCCCATGCCGGCCATGATGGTTTTTACGTCGGCAAAATCGCGGTTGATGATGCCCGGGATGGTAATGATGTCGGAGATGCCCTGCACGGCCTGGCGAAGGATGTCGTCGGCGATGCGGAACGACTCGAAGAAGCCGGCGTTCTGCGCCACGGCCAGCAGCTTTTCGTTGGGGATGACGATAGTGGTGTCGACGGAGTCGATCAGCTCGGCCAGACCGCGCTCGGCTTGCGACATGCGGCGACGGCCCTCGAAAGCGAACGGCTTCGTGACCACAGCGACGGTCAAAGCGCCCATTTCGGAAGCGAGGGAAGCGATGATCGGCGCCGCACCCGTACCCGTGCCGCCGCCCAGGCCGGTCGTGACGAACACCATGTCCGCCCCTTCCAAGGCTTCTATGACCTTGTCTGCATCCTCCAGCGCGCCGCGGCGGCCAATCTCCGGATTCGCCCCCGCTCCCAGCCCATTCGTCAGCTTGGTGCCCAGCTGGATCTTCACCGGCGCCCTCGACATCTGCAGCGCCTGCAGGTCCGTGTTTGCCGCGATAAACTCCACGCCCTCCACGCCGGCGCAGATCATCCGGTTTACGGCGTTCCCGCCGCCACCGCCCACGCCGATCACCTTGATCTTGGCGTTGTTCTTTGGTTCTTCGTTAAACTGAATTCGAACGTCGCCGTTCATCTTTTCGTCGCTCATACATCACACTCCTGATCCGCTAACTGCCCGCGCGCTGGCACGCTGTGCCCCGCGCCATTCCGCATCCTGCTCACCCACAGGACACATGGTTCCCCGTCACCCAACCCAAACTCTTTTTCTGAAGTCCCGAACGCGCGGGCTTTGCGCGTCAGGGACCCCTATCTTCTTCCAAACCTGCAAAGGTGCGACCTCACTTGCACCTAAAATTCCCCGCAGCTATTGCTTGCTGCGCTTGGGGATTGCAGAAACTACGCCCCCAGCCTCGCGATCAGCGCCTTCAACTTCTGCCCCAAGCCCTGTTGCGGGTTCATTTTCGCCACCGTGGTCCGGTGGGCATACATCGCGAGCCCGACCGCGGTCGCAAACTCCGGCTCGGCCATCGGCTCCGGCATCTCCGCAATCGGCTCGGGCGATGCCAGGCGGATCGGGCGATCCAATGTCTTCCCGCAAATCTCAGCCAACCCTTCCATCCGCAACCCGCCGCCGGTCAGCACCACGCCCGCCGGACAAAGCTCCAGCACGCCCGCCTGCTTCAGGTGTTCATGTATCAGCTCGCACAGCTCCAGAGCGCGCGGCTCCAGGATCTCCGCCATGAATCGCTGCGGCATCAGCCGTGACGGCCTGTCGCCCACCGCCGGTACCTCGATTTCATTTCCTTCGGCGACCTTGCTGCTGATGGTGTGGCCAAACGCCTTTTTCAGCTTTTCCGCCGAAACCAGCGGCGTGCGGAGGCCCACCGCGATGTCATTGGTAAAGTGGTCGCCGCCCACGGGAACCACGCCCGTATGCGCCACCATGCCGTCGGTGTACACGATCATGTCGGTCGAGCCCGCGCCGATATCCGCCAGGCAAACGCCCAGTTCTTTTTCATCGGCGCGCAGCGTGCTGTCGGCCGAAACCAGCGCCTCATACACCACGTTGTCCACGTGCAGCCCGGCGCGGTTTGCCGCCGTCACCACGTTCTGCGTCGCGCTCTGCGATGCGGTGACCATGTGCAGGTTCACCTCCAGCCGCCGGCCCATCATTCCCACCGGATCGCGCACCCCGGTCTGTTCATCCAGAATGAACTCCTGCGGCAACAGGTGGAGCACCTCGCGGTCTTCCGGCAGCGCGACGGAGCGGGCTTTTTCCACCGCCGCCCGAATGTCCTCGCGCGTCACATCGCGCGGCCGCTGCCCCAGCGTCACTCCGCCGCGGCTGGTCACTCCTTTAATATGTGATCCGCCCACTGAGACCACCGCATTCCCCACCTGGACGCCCGCGAGTTTCTCGGCCTCCTCCACCGCCTTGTGGATGCTCTGCACAGCCTTGTCCAGCTCCACAATGATCCCCTTGCGCGAGCCCCGGCTCTCCGTCAGGCCGTGCCCGCGATACTTCAGTCCGGCATCCGTGGCCTCGCAAATCAACGCCACCGTCTTTGCGCTGCCCACGTCCACCACCGTGATCACGTTGCCCGGCTGCTTCCCGTTGCCGTTCCGCTCGTGCTTGCCGTTGCTGCCGTTGCCGCTACTGCGCATGATTGCGTCCTTTTTTCTGAAATCCCGACCCCGCGTCCTTTGCGGGTGAGGGATCGCTATCCTTACCCGACTCCACGCCTTCACCTTCTTGGCTTCCGATCACCCGATCACCCGATGATCTACCTCTGCGCTCTCTGCGTCCTCTGCGGTGCATGTTTCTTGGCCTTCGCGACCACCTGGCTTACCGGCTTTACCATTGCCGTCGCTCGCTTTTCCGTCTTCGGCGCTGCCGGGGTCCCCGCCAAGCCCGACTTTGGCTTGGTGGGGTTGGATGACGGCGCCGCCGGCGATTTGTCCGGGTTCACCACCACCTGCCCCTCAAACTTCAAATCCACCGACTGCAGGTTGGGAAACTGCTGGCGCCACTCCGCAATGTGCCCTACGTAAAGTCTGTATCTCGGCAGGAAGTCGCTCGCGCCCAGGTGCACCACGATCGTTCCCCCCGGATCATTCGCCGTCACCTTCACGTCTTCCGGATCGGCAAGGTCCACTTCGCTGAGCTGCTGCACGTATTTCGCATCTCCGCCTTCGCCGGAGAGTTCGCCCACCAGCCGGTTGTAGATCTTCATGGCCGCCGCGCGCGAAGAGAGCGGGTCCGTCTCGCTCATGCCCCGGATCACCGGAAACGAATACCTTGTTTTGCGGTCTGCCGGCATCCCCATCACGACGCCCTTGGCATCAATCAGGCTGGTGCGCGCCCCAATCTGCACAAACGCCACCGGCGTTCGCTCCACAATGGTGACCGCAATCCGGTTTGGCAGCAGGCGCATCACTGTGGCCTGTTCAACCCAGGGCATCTGCTCCAGCTTTGTCTTGATCTCATCCGGGGAAATAAAGAAAACATTCCGGCGAATCGTGTCCTTTACCGCCGCTTCTCTTACGTGGGCCAGCGAGGCGTTGTGCACTCCCGTGATCTCGACCGCGTCACCCGAGGGAACGACGAACCGCCACGAATGTTTGCCGTAGCTGTAAGCCCAGCCGCTCAGGCCACCCACAACCAGCGCCGCGGCCACCGCCATTGCGGCAATCTTCAACTTGCCCGCTGTCTTTTTCGCGATCGCGCCCCGCCGCACCGGTACGCGACGGTCCGTGCGCAGGAACTGCGCCTCTTCGTTGTCCAGTTCTTCCAGGTCGATGTCTTCAGGATTGATCAGCAGTTCGGAGTCATCTTCATTGCGCAGTCCAGAAGTACGCGCACGCCGCTGGTTGGATGGAGAACTTCCTCTCCCTCGGCCTTCCTGGTTTGGCTGAGTGCTGAATGCTGAGTGCTGAATGCTCCCTCGCGCACGCGAGGGCGTCCCCGGGGACGGGGTAGCATCGTCGAGATTCAACTCGATAGAGTCGCGCGCCATTAAGCCGCGGTCGTCGGAGTTGTGCGCCAGCACGAACCAATATATCCGGCTTTTATACCCTTTTCTAGAGAAATCTCAGGCTGTGACCGATTTTTTTCTGCGGCTCAACGGGCGCGCGCTCGGGACATTGTTCCACTCGATTGCTTGGCCGCGATCTGCTCCCATCGTTTGCAATCACGGGTAGCCTGTCGCTCGGTCGCGTCACGGAACCAGTTCGGTGATGGTGGAACTGGTTCCCACTCTGGCGCCCTTCCTCCACTTTTGTACGGCATAACTCTTCACGGGCGTGCGCGAGTCTTTCGAGATCCAGAGGCTTTCTTTGGAGGAGCCGTCGGGCGAAGTCAATTCTACTCTCCACGAATCGAAAGTCCCCGCTGGAACGGTCACGCGTTCTGCGCCCACCACCCTCAGATTGAGCTGCTTTTCCCTGTCTGGCGCCTGTGCCTTCAGCGCCAGCCGCTCGACGTCAAAATACCGGAAGGTGGTAGCGTATCCCGCCGTCAACGGCAGGCACGCTACGGTTATGTCAACGGAACTGACTGCAAAGAGCGGTCCGCTCAAATCGGTAGCAACCTGCTTGTCGGGCCGGTCGACATACTTCATCACGCCATTAACTTTGTTGCCGCTGAAATCGAGATCAATGGCAATTGGTTTCCAGGGCTGATCTGTGTGCAGAAAGTGCCTGAACACCTCCTTGCGCACTGCTAGAGTGGCTTTGTCCAGCGTCAGGACGTCCGTGACTGGGCCTGCGGGGAATTCCCAGGCAGAAGTGATTGTCCAGGAGTCGCCATCGTCCTTGACCGTCACGGTTGAGGTGGAGTGGTCATTGGTGAGATTAGGGTTGGCAGGTACATCATCTCTGGAACTGTATTTCCAGGTCCCTGCAGCCGGGGCCACGGCCGGCTTGGGTAAAGCAGTACGGTCTTGCTGACTAACACTCTTGTTGGAGGGGTGCGCGCGCCCGTTCAACAGCGCAGCCTGTCCGAACAACGGCGATGACTGGCACAACAGAAGGACGACGGGAATTACGCTGCGCACAAAAAAGGTATCTCCCTGACCTCCATTGCCTGGAAATGAGGCAATCGTTCCATTTTATTAATTCAGGGATTAACGAGGTCGTCAGTTCGCGCAGCTACTTCCCGCTTGCCTGCGCCCGTCTCTCCATCTGGTCGATGATCGTGTTCCAGGCGTCGATTTCCAGCTGGAACTGGTGCTTCAGCGGCGACTGCGTCGCATCCACAAAGGCCAGGTTCTGCTGCATCTGCTGCACTAGCCCGCGCATGCGTTTGATGTCGCCCTGCAAGGCCCGTGCTTCGTCGGCCGCGCTGAAGCGCTTGAGCTGCGCGCCCTCCGCGCGGTTTGCCATGTCTGCCTGGCTCGACGAGGCTTGCGACGATCCGCTGGGGGTGCTTTGCATTCCGCTCAGGAGAAGCGCGGAGAAAAGAGTCAGAAAAATGATTGCCGGACGGGACATGATGGCGGCCCTCCTTTGATTCAGTACTTAGTATGCAGTACTTAGCCTTAAGAAGCGCAACTGCATGGGTGTTCCAGGAGCAGATGTTTTTTGAGTTGCGAGACAGTCAGGGGCTGCAGGAAATCGGCTGAAGGCGTATTCTCCCAGTCCTTTTCTTCCACCCGCAGCGGC
>DASTJB010000198.1:0-14208 GCA_035717005.1 Candidatus Angelobacter sp.
GATTTCGTCCGCTGGTTGCCCGTTTGCTGCGTGCTTGCCATACAGAGAGTAAGCGAGATTAAGGAGAGCGACCGAAATAGCATGACTGAATGGTACGGCTGGCGGGCGACAATTCCAAGGCTACTTCGGTTGCCGAATTACAAACTGGCGAAACATCGCTATTTCACTCATTGAGGGGCGAAACAGATTCCAAGCTGAATGTCGGCTGGTTTCGATTCCGGTCTGCCGCTCCAAGTAATCAATAACTTGCGGTCCATCAAATCGTCGTGACAGGGACGCTGGTAACGTTTCCACGCAGTAACCCTGGTGCTACCATCTCCTGCCGTATCCGCCCTGCATGGAACAAAACGGCCGCCCCGTACGGCCATCACGAGTGGGTGCGTGCAGGAAGCGGAGGTTCTCCTTGAGGAGGTATCTTGAAACACAGGACGATTTGGATACCGGTTTCGGCGATTTTGATCGTTGGTGGTTTTATGAGCGCACGGGCCCAAAGCAGTCAACCATCTGTTGATAGGAGTGCGACACTCCTCGTCGATACCGACGACACGTGCCAATTGTTCCTTGACGATGAAGACAAAGGCGACGTCACGCCGGATAAGGCCCTAAAATCTCCTGTCGGTCCTGGCGAACACATATTGAAATGCAAGATCAGGAGCGCCCCTGACCTGGTGTGGCGGAAAGTAATCAACGTCAAGGACACATCGCAGGTAGCAGAGGTCGTCGCGTTGAGGTCTTTGCATCTCCAGTACGACCAGATGGCCAAAGCAAAGAACGACCCGGCGGCGGTCAACCGGCAACTGGAAGAGACAGAGGCACAAGTAAGACTGCGCCAGAAAACCGCGACAGAAATGCCGCAAATGATGTTTGATCTGGTCAAGGGGAACTGGCAGGGAGTGTCTCAAGGGACCGCCGATGTTGCCAGGACCAGCGAGTCTTACCAGTACCATTTCGCCGGACTTGAGGGAGGTCATATCGTGGCTTATCTCACCCTGGGCGGAACCATGAGATACAAAGAGACATTCACTCCGGTCCCCCCAAATCGTCTCCAAGGTGAAACTACCCTGTGCGTGGCGACCACGGACAAGCAGTTTATGAAACCGGGCAGCAAAAAAGATGCAGGCGGATGGGCCGACTGCTGGGGTAAACACAACAGGCCTCCTGGACCTTATGCCAAAGATGCGATCATACAAATCAACGGCACTACGCTAACGTATAGTGACCCTTCGGGCAGCTTTACCCTCACCCGATGATCATTCAGGTAGTCCGAAAAATCGCCATTTCACCAGTAATCTCGCTTGTGAGTGTGATCGCCTGATTTCAACAATCACGTTCAGAATCGCTGGATTCACAGTAAAATCCCGAACATCAAGGATGACCCGGACTTTGTGGCGAATTGTGAAAGTGATGCGCGCCGTTGCGTGCATACCCGGCAGCTGGACGAGACAGCCGCAGCAAGGAAGCCGGTGCTGAGATGGAAACCGGCGGCGGCAAAAAGCGCGAGCGAGTGAAATGAATTGCCAGCATTGCCAAAATTGCCAAAAATGAAAATTGAGAAGCACAATCTTCAATTTCTGAAATCGCATACATCTGGGCCTTTTCCGGGGTAAACTGCTGCCTGCAATCAGCTCTCAATGGGGTATGCAGGCATGGCACGGATTCGTACGTCATTTCTTCTGGGTTTTTTCCTGATCTCCAGTTTGATTTCAGTGCGGGCGCAAAATAGCTCGTGCAGCATAAGCTTGCCGGTTGCGCTGGTCGACCATCGCGGCAATCTGCTGGGCGGGGCGACGGCCAAGGACCTGACGGTCCTGCTGCGCAAGCAGGCGCTTTCCATCGAATCCTTTACTTATGACACGGGCGCGCGCCGGATTCTATTCATCGCCGATACGGGGCGGCATCTTCCAGCCGAGGTGCGCAAGATGGAGTACGCGCTGATGACGCACGTGCTCAGCAACGCACGGACAGGCGACACTTTTGCCCTGCTCACGGCGCGGGGCGCTTTACGGCAGGTGAGGTTTGAGGACGGAAAAGAGGCGGTGACGAAGGCGGTGCAGGAGCTTTCGAGCGATGCAAAGGAAGAGAAAAAGGCGGGCGCGATGCTGGATACGATCGCCGAGGGACTGGACTGGTTCGGTGCGCCCAGGTTGGGAGACTCCATCCTGCTGATGACCGATCAGCTGGTGCCGTGGGAGTCCGGAACACAATTCCGGGACGGCCACGCGGTGGACGTGCGTGGCTTGAACGAGAACTCCAAAACAACATTCAAAAAGCTGGCCGAGCTGGTGGCGTCGCACAGAACGCGGGCTTTCGGAGTGCAGTTCAGCGGGATCATGCATGACCCGTACACGTTTGAGCCGACGGATGAAAACCTGCTGGGCCTATGCCTTGGCAGCGGCGGCTACGTGATTGTGGATGCGATGACGCCGTTTGGCGGGTATCAACTGACCAGCGCGCGGGTTGACGATCTCCAGAAGAAGGTTTACCAGCTCACCGGCGCGATTGCCGAGTTCTACTCGGTAAAGGTGCAGGCGCCGGCGCACGCAGAAAAGCAGCAATGGAAAATCGAGCTGGCAGCGGACCTGCGCAAAAACACGTACGCGTTGTACCCGAGGTGGGTGGGAGCGTGCGAGTAGCGGTAATCGCGGCAGCAAAAGCTTCGGGCAGCCGATGCCGGCTGCCCGATTCTTATTGACTATTGGTCTTCATCCTCCACGTCGCGAGATGGCGGCGTTGCAGGCACCAATTGGCCTGCCGGATTGAGGCAGGAGGCCGCGGTGCAACGCATCTCGGGGAAGGCAAAGAGCGATTCGTGCCCTTGCGCGTCCACGGAGGTGACGGAGATGAAGAAGCTGTCGCCTCGCGCGAACCCTAGCTCACCCGGAGAGAAAGCGCGGAAAACAACTTCGGCAGGCACGGAGATGCGCTTGCGGTAGAAGTTCTCCGTAACCGAGCGGGCCGCGATGACGAAATGGTCCACCCTGGCGGCGTCAGAAGGCGGCTGCCAGCTTACCCTGATCGCATCGGAGGTGCTACCGGAGGCGGCAAACTGCGCCGGCGATCCTGGAGCACGGGCCAGGGTGGCGGCAGTAGCTGCCATGACCTGGGCGATGCGCGCTGCATACGGCGGCGTCACGAACTTTGACTGATCAAACGGCGAGTGCTGGTGCGAAGTGGTGAAATTCCTGCACGAGGCGGGAATGTTGGCCGGCGGAGGGCAGGGCAGCGGCCCGCCGCAACTGTTATCCACCGGCGAAGGCGAGCATTCGAAGGTCTCCATGAAGCGCACCGCGGCAAAGCCGTGGTTGATGAATGAGCGGTGGTCACTGGCGCGGCCGGGGCGGTCTTCGCGGAGTTTGGGAACCATGGTCATCCCGGGCACATAGGCCGAACCCCAGGTTCCGATAAAGCGCATCAATCCCCGCTGGGGCGAGGTGTTGTCGGGAGTACCATCAGGATCGGTGCTGCGCGTTTCGCGCGGGATGCCGGAAGAGTAGAGACGAAATTGCTGCAACTCGGCCGGGCCGTTGACGGTGTTGTCGCCGCCGGGGATGTCAGTGTTCAGCATGGCCACGACCTGCGGGTTGGGAAAATAGCGAGTCAGGTTGCCGGCGATGGAAGCCGAGCCGAATAACCCCTGCTCTTCACCGGAAAAAGAGATGAAGACGAGCGTGGCATCATGCGGCTGCGCAGCCAGCACGCGCGCGAGTTCAAGGACGACAGCGGTCTGCGCGCCGGAGTCGTTGGCGCCCGGAGCATCCGAAGTTGCGTCCAGGACATTGATGGTGCGCGAATCATAATGGCCGCCAATGATCACCAGGCGTTCGGGATGGCCGGTGCCGGGAAGCCAGGCGATGACGTTGAAAGTCGGCGAGGACGGGCAGTTGCCGTGCACGAAGGGATCCAGCCGGACCTGCAAGCCGGGGATGGCGCTGTACTGGCTGAAGATCCAATCGCGGGCGGCGTTGACGCCGCGTCCTGCCGGCGCGGAGGTAGAGCAACTGTTGCGCGTTCCAAATGCTTCCAGCGTGAGCACGCTGGTTTGAATTCGGCTGGCATCAACGCTGTTCACAATGGCCTGGATGGCGGGATCGGTTTGCACGCTATCGTCCGCGTACAGCACTGCGCTGGCTAACAGCATGCTTGTAGCTACAAGACTGCACAAGAAGATTCTCTGCATGGGTTCGGCCCCTTTCTTTCCGTGAAAACCCTACCGTTGGGCGATGCGCGGTGAGTCGTCCGCGGCTGGTGTTTAGAACTGAGGACCGGGAGGCAGGATGTCCTGGCACTGTGCGCCGATTTGCACCCCGTCTGTGCTTTCCTGTAAACCATGATCTGAACATCCAACCAAGAACTTTTTGAACTGGAAGCGCGGGATCTGCGTATTCTTTTGCGGGGAGACTGCTTGGAAGAGCAACAAACAGGAGTACTTGTTCGCCGATGCCTCAGCGGAGACGCTGGGGCGTGGGAGGAGCTTGTCCGCCTGTACAACCGCAGGATTTATAACCTGTGTTATCGCTTTACCAACTCTCCTGACGACGCGCAGGACCTGACGCAGGAGGTTTTCATCCGGGTGTATCGAACGGTGGGCAGCTATAACATTGAAAAAGGGGCATTTAACACCTGGCTGATCACCCTGGCCAGGAACCTTCTGGTTGACCATTTCCGGCGCAGCAAGCAGGACCGGCTTACCGACTCAATGGACGCGGGCTTACGGGAAGAGGACGACTCGCTTTCGCTGGGCGACCGGATCGAGGACACGCGGCCCGCGCCTGACGACAGGCTGGCCAGCAAGGAGACTCAGGCAATGGTCCGGGCGGCCCTGGCGAGGATCAGCCCCGACCTTCGCGAAGCAGTGATTCTAAGGGACTTACAGGATATGGATTACAAGGAGATTGCCGTCGTACTACGGGTGCCGGAGGGGACGGTAAAGTCTCGTATAAACCGCGGAAGAATGGAACTTGCGAGATTACTTTCTCGTAATAAAAGGCAGGCAAGCAATGAATAGCGACTTCCAAAACGGACTGGCGTGCAACGAGTTTGAGGTGTTGCTGGCGGAGGCCCTGGACGACACCCTGGCCCCAGATTTGCGCCAGGAATTTGACGCCCACGGCGAGAGCTGCCAGGTGTGCGGGCCGCTCTGGGCTGAGACGAAGGAAGGCATGCTGCTGGTGCGCGGGCTGGAAGAGGTGGAGCCGCCGAAGAACCTGGTGCACAACATCCTGGCGGTGACCACGATGAAGCATCCAAGCGCTCAGCCGGCGGCAGAAGCTGCTCCGGCGGGATGGCTGGAGAGATTACGGCGGGGCGTAAGGCCGTCGTTTGGCGCAGTTCTGCGGTCGCGGTTTGCGATGTCATTCGCCATGGCGTTTTTCTCGCTGAGCATCACGCTGACGGTGGCCGGAGTGAAGTTCTCTGATGTGACGGCGATGGTGGCCCATCCCAGCCTGCTGCGGAAAAACATTGTGATGGGATTCACCCAGATTGAAGCCAAAGTGACCAGTTATTACGAGAACCTGCGGCTGGTATATGAAGTCCAGGCGCGGGTGCGCGAGATGAAGAAGAACACCCCACCCGCATCGGGAACGGGCAATGACAACAAGCAGCAAAACCGGAAGTCCGCTCCCGATGACAGCGGGCGTCCGCAGCCGAAAGAAAATTACAGCCGGGAGCTCGATGGCAGGATCGTTGCCAGGGCCGCCACCAGGCACGAAGGAGCCCAGATATGAATTGCGCCGTACATCCACAAAATGAGGCAATCGCTTACTGTCGCACCTGCGGCAAGGCGCTGTGTGCGGACTGCAAGCGCGACGTGATGGGCGCCATCTACTGCGAACCGTGCATCGCCGCGCGGTTGAATGCGCAGCCCGCTGCTGCGCCCGGGCCGGTGCCTGCCGCGCAGGTACAGCCGTCGCGGCCGGGAGGACCGAATCCGATCGTCGCTGCTTGCCTCGGTTTCATTCCGGGCGTCGGGGCCATGTACAACGGACAGTTCATCAAGGCGTTTGTCCACGTGGTGATCTTCGTGATGCTGATCATCGCATCTGACTCCGTGAACGGCGCATTTGGGATAGGGATCGCCTTCTGGGTCTTCTACATGGTTTTCGATGCCTACAAGACCGCGGAAGCGCGCCGCATGGGTGTGCCGCCGCCCGATCCGCTGGGTCTGGACAGATGGTTTGGCATACACGAGGCACAGCAGCCTCCCGTCGCCGGGGTTACGCCCGCCAGTGCCACGCCGGGCGTGGCGCCAACTCAGCCCACGGCTCCGCCAGTTCAGATCGCGCCTCCGCCGCCTCCGCAGGACAACGCGCCAGTGGGCGCGATTGTGCTCATCGCGCTGGGTGTGATGTTTCTGCTGTCCAACAATCTGCCGTCGTTCGAGGCGCACCGCGTCTGGCCTTTGTTCCTGATCGGTTTCGGATTGTGGATCGCATACAAACGCACGAGCCAGCGGGTCTAAGGAGGCAATGACAATGATCAACTACATTCGAAATCGTGGTTGTTCCTGCACCCGCTGCCGGGCCCATGGCCTGATGGGCGCAGCGGTTCTAATCACGCTGGGCGTTCTCTTTCTGCTGGAGACGTATTTTCATATCCAGTTCCACCGCACCTTTCCGGTGTTGCTGCTGGTGATCGGGGGAGTTCTGCTGATCTGCCGCACCGGCTCCACGGAAGGACACGTGAATCCGGCGTGGTATACACCGCAGGCGCCGCCGCAGAATCCGCAACAGTGGGCTCCCGGGCCGGCGGCGCCGCAACCCCCCGCCAATCCCCCGTCGAATCCCAATGACCCGCAGGTGAAGCCATGAGCGCTCCCACACCGGTTCCGCCGCCCTACTATCAGCGTCCGCGCTCCATCTTCGGACCGCTGGTGCTCATCACGCTGGGGGTGTTCTTTCTGCTGGGCACCACCAATGTCATATCGGGCGAGAAGCTGCGCTACTGGCTGGCCAATTACTGGCCCGTGCTGCTGATCTTGTGGGGCGTGGCCAAACTGATCGAGCACCTCTGGGCCCGGCACCGGGGCGAACCCACACCGCGCATGGGCGCAGGCGGCATTGTCTTCCTGGTCTTCTTCATCATGATGGCCGGCGGATTCACCGCTACCAAAGACTGGGACTGGACCAGGGCCTGGGGCGACTGGAATTTTGACAGCGACTTCGATTTCTTCACCAGCCATTACGACTTCACCGACAATTTCGACCAGGCCCTGGCCGGCGGATCGCAGTTCAAAATCATTTGCAACCGTGGCGACGTCACCGTGACCGCCAGCAAGGACAGCCAGGCGCATGCGGCGTTGCACAAAAGCGTTTCCAGCGGCTCGCAGCAGGAGGCGAACCGCATGAATGAGGCGACGCACCCCAAGTTCACGCAGCAGGGAAGCGTCTGGGTGCTGGACCTGACCGGCGGCGACTTCGACCACGAGCGCGTCAATCTGGAATTACAGCTTCCCGGCGCCGTCCCGCTTTCCCTGGCGACGCGCCGCGGTAATCTGAGCGTTACCGACCGCGACGGCAACGTGGAACTTTATACCGAGCGCGGCGATGCCAGCGTGGAGAAAGTGAAAGGCGACGCCTCACTCCAGGTCCGCAGAGGCTCTGTGACCGCACGAAACGTGACCGGCAATGTCCAGGTCAACGGCATTCTGCGTGATGGAACGATCTCAGATGTGGGCGGGGCGCTTGACTTTGACGTGCGCATGTTCACCGGCGACGTTCAGCTTTCGCGCCTGGCCAAGCCATTTCACGTCAAGTCACTCACATTCGATCTGCAGTCGGCGAAGCTCGATGGGGACCTCAGCCTGCGCCACGGCGACGTGCGTGGCAATTCACTTGTTGGGCCGCTCCGGCTCTCCACGCGCTTCGCAGAGGTCCGTCTCGATGACGTTTCCGGCGATGTAACTATCGAAAACAAAAGCAGCGTGGTGGAATTGCACGCCAAAGAGCCGCTCGGCAACATGGACATCACGAACGTGAATTCCGGCATTGAGCTGGAACTGCCGCAAAACGCAAGCTTCACGCTGGATGCGGAGAACAGAGATGGCAATATCGAAGTCAGCGATTTCCCCCTCACCGTCGACAATGACCGGCGCAATGCCAGCGCCAGGGGCACCGTAGGCAAGGGCGGTCCTGAGATCCACCTGCGCGCCACCCGCGGGACGATTCAGGTTCGCAAGAAGTAATTTGCGATCTCTCAGGCAGGCTTTGAGCCGCGAATTGCGCGAAGAATCATGCAGTGATTCGCGGCCCGATTATTTTCTGGAAGCCGGATTCAGCTTTGCCTCAATCAGTTCCACCGCACGCGCCAGCACCTGGTCCAGCGTGAGATAAGTTGAATCGATCCGCACCGCGTCCGGCGCCGCGACCAGAGGGGAATTGGCTCGTGTCCGGTCCCGCTGGTCCCGCGCGCGCAACTCATCGAGCACCGCTGATTCCTGCGCTGCCGCAGCCGGACTCTGCAAAAAGCGCCGCGTGCCACGGACCTCAGGGGCAGCATCGAGAAAAATCTTTATTTCGGCATCGGGAAAAACTTTAGTCCCGATGTCGCGCCCCTCCATGACAATGCCGCCTTCGGCGCCCATGCGCCGCTGGCTCGCCACCATCCATTCCCGGACCGGAGGATGCACAGAGACTCTCGACGCGGCTTCGGTCACCTCCTGGCTGCGCAGCCGCTCGCTCACATCCTGGCCATCCAACAGCACGCGGTTGCCGTCGGGATTGGGGACCAGTTCGATCTTCGACTGCTGCGCCAGCGCCGCCAGTTGTTGTCCGTCATCGAGTGAAACACCGCCGTCGATGGCCTTGAACGCCAGCGCGCGATACATGGCGCCGGTTTCAATGTTGGTATAGCCGTATTTTCGCGCCAGCAGCGCCGCCAGCGTGCTCTTGCCCGAGCCCGCGGGGCCGTCGATGGCGATCACCAGTTTCTTTCCGGGGGCGGATTTGGCTGCGCTTTGCGCCGCAGAATCGAACCTGGCATCGGCGTTACCGCCGGCATTGCCGTTACCCATGCCGCCTCCGCTGCTGGTCAGAGGGCGGAGTCATGCGGATCAAAGACTTGTTGCCCACGGTTACAAAGCTCAGCTCGCGTGCCTGAAGCAGCATGTTCACCGCTTCGCGCACCTTGGACCGGGAAACCAGATGCGAGAAGAACTGCTCGATCTCCTCCTGCTCGGCCGCCACTACCGATTCAAGATAACGGCTCAACAGCGCGGAGATGGCCTCCGGCTGCGAGATGTCGATCGCTTCTTTCAGCGCCTCCGGGGCCCAACGGTAAAGCACGTCCCACAGGGCGCCTTCGCCCGGAGTGTAACCCACGCGCGTGATTTTCAGGATTGACCACAACTCGCCCAGGGCGCGGTCCAGCGCCGCCAGGCTGGGTTCGCGCGCGACCTTCGCCTGGAGCTGTCCCTTACTCATCGGCCCGCTTTTCTTGAGAACGTCGAAGACGCGCACTGCCAGCTCAGATACGGCCGCCCCCTGCGCTTTTTTGGTAGGCGGGGCCTTCGGGGTGCGGTCGCCCAGCAGAGCGTAAAAGTAAGGGAACAGAGCGGCAGAAACGATCAGGTTGGCATCGCCGGGCAGGTTCAACTCAAACGCAGCCTTCTCCCGCAGAAGTCTCACCATGAGTTCAGTGGCTTCCTGCGCGCGCGGATCGGCGAAGGCGTGCTTTGCGTCCGGCAAACCCGCGGCCGAGCCCACGTACGCGCCGATGAAGGTCGGCGCCAGCGGCAGCGCGCGCTCCGGGTACGTCAGGCAGAAGCCCACGGCGTCGATAAAGCTGCGGGCATCTTCAATGGTGCGTACAGGCAGGCCGCCGGTGCGCCAGTTGGCCGCTCGCTGTTGTTCCAGTTCCTGTTCGGTCATTTGGTTGATCAGATCCGCTTGAAGGCTTTTTGAATCTCCTTTACAGAATACCGCAGCACCACCGGGCGCCCGTGCGGGCAACTCATCGGGCACTCCGTCTTGGCCAGCTCCTTGAGCAGCCACTCCATTTTGTTCTGCTCCAGCGGCATGTTGATCTTGATGGCGGCGTGGCAGGCGATGGAAGCGGCAATCCGCGCCCGGATCTTTTCCAGATTCAACACCTGCTCTTCGCGCTGGAACTGGTCCAGAAGTTCGAGCAGCATCTTCTCCACGTCCGAAGCGCTCACGCCCCCCGGCGCGGTCTTTACCGCGATGGTGCGTGTTCCAAACAGCTCGACCTCAAAGCCATTGCGCTGCAATTCTTCCGAGATTTCTGTAAACACCGCCTGCTGGCCGGGCGTGAGTTCCACGATCAGCGGCATGAGCAGGCGCTGGCCTTCGTGGCCGGGGCTGTTCTGAGCGCGTTCGCGCAGGATTTTCTCAAACAGCACGCGCTCGTGCGCCACGTGCTGGTCGATGATCCACAGCCCGTCAGGATTCACGGCCAGGATGAACGAATCGCGCACCTGCCCCAGCGGCTTCAGGCTGGCCAGCGCGAGCTGATCCACGATGGCCTGCGGCTCGTCGGCAAGGATGTTACCGCATGCGTCGGCCTGGCCGTTCACGGGCTGTGCCATGGTGGGCGCCGGTACGGGGCCAAATCCGCTGATGGTCATGTTGCCTTCGAGCGCAATCGGCTCCCCGGAAAATTGCAGACGCTCATTGATGGCAGGCTGGGCCGGCGGGCGCAATGCGAAGTCGGGCTGGCCTGTGGCCTGCGCGGCCATCATCGCCGCGCCCGGGCTCAAGCCCTGGGAGGCGGTGGGTTGAGCGGTGATCTCGCGCGTGAATTGCGGCACGGGGCGCGCCTTCATCAGCGCCGCGCGTACCGAGTCGCGAACAAAGTCATGCACCAGCGACTGCTGGCGGAAGCGCACCTCGGTCTTCGAGGGATGCACGTTGGCGTCGACCTCTTCATTTGGTAACTCGATGAACAGCAGTACCACCGGGAAAACCGTTGGAGGGAGAATGTTGCGGTAGCCTTCGGTCAGCGCGTGCTGCACCAGCTTGTCACGGATCAGGCGCCCGTTCACGAAGACGAAGATCGAATTGCGGTTCAACTTTTGCAGCTCCGGCTTGGAGATGAAGCCGTGGAGGCGAATGTCGCCGGGGACGGGCGGCTGATACTCCTCGCCGCGGCGCCAGGGCGGCGGCTCAGGAATGCCCACCCGCTCCAGCTTCATGGTTGCGGCGAGGGGGACGAGCTGGTCCAGCGTCTCGCGCCCGAAGATCTGGTAGATGCGGTCTGAGTGCGAGGTCACCGGCGCGGCGATCAGCATGGCGTCGGTCGCGGAGTGCAGCTCAAAATGTTTTTCCGGATGCGCCAGCGCGTAATGCGTGACCAGCGAAGCGAGGTGCGAAAGCTCGGTTGATTCAGCCTTCAGGAATTTTTTGCGCGCCGGGGTGTTGAAAAAAAGATCGCGTACCGCGAGCGATGTCCCGGCCGGCAGCCCAGCCTCTTCCACGCGGAGGATCTTGCCGCCGGCGATCTCGACCACGGTTCCGCTCGCCTCGTCGGGATCACGCGTCTCCAGCAGTGTGCGTGACACCGACGCAATCGAGGGCAGGGCTTCGCCGCGGAAGCCGAGCGTGTGAATGTTCAGGAGGTCTTCAGCATCCTGGATTTTGGAGGTCGCATGGCGCTCGAAGGCCAGCAGGGCGTCGTCGCGCAGCATGCCGCAGCCGTTGTCAGTGACCTGGATCAGTTTTTTGCCGCCGCCCTCGACCTGCACGCGAATGCGCGTAGCCCCGGCGTCGAGCGCGTTTTCCAGCAGCTCCTTCAGCACCGAAGCCGGGCGCTCCACGACTTCGCCCGCGGCGATCTTGTTGGCGACGTGCTCGGGAAGTACGTGGATGCGGCCCATCTGTTTTCACATTCCGAGCGCCGGCAGGCGCGAGGAAACCCTATAGTAAATGGTTCCGCGCAGGCGGAGAAATTTCCTGCAGGAAAGCTCATCGAAAGGCGTGACGGGCCGGAATAAGTATTCTTCTTGCGAAGGAAATCTTCGCGAAAAACCTCGTATTGCTCCTCAGAAAGATGGTAGCGAAAGAGATTTTTAAAGCCTTCAAAAGATTCGATCGACATCCATCGATATAAATCTTCACACGCCTTCTTCGCGAGCGGAATGCTTTCTATAAACCCAACAGCCGTCGCGTCGGATAAGTCGTTTTCAACATCGTCCGCATCAGGCTGCGCAAAACACCACGCGGCGTAATCGTAGATTCTTCCGATCAGATCGTCATTGGCGGGTTGTTGCGCATAAGCCATCTGTAGGAGATCGAAAAGATCGATCCATAACGCCATCGGAGTGTCGTGGAAATGTTGCTCAAACAAGAAACCCTGCAGCTCCGGGAAGCTATTCTGTGCTTTGGTGAGCCAATTCTCCAAACCCAGCCTCCTGCAAGGCGATAGGGATTCCTCGCTGCGCTCGGAATTTCAGAAAAAGCCTCCGTGCTCCTCCGTGTCCTCTGTGGTAAGAACGTTACTTCGTCGCCGTCACCGTGCTCAGCGACGGCGCGGGATACGTGGGCAGCTTTTCCCGCGTGCGGTTGGCGCGCTGGATTTCCAATTCGCCAAAAAGAAGCGACGGCGCCACAATCGCGCTGGGCAGGGGCTCGGCGCGGTTGTAGATATAGGTGTCATTTCCGGCGGCAACAATGTCGCTGCGCAGGGCGCGCGTATCCAGCTGCTTGAAGACCGCTCCGCGGACCAGTTCCATGTGTCCATCACTCACGTAGACGCGCCACAGCAGGCGGGGCGAGAGCTGTGGTCCGGTGGTTTCCACGTAGTAACCATAGGGCCGGCCCTGGTCTTTGCACATCTGGATCAGCTTCTGCTTCAGCTGGTCGAAGGAGACGGCGTTCGCAGCCTTGAAGATCAGGTTGGAGATTTGCGGGCGCGGCGCTCCGGCCAGAGCGGTGCGTCCGTGGCCGTTTGAATGAGGGAAGTCGCGGATCGGCGCGCGTCCCAGCAGGTAATTCATCAGCACGCCTTTATCGACTACAGTTACAGTCTGGGCTTCGACGCCTTCGTCATCCACGTCGTAACTGCCGGCAAGCGTCTGGTGGTCAATCTCTTTTGCCTTCGGATCATCCACCACGGTGAACATTTCCGGGAGCACGCGCTGTTTGTAATAGGAAGCGAATTCTCCGTTGGTGCGCGCCGGATTGCCCAGATCCGGTCGAATGCCGAGAATGTTGGGCACGATCAGGCGCTCGAAGAGCGATGTGGCGGCATCGGCGGAGAAGAGCACGGGACCGCGGTAGTCATCCTCAACCAGCGGCGCTTTTTTAAGCGCGGCGAAGGTGGCGATCAGCTTCCTGGCTTCGCTCTGGACCTCATCCTGCCTCGGCAGCTCTTCCTGACGGGTAACGATCCATCCGTGGCTGCGCTCAAGCCACATGCCGTCATCGGCCTGGGTCGCGCCGGAAAAAATGTACGTATAGACCGCCTTGCCGCTGCGCGTGACGGTCCCTTCCGTGTTTACGAAATAACGGTTCAAAACGCGGAAGTTCAGGTAGGCGCTGGAGCTCGCGAGCGTGGGATCCGTGCGAAAAAGGTCAGAAGTGGAACGCAACATCTCTTTCCACTTGCCCGGATCCGCACCCGGAGTGACCACGTCGCGCAGCGATTGCGCGGGCTTCTCCTGGGAAAAATCGGCCAGGTCGTTTTCCGTTTCCACGTTCTTGAGTGCGGCCTGTTTTTCGGTGAAGCCGGTCAGCGCGTTCTTGTAAGCCTTGTCGGTGGCGAGCCAGAGCTGGCGGCGCAAGGCGAGCTCCTGATTGTCAGTAGGCATGACTTCCACGGCGCCCATGCCCTCGCCGAAGTAGCTGTCCTGCTTGTAGTCGCCGATGCGGACCACTACGCGCACCAGACGTCCGGCATTGACCTGGTCCGTGCGCAACGCGCCCAGCGTGGCGTCGGCCATCCTGTCCTGAAGCTCGGTCACCTGATAGTCGATGTAATAAGGACGCTGAAGCTGCCCCAGCTGGAGCTTTTCCTGCGAGCGCTTCAACTCGGCGATCATGGCTTTGAGCACCGGGTCGCCATGATCGTCCAGGGCCGCGGAGGTTGCGGGAGGCTGGGCATTGTCGCCGGCCAGGGCCGCGACCGAGAGAACGGAGACAAGAAGAAGAGTTGCGATGAAGCGGCGCATTATCGGCCTCCCGGATTGGCGTTCTGTTGCTGCGTGGCCACCTCGGGCTTGTCCACGCCCGGCGGCGGCAGCACCGGCGGGCGATC